>JBNMMB010000049.1:0-26457 GCA_050875105.1 Prevotella sp. | reverse complement strand
CTATATAATTTTATTGAATGGAAAAACAATTACTCAACTTCAAGACGCTCTTGTTCGTCTGCCTCATGATGTTTGTGGGGGGGGCAACGCGTTAGCGGAGGAAACTACGCTTGGCCCTGATTGGAATAGCTTGTTTGGAACAAGTTATTCGGGAACATTTAATTTGAAAGCTAATGCATTAAGTTTAAAGGGTACTACATCTGAAGGCGTAACAATGGTTGTTACCAATGGAACGTTTACAAGTGGTTACGTTAAAACAAGTGATTTTCGAGCATATAACGGATACACGCTTACTATTACTGCACCTGGCAATGGTAAAATCACCTCGATAAAGTCAACCAAAGGAGGAAAAACTTTCACTGCAGGTGTGAAGGCTGATGTTGGAACACTTAAGATTTCAAATAACGCAATTAATTGGAGCGGCTCGAACAACTCAGTGAAATTATCTGTGAGTGGTACGGTTTCATTCGCAACTATTACGGTTACATTCGAAAATGGAGCAAATCTCACAAGCCTCGCCATTTCCGGCGAACCCACCAAGAAAACTTACAATGTTGGTGAGGAACTTGATCCCACGGGCCTTGTTGTGACTGGAACTTATGACGACAACTCAACGGCCGTCATCACAAAGGACATTACCTGGACGAAGAATCCCGCCACACTCGCTGTTGGCAACACTTCATGCTCTGTTTCCGCCACGGTTGGCGATGTGACCAGCGAGCCTTACGAGGTGACAGGCCTCGAAGTCACAAGAACAATCACGCTTGCTATTGATCCTGCTACCTCCACGGTCGTCAAGGCTCCCGTGACCGTTACTCTCACAGCTTCAGAAGGCGCTACGGTCTACTACACCACCAATGGCGATGAGCCAACAACCAGTTCAACCAAGTATGAGGCTCCCTTCGAGGTGACCAAGAGCGGCACCACGGTGAAGGCGATAGCTGTGGCTGAGGGTGCGGACGATGTGAAGGCTGAGGCCACTTACACCATTCAGCCCGACCAGCCAGTGTTCAGCGATGCCTCCAAGACATTCAAGGATGCCTTTGACGTGACGCTCAGTTTGCCGACCTCTACCGATGAAACATCAACCATCCATTACGCGATTGGCGCCACTGCAACTGCCGAGAGCCCAGTCTATGACGGCCCCATCAACATCTCTGCCGAGAATGATGGCGACAAGGTAATCTTGCACGCAGTGGTTGTGGACCAGTATGGCAATGTGGGTAAGGAAAAGTATTTCACCTATACGAAGACAAACAGCATTGTTTTTGACTTCACTGCAAACCCTAACGTTTGGGGGATTACGCCTACAAGCAATAATAAAACGACCGGTGACAATGTTGTTGCAGGAAAAGAGTTGGAAGTAGCTGGCGTTGTGATGACGGCAACGAATGGCTCTTCTCTGGGTACTTGCTTAGTATTAAAAAGTTCAAAGGTTACCTTGAATGTGTATCAAGGTTGTTCTATTACATTTACAGCACCTAAGGGATATAATCTTTCCCAGGTCACCTTTGCTGGTACAACACAGAACTTGAAAGCCGCAAATTACAGCAATCCAACATGGACAGGAAATGAACATTCTGTAACATTCTCAAATAACAGCACAAAAGTGGAGATAAAGACCGCCACCATCAAGCTTGTAGCTGTTGCCGAGCCTGAACCCACTTCAGGCACGCTCACCTTCAAGGCTCAAGATTCAGAAGGCTATTATGCTACATTCAGCACCGACAAGGATGTGGTCTTCACTGATGATGTCATTGTATATGGAGTAAGCGTGGCTGAAGGTAAGGCTTCTCTGAATGAGTTCTCCACTGATCCCTATGAAGTGACTGATGCTTCGGTTGGTGAAAATACTGGAATTGTGGAAGTTGGCTATTATGTTCCTGCCAACACGGGCGTACTGGTGACGTGTACGGATGAAACAGCTTCTTATTATTTCCCCAAGGACGCTCAGTCCACAACCCTCCCTGCCAACCAGCTGAAACCAGCAACGGCCGAGGGTGGCGTGCTTGCTGCTGAGAATGGCTACAAATATTATAAGTTGGCTTATGGCGACTATAGCGCCAAGAGTGGCTTGGGCTTCTACTGGGGTGCCGACAATGGTGGCGCCTTCTTCGTGAAGGCAGGTACGGCCTATCTGGCAGTGCCCGCAGCTGAGGCACAGGAAGCCAAGGGCTTCAGTTTCGACGGCGAGACAACAGGCATCGACAACGTGAGTGCCAATGACAATAAGGCCAAGGTGATCTACAACCTCAATGGCCAGCGCGTGGCCAACATGTCGCAGGCCGGCTTGTACATCGTGAATGGCAAGAAAGTGGTAATCAGAAAATAACAAGGAAAGGAAAACAATCATGAATAAGAAAATGTATGTGGTGCCTGCTATCAAGGCGCAGGCCATTGAGTCAGACACTTTGCTCGCGGCCAGTGGTGGAGTAAACACTGTGACAGGGAGCCGTCCGTCAGGTGAGACTGACGATGGGTCTCATGAGAGCGAGAACCAATTCTCCAAGGAGAACTCCTTCTCTTCTGTTTGGGAGGAAGAGTAACGCAATAGCCATCTGATAGAAAGCAGATGCAATGATAGGGCGGGTGTGCCGATGACAGGCACACCCGCTTCTTGTTTTTGTGCGCTTCACCCCGCGACGGGATATTTCCAGTGAAGCTAAGGACTTGTGTTGGCTTCTCTATCGAGTACAGCTGGCTTCTCTATCAAGTACAGCTGGCTTCTCTATCGAGTACAGCTGGCTTCTCTATCGAGTACAGCTGGCTTCTCTATCAAGTACTGGCGCCATCTCTTAGAGAACAGGCAACGGTATGGTTGCTATTCTTGCACGTTGCCTATACTTTTGTCCTTTCAGGACGTAGTTACACAGGTCGCATCTACCCCAGGGTGTCGCTTCGCTTGCCCTGGGCTGTGGACTCGTTGGGCTTTCAGCCCGCGCAAGCGGCAGAGCAGAGCACAGGCCGCGCTGGATGACGGAGCCGCGTGCAGGCCGTTTGTACAAACTTGGAGTGCTGGATGACGGAGCCGCGTGCAGGCCGTTTGTACAAACTTAGAGCGCTGGATGACGAGCCGTGTGCAGGCCGTTTGGACAAACTTAGAGCGCTGGATGACGAACCGCGTGTAGGCCGTTTGTACAAACTTAGAGCGTTGGATGACGAGCCGTGTGCAGGCCGTTTGTACAAACTTGGAGAAACTTGAATGGGCCGTGATGACCATAAAAGAAATATTCTCCGTAACTTTGCAGATGGAAAAGAGAAGAACATGAAACACGCAACGCTACTTGTCGTAGACGACAACCGCAACATCCTGACCACTGTGCGCATGCTCCTGTCGAATGTGTTTGAGCGAGTGGTGACGCTGGCGAGTCCTGTCGGCATCCCCGCCCGCCTTCGCGAGGACAAGCCCGACGTGGTGCTGCTCGACATGAACTTCAAGAGTGGCATCAACACAGGCAACGAGGGCATCTTCTGGTTGCACGAGATCAAGCGCCTCAGTCCCCACACCGAGGTGGTGCTCTTCACCGCCTATGCCGACATCGAACTGGCGGTGCGCGGCATGAAGGAAGGCGCGCACGACTTCATCGTGAAGCCCTTCGACAACGAGAAACTCGTCAGCACCCTGTTGGCCTGCCTGCCCAAGGGGCGCAAGACCCAGGCGCCACAGGACGGCGTGGCAACCGCCACGGCCGACGGCCAGGCGGCCAGGGGCGCAATGTTCTGGGGCACGTCGCCCGCCATGCGCGACCTGCAGATGATGGTGGAGAAGGTGGCGCCCACCGACGCCAACATCCTCATCACCGGCGAGAACGGCACGGGCAAGGAGGTGCTGGCCGCCGAGATCCACCGTCTCTCCAAGCGCTCCATGGCGCAGGGCAAGGGCCAGCGACGCGAGTCGTTCTTCCCCATCGACATGGGCGCCATCTCGGAGACCCTCTTCGAGAGTGAGCTGTTTGGCCACGTCAAGGGCGCCTTCACCGACGCCAAGGCCGACAAGCCCGGCAAACTGGAACTGGCTGAGGGCGGCACCCTCTTTCTCGACGAGATAGGCAACCTCAGCTATGGCCTCCAGGCCAAGTTGCTCACGGCGCTGCAACGGCGGAGCATTGTCCGTGTGGGCGGCGCCACCCCCATCCCCATCGACGTGCGCCTCATCTGCGCCACCAACAAAGACCTGCAACAGATGGTCGCCGACGGTCTCTTCCGCGAGGACCTGCTCTACCGCATCAACACCATCCACCTGCACCTGCCCCCGCTGCGCGAGCGCAAGGGCGACATCGCCCCGCTGGCCACCCGCTTCCTGCACCGCTATGCCGACCTCTACGGCCGCGAGGGCCTGACGCTCTCGGCCGAGGCCGCCGAGCGCATCGAGCAGATGCCCTGGCCCGGCAACATCCGTGAGTTGCAACACGCCATGGAGCGCGCCGTCATCCTCTGCGAGGGCGACACCATCACGCCGCGCGACCTGCCCTCAGCCCCCACGGCCCACCACGCCGAGGCCACCGAGCAGCCCACCACGCTCGACGGCATGGAGCGACAGCTCATCGCCAAGACCATCGACGACTGCCAGGGCAACCTCTCGCAGGTGGCCGCCCAGCTGGGCATCTCGCGGCAGACCCTCTACAACAAAATCAAGAAATACGGACTGTAGCCCATGGCATGGATCATCCTCACACTCGCCCTGGTGGCCTCGCTCACGGCCAACCTCCTGTTGTGGCGGCAGAACCGGCGCATCACCCACCGTGTCAGGTTTCTCTTCGACGCCATCGACAGCGGCGACTACAGCTTCCGCTTCCCCGTGAAGGGAAGGCGCGGCACCACGCAGGTGGTGAACGACACGCTCAACCGGGTGAAGAGCGTGCTCAGTCATGCCCGCGACGAGCAGATCGAGAAAGAGAAGTTCTATGAGCTCATCCTCGACTCGGTGGACACGGGCATCCTCGTCGTGGAGGAGGCCCGCGGCGTCGTCATCCAGTCAAACCAGGCGGCGCGCCAGCTGCTCCACCGCGAGGCCATCACCCACATCAGTCAGGTGGAGGAGGCGTTGCGCCCCTTCGCCTTGCGCCAGTCGTACACCCTGCTGCGTGGCAAGAAGATGCGCATCATGGCCTTCAGCGACATCCACGACGAACTGGTCAACCAGGAGATCGACGCTTGGGTGAAGCTCATCCGTGTGCTCACCCATGAGATCATGAACACCGTGACCCCCGTCATCTCGCTCTCCGAGACCCTGCTCCCCACGGCCCAGGGCGAGACCCGTGAGGGGTTGCAGGTCATCCACAAGACCAGCACCGAGCTGGTGAGATTTGTGGAGAACTACCGGCAGTTCACCCGCGTGCCCGCCCCGTCGCCCGAGTTGTTCTATGTGAAGCCCTTCCTGGAGCGGCAGGCCCAGCTCCTGGCCCATGGCGCCGGCCAGCAGATGCAGATCAGCGTGGCCACCACGCCCGACGACCTGCTGGTCTATGCTGATGAGGGCCTGGTGAGCCGCGTGGTGAGCAACCTCCTCAAGAATGCGGCTGAGGCCACGCCGCCGCAGGGCCACATCGCCATCCGCGCCTATACCGACAGTCGCGACAATGTGACCATCGACATCACCAACGACGGCCCTGCCATCCCCACCGACGTGGCGGCACATATCTTCGTGCCCTTCTTCACCACCAAGACGGGTGGCAATGGCATCGGCCTCTCCATCTCCCGACAGATCATGCGCGCCAGCAATGGGGCGCTCGAACTGGCCGAGAATGCCGACGGCCGCGTCACCTTCCGTCTCATCTTCCTGTAGATCACGCGGCGGCTTGTCTCCAACCCAGTTGCTGGTTGAGGCAAAAAATAAGGCATTTGGTGCAAAAACCACATGGTTTCGTGAAAGAGTAAGAGGAAAATTGTTTACCTTTGCATTTGAATAAACTTTATGGTAAAACAATTCCTTCTTTCCATAAGAAGATTGTTCAGGAAAAATATCGCTTATGATTTCTTTTACAACACCATTGTCAGCAAGATTGAAGCGTGGTGCCCTTGTCGCCCTGCTCGCTTGTTGCACGCTCTGCGCCACCGCCCAGCGTGTGGCCCTGAAGACCAACGCCCTCTACTGGGCCGCGGCGAGTCCCAACCTGGGCCTCGAACTGAGAGTGAACCGACACATCACATTCAATATGGAAGGCACCTTCAACCGACTGAAGGCGGGCAAGTATGACACACGCGCAGAGGTGTTCACGCCCGAGATGCGCTATTGGTTGAGCGCACGCCCGCAGGCCGGCCATTTCTTCGGCCTCATGGCCTTGGGCGCCAACTACAACCTGCTGCTCAATGGCCACCGATACAACGGCGACGCCTTTGGCGGCGGACTGACCTATGGCTACAGCTTTGTGCTGGGCCGCCACTGGAGCCTGGAGACCACGGTGGGCGGCGGTGGCCTCTACCGGCGCGAGAAAAACTACAAGGAAGCCACCGAGGAGGCCCCCACGGAGCCCAACCACAAGAAGTGGCAGCTCGCACCGCTCAAGGCCGGCGTGACCTTTGTGTATATCATCAAGTAGAGTTTATCAAGGAACACATGAGATCCATCAGATTATGAAATCACTTAACACAATCAATACCACACGACGCCACTGCCTGGCCATCCTCCTGCTGCTCGTCCTGGCCAACATCCAGGTGTGCGCCCAGGGCGTGATGCGTGTGGCCGGAGAGGTGGTGGCCAAGGACGACGGCCAGCCCCTGACAGGCGTGAACATCACCGACGCGCATAGCCAGCGCCGACTGGCCGGCACCGACATCGACGGCAAGTTTGCCTTCAACGTCCACGAGGGCACCACACTGAAGTTCAGCATGGTGGGCTTCAACCCGAAGACCATCAAGATGAAGAGCGGACAAGGCTACCTCAGCGTGAAGCTCGAGGAGAAGAACGTGACGATCAAGGAGGTGCTGGTGCAGGCCAAGCGCATCACCGACAAGGTGGTGCCCGAACCCACCGACATCATCATCAAGGGCAACTACCTGCATGTGTCGACCCGTGTGCGCGTGCCGCGCGAGATGTTCGGACACGACACGCGCCTCGTTGTGCAGCCCGTGCTCAACAATGTGACGCGCGGCAAGCTGTCGCTCATGCGCCCCATGGTCTACGACGCCAAGGAGTACCACCAGACGCAAGACCGCCTCTACACCTTCAACATGAACGACTCGGTGAACGGCGATCCGCTGGCCCGGTATGTCACCATCAAGACGGCGGCCATGCGCGAGAAGGGACGCACCAACGACATCATCGGCTACAACGACTCGGTGTATGTGGACAACGTGAAGGACGAATACTCGTGTGACGTCTACATGGCCATCGAGGACTACACCCGCATCCTCTATCGCGACACCACCATCATCGCCCGCGGCACGGTCAACCCGCTGCGCTGGCTCGACTATTCGTTTGCCGCCAAGCGCATCACCGACCCCCGCTTCCTGCCCAAGCCCGAGAAGCAGCTGCGCGACAGCCGGGGCGAGGTCAACCTGCGGTTCCCCATGGAGAAGGCCACCTTCAGCACCACCGACCCACAGAACGCCAGTGAGATAGCCAAGCTGCAACAGCAGATTGCCGACATCGCACAGTCGGAGGGCGCCTCGCTGCAGTCGCTTGAGCTCGAGAGCACGTCGTCGCCCGATGGCAAGTATGCCGGCAACCTCAGGTTGGCACAGCGACGCATGGACTTCGCCGCCGCCTACCTGCGCTCGCACCTGCCCGCCGACCTGGCACAAGGCGTGAAGTTTCACAGCTCGGCCAAGGTGGCGCCCTGGAAGGATGTGGTGGCCCTCGTGCAGCAAGACAGCCTCACGGCACAGGCTGAACAGATGAACCGCATCATCGCCTCGACGCGCGACGTGGACCGGCAGAGCGCCGCCATGCGCCACCTGCCATTCTATCGCACATTGTTGCAAAACAAATACCTGCCGCAGTTGCGTAAGGTCAACTACACGCTGGCTTACTCCATCATGCGCACGCTCACCAACGACGAGATCCTGCAACTCTACCAGAAAGACTATCGGCAGCTCTCGCGCTATGAGTTCTACCAGCTCTACTCGGGCACCCAGGACAACGCCAAGCGCGAGGAATACATGCGCAACGCCCTGAAGACCTATCCCTCGTTCATGGTGGCCGCCAACGACCTGGAGGCCTCGCTGCTCAGCCGTGGCCAGTCCGACGAGACGCTGCTTGAGCGTTTCGTGGGCAAGGACGCGCCGCAGGAGGTCAACTGCAACCAGGTGATCGCCCTGCTCGACGCCGGCCACTTCACCAAGGCCGACTCGGTGGCCGCCTTTGTCGACAAGACCGACGACACGCGCCTGCTGCTCGCCGTCAACTCCGTGCTCAACGGCCGATACGACGACTACCAGACGGTGGCCGCCACAGGACCGCGCAACGAGTGCTGCCTGTTGCTGGCCATGAAGCGCGACGCTGAGGCCATGAAGCTGGCCCAGCAACTGCCCGAGGGCGAGGCGCTTACCCACTACCTGCGGGCCATCTGCCTCAACAGGCTCGACAGTCCGGAGGAGGCCTACGACCAACTGAAGAAAGCCTTTGAGCTCGACCCCTCGCTGAAGAAGATTGCGCCAGTGGACGGCGACGTGAACAACCTTTTGCTTGACAAGGAGAAAGAGAACAAGTAGGAAGGCATACACCTATATATAATATAAGGTGACGACAATTAAAGATTGTGAATGATATGACAGACATGAAAATACATACCTCCAAGAGAGTGGCGGTCTGGGTCGTGGCGACCCTCGCGTCTGCCACGATGATGGCCCAAGTGCCGGGCAGTGCGCTCGACCACATGCTGCAAAGGCCCCGCGTGAGCAAGGTCTACAAGCACAAGCGGCCCTTCGACCACCTGTTTGTGGACGCGGGCGCAGGCATCAACGGCATGGGCACCTCCAGCCTGCACCTGGGAGCGCAGGGCTCCTTCGGACTGGGCGACTGGATCACGCCTGAGCATGGCGTGCGGCTGAACGTGGACGGTGGCCTGTGGAGGGTCTTCGACAAGCGTGTGAAGTTTGCCGATCTCTCGCTCGACTACCTGCTCAACATCACCGCCCTGTCACAGCCAGGCACCTACTACACGCCCCGACGCTTTGAACTGATCGGTGTGGCGGGCGCCAGCTATGCCTGGTCGCGCTACCAGGGCAACTGGGAGAAGGGCTTCGGCCTGCACATCGGCCTGCGGGGACAGGTGGCCCTGTCCCATTTCACCTATGCCTACCTCGAGCCACGCATCGGACTGATGGAAGACCAGGTGGCGCAGGTCAACACGTGGCATGGCTACCGTCCCTACGGCAGTGTCATGCTGGGCCTGGGCTATCGCCTGCCCGAGAGTCGGCTCAAGAACAACTATGAGGGACATGGATTTGCCGACGGACTGTTCTTCAGTGTGATGGGCGGTCCCGCTTTCCTCGCCAACAGCCATCCCTCCATGTGGGATGACCGCTTTGGCGGGCGCGCGGCGTTCAGCGTCGGCAAGTGGTTCGGCGCTTACAATGCCGTCCGCCTCACGGCCAACGCCACAAGCATCCACCAGTATCAGTCGACCAACAACCTGAAGGCGGTCGGCCTGCAACTCGACTACATGGCCAACCTGCACAACCTCTTCGGCGGACTGAACCCCAACCGTAAGTTCTGGATGGACCTCGTGGCGGGCGTGAGCTACAACCGCTCGGCCGACAACGACCACGTGTCGCACAACAGCCTCGGTCTGGGCGGTGGCTTGCAGGCCAACATCCGACTGGCGCGCGGACTGGCCCTGTCGTTCGAGCCCCGTGTCGACATCTATGGCCAGCACTACGCCCCGCACGCCTTCTCGTTCAACAAGAGCGACGTGACGGCCTCGTTCCTCGCAGGATTGACCTATACGTATAACGACCGCAAGGCGGCACAGGTGAAGGATGCCGACGACATCCATCGCAGTGCCATCACCGTGGTGGGAGGACTGTCCAACCGCCTCAACTCCCTGTCCGACGGTAAGATGTACGCCCCGATCGGCCGCATCAGTTTCACCCGTTGGTATGCGCCGGCCTTCGCCTGGCGTGCCAATGTGCAGGGCCTGGTGCGCGGACGGCGTGTCACGGGCTACAACTATGCGCAGGCGGTGGCCGGCCTCGACTGGATGACCGACCTCACGGCGCTGAGCTGTGGCTATGACCGCTCACGGGTGTTGTCGTTCAAGACGATTGCGGGCGTGAACCTCGGCGCCGACTATGCCAAGCATGGCAAGCACACGACCTATTTCTCGCCCGACGTCCATGCCGGTGGACAGGTGGCCGTCCGTGTGGCCAACAACCTCCACATCGTGGCCGAGCCAGAGGTGGCCTATGAGTTCAGTCAGCGACTCAAGCCGGCACACGTCGGCCGCTTCGTGCCGTCGCTGGCCGTGGGACTGGAATACAGCATGCAGCATAGTGGCAAGGCGGGCCAGCCTGTGGAGAAGCCGACCAAGCCCCACTTTGTGTCGGCATCCATCGGAACGGGTCTCTATACGGGCAACTATGGTGAGATGCACCCCTTGCGCAACCGCTTCTCGTTTGTCGGCGAGGTGGCCTATGGCCAATGGCTCAATGGCGTGAGCGGTGTGCACGCGTCGCTCGCCAACACCACGGTGCAACGCGCCTGGGGCACGGGCAACCAGAACATCACCTCGTTGAGCGCCGGATACATGATGAACATCAAGTCGGCCATCACTGGCGAACCGACCGATGAGGATGTCTTCCACCTCACCGGCATCGCCGACCTGTCGCTCGTGGGCAGCAACAAGACGGGCAAGGACATGAAGGTGACGCTGGGCGGCAAACTCGCCCTGCAAGCCGGTGTGGCCGTGAGCAAGCGCGTGGAGGTGTATGTCGAGCCCAGTGTCGTGGCTTATGGCAAAGGTGTGGAGTTTCATGCGATGAAGCACCATCCCCTCGAAGGCGAAGCCCGACTGAGCCTCGGCACCAAGTGGAACTTCTAAACAACTAAATATCACGAAAAAACCGACGGAAATGATGGGCTGACGGTTGGCGAACAAGGATTAAATCGTTATTTTATAGCGATTTCGCCCTTGTGGAAACAACTTTTTGGCCAAAATTGTTTTTATATCGGGGGAAAAGTGGTAACTTTGCAGTCCAAAGTGTAGATATGCCAAGTTTAGAGACGTTTAAGATCGACTTGAAGAGCCTTCCCGAGGGCGAGACCACCATGGAACGCGACCTTGGCGATGACTTCTTTGAGGCCATCGACGCACCCGACGTGCGGAGCGGACAGTTGCACACCACGCTGACCATCCACCGTCGCGACGACTTCTTTGAACTGCTGTTCCACACTGCCGGCACGGTGACGGTGCCTTGCGACCTTTGTCTCGACGACATGGACCAACCCATAGAGGCAAGCGACAAGCTCACCGCACATCTCGGCGAAACCGACTCGGAAGGAGACGACATCGTCACGGTCAGCGAGGATGAAGGAATACTCGACGTGGCGTGGTTTGTCTACGAGTCCATAGCGCTCAACATCCCGCTCAGGCATGTGCATGCACCTGGAAAATGCAATCCTGCCATGATGAATATCCTTGCGGAACATTCGGCCGCCCGAAGCGGTGACGAGGATGGGGAGAAAGCCGTGGATTCCCGATGGGCGGCACTGAAAGATTTAAAAATAACAAATTAAAAATTATCATTCAAAATGGCACATCCTAAAAGACGTCAGTCAAAGACTCGTACCCTCAAGCGTAGAACACACGACGGAGCAGTAGCTCCCACACTGGCTGTTTGCCCCAACTGCGGCGCTTATTACGTTTACCACACGGTTTGCCCCACTTGCGGCTACTATCGTGGCAAGGTCGCTATCGTTAAGGAAGCAGCTGAATAATGGGTAAGGTCAACGCGATCATCACCGGCGTTGGCGGCTACGTGCCCGACTATGTCCTCAACAACGAGGAACTGTCGCGCATGGTGGACACCAGCGACGAGTGGATTCAGACGCGTGTGGGCATCAAGGAGCGTCGCATCCTCACTGAGGAAGGCCTCGGCACGAGCTACATGGCCCGCAAGGCCGCCAAGCAGCTCTTGCAGAAGACGGGAGTGGATCCCGACACCATCGACGCGCTCATCGTCACCACCACCACGCCCGACTATAAGTTTCCGTCCACGGCCAGCATCGTGCTGGGCAAGCTGGGACTGAAGAACGCCTTTGCGTTCGACCTCTCGGCTGCGTGCTGCGGATTCCTCTATACGATGGACATGGCGGCGTCGATGATCCAGAGCGGACGCTACAAGAAGATCATCGTCATCGGAGCCGACAAGATGTCGTCGGTGGTCGACTACACTGACCGCCAGACATGCGTGCTCTTCGGCGATGGCGCTGGAGCGGTGCTCATGGAGGCCACCGAGGAAGAGGGCATCGGCGTGCAGAACTCATTCTTCCGCACAGACGGCAAGGGGCTTCCCTTCCTTCACCTGAAGGCTGGTGGCAGTGTCTGTCCGCCCTCTCACTTCACCGTCGACCACCGGCTCCACTACCTCTATCAGGAGGGACGCATGGTGTTCCGCTATGCCGTGACCGACATGAGCGACGACGTGGTGGAGGTCATGAAGCGCAACAACCTCTCGGCCGACGAGGTCGACTGGGTGATTCCTCACCAGGCCAACCTCCGCATTGAGGAGGCCGTGGCCAAGCGCGCGGAGATCGACCCCTCTAAGGTGCTCATCAATATCGACAGGTATGGCAACACCAGCTCGGCGACCATCCCCCTGGCGATGTGGGACTTTGAAGATCGGTTCAAGAAAGGCGACAAACTCATCCTCACTGCTTTCGGAGCAGGATTTGTGCATGGCGCGGCCTACTACAAGTGGGCATACGACGGCGCAGCCGCTGCCGGAAGAAAATAACAGCGATTGAGCAACACCGACAATAGTCAGGAAGTCCAGAAGTGCAGTCATTCCACAAGCAATGGCCTTTGGCCCATCGGCCAAGGCGTTGTGACTGAACTTCTGGGCTTTTGTCTTCTTATCACCTTTACCCTCTTTCTCCTCCCTCTTATTGGGGACGTCCCATCTTGTCTCGGCTGAGACATCGCACCCAATTCAAACACACCCCAACGCAATTAACATCCCAACGCAATTAACACCCCAACCAACACAATTGTCACCCCAACCAATAACTCTCATGCACAAAGCAGGATTTGTAAATATCGTGGGCAACCCCAACGTGGGTAAGTCGACACTGATGAACCAGCTCGTCGGCGAGAAACTGAGCATCGCCACCTTCAAGGCGCAGACCACGCGCCACCGCATCATGGGCATCGTCAACACGCCCGACTCGCAGATTGTCTTCTCTGACACGCCGGGTGTGCTCAAGCCCAACTACAAGATGCAGGAGATGATGCTCCAGTTCTCTGAGTCGGCACTGGCTGACGCTGACGTGCTGCTCTATGTGACTGATGTCGTGGAAGATCCGGAGAAGAACATGGACTTCCTTGAGAAGGTGGGCAAGATGTCGATTCCCGTCATCGTGCTCATCAACAAGATCGACGAACTGGCCACACCCGATGCCACGCCGAAGAAGGGTGCGGCCAATCCCACGCAACGCCTGGGCGAACTGGTCGACAAGTGGAGCAAGCTCCTGCCCAAGGCTGAGATACTGCCCATCTCGGCCAAGAACAAGTTTGGCGTCGATATGCTCATGAAGCGCATCCGCGAGTTGCTGCCCGAGAGCCCTGCTTATTTCGACAAGGACCAGCTCACCGACAAGCCCGCCAAGTTCTTCGTCTCGGAGATCATCCGCGAGAAGATTCTCCGCTATTACGACAAGGAGATACCCTATTCGGTGGAGGTCGTCGTGGAACGCTTCAAGGAGGACGACACCCACATCCGCATCAATACGGTGATCTATGTGGAGCGCGACTCGCAGAAGGGCATCATCATCGGCCATCAGGGCGTGGCGCTGAAAAAGGTGTCGACAGAGGCGCGCAAGAACCTCGAGAAGTTCTTCGGCAAGAAGGTTTTCCTGGAGATCTTTGTCAAGGTCGACAAGGACTGGCGCAACTCCGACCGCGAGCTCAACAACTTCGGGTACAATCCGCAATAGGCCTTAGGCTTATGGGGCTAATGGGCCTATTAGGCCTAACGGGCATAATATGCATAATAGGCCTAATGGGCATAATAGGCCAATAGACAATAACAAAAATAATCAGAACGAAATATGGCAAACTTAGTAGCGATAGTAGGACGGCCCAATGTCGGCAAGTCCACCCTTTTCAACCGTCTGACGCAGAGCCGCAAGGCCATTGTCAGTGATACCGCAGGTACCACGCGCGACCGCCAGTATGGCAAGTGCCAGTGGAACGGACAGGAGTTCTCCATCGTCGACACGGGCGGATGGGTGGTCAAGTCCGACGACATCTTTGAGGGCGCCATCCGCGAACAGGTCAAGGTGGCCACCGAGGAGGCCGACCTGGTGCTCTTCCTCGTGGATGTGGAGACTGGTCTCACCGACTGGGATGAGGACGTGGCCACCATCTTGCGCCGCGCCAAGTTGCCGGTGATCCTCGTGGCCAACAAGGTTGACAACAGCGGCGAGTCGTATGTGGCCGCCGAGTTCTATAAGTTGGGCTTGGGCGATCCCCAGTGCATCAGCGCCGCCACGGGTGGTGGCACGGGCGACTTGCTCGACCTCGTGATATCGAAGCTTCCCAAGGAGGCCAAGGAGGAGATCGACGATGACATCCCTCGCTTTGCCGTGGTGGGCCGACCCAATGCCGGCAAGTCGAGCATCATCAATGCCTTCATCGGCGAGGACCGCAACATCGTGACCGAGATTGCGGGCACCACGCGCGACAGCATCTACACACGCTTCACCAAGTTTGGCTTCGATTTCTATCTTGTCGACACCGCCGGTATCCGCAAGAAGAACAAGGTCACCGAGGACCTTGAGTTCTATAGCGTCATGCGCAGCATTCGTTCCATCGAGAACAGCGACGTCTGCATCCTCATGATCGACGCCACGCGTGGCATTGAGGCGCAAGACATGAACATCTTCCAGCTCATCCAGAAGAACAACAAGAGCCTGGTGGTGGTGGTCAACAAGTGGGACCTCGTGGAGAACAAGGACCAGAAGGTCATCGACACGTTCAAGAACGCCATCTACAACCGCATGGCTCCGTTTGTCGATTTCCCGATCATCTTCGCCTCGGCGCTCACCAAGCAGCGCATCTTCAAGGTGCTCGAGACCGCCAAGCAGGTCTACCTCAACCGTGAGATCCGCATTGGCACCACGAAGCTCAACGAGGTGATGCTGCCCATCATCGAGCAGACGCCTCCTCCCTCGACCAAGGGCAAGTACATCAAGATCAAGTATTGCTCGCAGTTGCCCAACACGCAGATACCATCCTTCGTGTTCTATGCCAACCTGCCGCAGTACATCAAGGAGCCTTATCGCCGTTTCCTGGAGAACAAGATTCGCGAGAACTGGTCGCTCCACGGATGTCCCATCAACGTCTTTATCCGACAGAAGTAAAGACAGCTGGTCCGCCGGCAATCATGCTGGCATACAGAAAGATTGAATGATGAAGAAAGCATTCCTGTTCCTTTTCGCCCTCGCCCTCTTGGCGGCATGCGGCGGCCCTTCAGGCCCCACGCCCTCTGACTTGGCAGGCGAGGCGGCGAAGGTCTATTATGAGCAGTTGCTGCATGGCGACTACGCCAGTTTTGTGGATGGCACCTATCGTCCCGACTCCATCCCACAGGCTTATCGCGAGCAGCTCATCGCCAACGCCAAGATGTTTGTCGGGCAACAGAAGGAGGAACATCGCGGCATCACGGCTGTGCGCGTGGTCAGTGCCACCGCCGACACCGCGCGCCATGTGGCCACTGTCTATCTCGGTCTGTCCTATGGCGACAGCGGCAGCGAGCAGGTGGCCGTTCCGATGGTGGAGCACGGCGGCGTGTGGTATATGCGTTGAGGCCAGTGCTCCAGCGTGGAGTGACGCATGGGGAACGACAATATGAAAACAGGCAGGCGCCTTTAGGAAAATCCTAAGGGCGCCTGCCTGTTTTTATAGTGTCGCGTGAGAGTTTTGCTCGATAGGCGTGTTGCTCATTGCTTGCCTGTCTCCTCGTCGAGCTCCGCCTGTCGCACCTTGCGGAAGAGGTCCGAGGCAAAGACGAAGTCGTTGAGGCGCTTGCATTGCGAGCCCATCACCTCGTCCTTGGTGCCTTCCCATTCCTTGTGTCCCTGGTAGATGAAGATGATTTTCTCGCCGATGCCCATCACCGAGTTCATGTCGTGTGTGTTGATGATGGTCGTGATGCCATACTCGTGGGTGATGTCCGACAGCAGGTGGTCGATGACCAGCGAGGTCTTCGGGTCGAGACCCGAGTTGGGCTCGTCGCAGAAGAGATATTTGGGGTTGAGCACGATGGCGCGTGCGATGGCCACACGCTTCTGCATGCCGCCCGAGATCTCGTCGGGATACTTGTTCTCGGCCCCCAGCAGGTTGACACGCTCGATGCACTCCATGGCCCGCTGGTCGCGCTCACGGCTGGTCATCGAAGAGAACATGTCGAGTGGGAAACGCACGTTCTCCAGCACGTTCATTGAGTCGAAGAGCGCCGAGCCCTGGAAGGTCATGCCCATCTCGCGCCGCAACATGATGCGTTGGCGCTTGTCCATGGTCACGAAGTCGCGTCCGTCATAGAGTATCTGTCCCGATGTGGGCTCCAGCAGTCCCACGAGGTCGTTCATCAGCACGGTCTTTCCCGATCCGCTTTGTCCGATGATGAGGTTGGTCTTTCCAGTTTCGAAGACGGCGTCGATGCCCTTGAGCACGGTCTTGTCGCCGAACGATTTGGTGAGTTGCTTGATTTCGATCATGATGACTGAGGGTTGATGGGGTGGGTGAGAGGTTGCGAAATGCGGATGGTTACGACAACAGTTGGGTGAGGAACACGTCGGAGAAGAGGATGAGCACGCTGGAGCACACCACGGCATCGGTCGATGACTTGCCGACCTCGACCGATCCGCCCTCGACGGTGTAGCCGAAGTAGCTCGACACACTCGAGATGATGAAGGCGAAGAAGAGGCTCTTGATGATGCTCATCCACATGAACCATGAGTTGAAGGCGTGGTGCATGCCCGCCGTGAGGTCTTCGGGCGACATCATGTGGCCGACGTAGGCTGTGGCGTAGGCGCCCACGATGCCCATCGTCGAGGAGAAGATCACCAGGAAGGGCATGATGGTCACCAGTCCCAGTATCTTCGGCAGGATGAGGTGGCACGCCGAGTTGACGCCCATCACGTCGAGGGCGTCGATCTGTTGGGTCACGCGCATCGTTCCGATCTCCGAGGCGATGTTCGATCCCACCTTTCCGGCGAGGATGAGGCACATGATGGATGATGAGAACTCCAACAGCATGATCTCGCGCGTCACGTAGCCCGTCACCCAGTGGGGCATCCAGGGACTCTGGATGTTCACCTTCATCTGGATGCAGATCACGGCGCCGATGAAGAACGAGATGAGCAGCACGATGCCGATGGAGTCGACGCCCAACTGCGACATCTCCTTGACGTAGCGCTTCATGAACATGCGCATGCGTTCGGGACGCGAGAAGGAGCGGCCCATCAGGATGAGGTAGCTACCGAAGGTGGTGAGCCATTTGCGAAGTAACTTGATGAGTATCATGTGTGCTGTCGTTTTTTACATTACCAATGCAAAAGTAACCAAAACATCCCGAAAAACTGCAACAAGGCAGAAAGTTTTTTGAAGTATTATGTTTTGATTATCCGATTTGATAAATTTAAGGATAAAAGGAATTAGAAGAGAGACACGCAAAAATCGAGTTTCTTGTGCGCTTCTCTTCTAATCTATTCGTTTTGTTTTTTAGGATAGAGAATTAACAGAATCCCATGAATGGCAGAAACTAATAATTCTCTTTCAGCGAGGGCCTTCTTCGTCCATTCCCACTCACCCCACGCCGCAGAACTCCTGCAGCACGTGGGCCACACCGTCCTCCTCGTTGGAGCGGGTGATGTAGTCGGCTTTTGCCTTGGTCTCGTTGGCGGCGTTGGCCATGGCTACGCCCAGTCCGGCATATTCGATCATCGAGATGTCGTTGTGGCCGTCGCCGACGGCGATGATCTCCTCGCGTGTCAGGCCGATGGTGGGCAGGAGGCGCTCGAGCGAGGCGGCCTTGTCGATGCCGCATGGCACACACTCCAGGAAGAAGTCGGCTGAGCGGTAGACGCTGCAGCGGCCTTGCAGGGCCTGGGCCAGTCGCTGTTCCAACAGGGCGAGTGGGGCTGGGGCGCCCACGATGAGACACTTGTTGATGGGATGTTGCACCTGCTGGACAAAGTCGTCGTACTGGGTGAGCGGCATCTTGTTGATGAAGGCCTCGTGGCGCACATACTCATTGCTGATGTCGGTGGCGGCGATGCCCTCGCCCTGGTAGGTGAGGATCTCGAAGTCGTGGCTGTCCTCTTTGGCCGCCCGATAGAGGAGCGGCACGAGGTCGGCGTCGAGCGTTTGGTTGAAGACGACGGCGCGGGTGTCCCAGCGAGTGATGCAGCCGCCATTGTAAGCCATGACGTAGCCGCCATGGCGGCCTATTTGCAGTTCGTCGGCCAGCGGACGGATGCCGTAGGTGGGGCGTCCCGATGCCAGGATGACACGCATGCCCTTGCGTTGCGCGGCCATCAGGGCCTCGCGTGTCTTGGGTGTTATCTCCTTCTTGCTGTTGGTCAGTGTCCCGTCGAGATCGAGCACGATAGCTTTGTAAGTCATTTGCTTGAGTGTTGTGATTGAGTTGTGTTAAGTGATGTGAGTGAGATGCGCTTGTTGGGGGAGAAACTTGTCAGGCCCCGCCCTTGTTGTTGGCCTTTCGCTTCACGCCCCTCACGGCCTCGGCCTCCAGTGGGTTGTCGGGCCAGTGGTGCTTGGGGTAGCGCCGTCTCATCTCTTTGCGCACCTCGAAGTAGGCGTCGTTCCAGAAGCTGCGTAGGTCCTTGGTCAACTGCACGGGCTTGAAGCCCGGCGACAGCAGTTCCATCAGCACGGGGCGTGTGCCGTTGTCCACGCGTGGCGTGTCGGTCATGCCAAAGCACTCTTGCAGTCTGACGCTGAGCACTGGCGCGTCGGCCCCCTCCCGATAGTCGATCCTGATGTGGCTGCCCGTGGGCACCACGATGTGCGAGGGCGCCAGGCGCTCCACCGCCTGTTGCTGCTCATAGGAGAGCTGCGCCCACAACACCGCCGCCATGTCGATCTTCTTCAGTTCCGCTGCCGTGACCGACCGGCCCACATACAGGGGCAACCACTCCTCGGCCCGTCTCACGAGGGCGTCGAGCGTCATGTCGGGCAAGGCGAGCTCCGGGTGCCACTGTGCGCACGTGCCGATGCGCCGTTGCAGTTGGCCGAAGCTGTCGGTGATGCGGAGCAGGGAACGTGCCTCTCGCTTGAGCGTCTGCGCCACGATGGCGATGGCCTGGTCGTAAGGGACAGCCTCGAGCGGCTTGGCCGACAGCACGATGCTGCCGATGCGCCACTCGCGCGTCGCCACAACACGTCCTGCGGTGTCGTCCCATGCCACCCGGTCGTGAGTGGCCGCCAGACGGCCAATAGCCTCTTCGGCCACAGGCGCTGCGAGAAAGACCTTTCTGCCCACCGCCGCGATGGCCAGGAGACCATAGCCATGCAGGCTGTCGCTGGTGTCGAGTGTCGCATGCTCGCCGTTGGCCAACTTGTAGGTTCCGTCGGGCTCCGCCTTGGCGATGCGCTCCGGATAAGCCAGTGCGA
This sequence comes from Prevotella sp., assembly GCA_050875105.1. Taxonomy (GTDB): domain Bacteria; phylum Bacteroidota; class Bacteroidia; order Bacteroidales; family Bacteroidaceae; genus Prevotella. The sequence continues at coordinate 6,658 of JBNMMB010000049.1, read as the reverse complement.
CCAATTGGCCCACATCGTAGGGCGACATCACCTGGTCGTCTTCCGCGATGCGGACCATCCGCCTGTATTGCTCCGCGATCAGGGCGATGCGTCTCCATCTGCCCAGCGTGTGCCGCTGCCGAGCCTCACGCAGTTCGGTGATGCGCCGGTTGAGGTCGGCGTCGTTGTCGCCAGTCAGCGGGTCGCGCTCCTCGAGCAGCGCGGCGATGTCGGTGGCCAGCGCTTTCATGGCCTTGCTGTCTGCCTCGACAAGCATCTGCGCTATTCGCGGGTGGCAGGGCAGTTTCGACAGGGCTGTCCCATGTGCGGTGATGCGCCCCCGGTCGTCGATGGCGCCGAGGCTTTGCAACAGCTGCTTGGCCCTGCGCACGTGGTCGGCGGGTGGTGGTGTCATCCAGGGCATGCGCTCCATCTCGGTGCCGCCCCACGCCGCGATGTCGAGCGCGAGGGCCGTCAGGTCGGCCGTCGTGATTTCGGGCGTGCGGCAGGGCTCCATGCGCGCCTCTGTGGCCTTGCTCCACAGGCGATAGCATCGTCCGGGTGCGACACGTCCGGCGCGGCCCGTCCGTTGCTGGGCCATGTCCAGGGAGATGCGCACGGTCTCCAGGTGTTCCAGGGCGTTGCTCGGGTCGTAGACCATCTGGCGGCAGAAGCCAGCGTCGACCACCACCGTGACGCCCTCGATGGTGATGGAGGTCTCGGCGATCGGCGTGGCCAGCACCACCTTGCGCTCACCACGCTTCGGCGGTGCGATGGCCGCCCGCTGCTCTTTGGGCGACAGGCGCCCGTAGAGTGGATAGAGCGTCGTGTCGGGCGTGAAGGCACCCTGCAACAGCTCGCTGCACCGGCCGATCTCCGCCTCGCCCGGCAGGAAGGCGAGGATGCTTCCCGTCGTCTCCCGCCAGGCCTGGCACACCGTGGCCGCCACCGCCTCAGCACACTGCCGAGGGTCGATGTCGTCGGCGTGCGACACCTCGACGTCGAACATCCGGCCACGGCTCTCCACCAGCGGCGCCTTCAGTGCGCGGCAGAGGGCGTCGGTGTCGATCGTTGCCGACATGACCACAATCTTCAGGTCGGGACGGATGGTGCGCTGCGTCTCGCGCACCAGGGCCAAGGCCGCGTCGGTGATGAGGCTGCGTTCGTGAAACTCGTCGAAGATGACCACCGCGATGCCGTCGAGCGTCGGGTCGTCCACCATCATGCGGGTCAGCACACCCTCGGTCAGCACCTCGATGCGTGTGGCGGCCGACACCTTGCTCTCGAAGCGCACCCGATAGCCCACCCGGTCGCCCACGGCCGTGCCGGTCATCTCGGCCATGCGCTCCGCAATCTGTCGGGCGGCCACGCGCCGTGGCTCCAGCACCACCACCTTGTCGGTGGCCTGGGCCAGGGCTCGGTGGATGGTCAGCGGGAGCAGGGTCGACTTGCCCGCTCCGGGCGGCGCGGTGATGACCACGGCGGGGTGGTCGCGCAGTGCGTCGTCGACGTCTTGCGCCACCTCGCCGATGGGCAGCGCGCTGAGGTATCTGTCTAATGATGGGTCTGTCATGGGGAATGATGCTCTGTTGTTCACGCACACAAATTTAGCCATAATCGAGGAGAAACGAGCGGAAAACGCCAGAAAACTTTGCCTGGAGGCCCAAATCGTGGTCTCCCACCGCTCATGGCCTGTCGCTTGCCATCGCCTGCGATTTTGCTTTTTTTGACGACAGTTAACTGCAAAGCGTGTGGCGTTCTTCTTTTTTTTTCGTATTTTTGCAGCCAAATCAGTTATTATGACAGAGACAACAAACACGGCCGAGGGACCGAAGTTGACGCGTGCCGAGATCGAGCGCATGACCCCCGAGGAGGTGGAGCGCCAGCTCGACACCCGGCTGAATCACAAGATGCTCCACACGAAGGGACTCGTGAAGCGCTATGGCAAGCGCACGGTGGCCAATGGCGTGACCATCAACGTGAAGCAGGGCGAGATCGTGGGCCTGCTGGGCCCCAATGGCGCCGGCAAGACCACATCGTTCTACATGACCACCGGCCTGGTCATCCCCAACGAGGGCCACGTCTACATCGGCGACGAGGAGATCACGGGCTATCCGGTCTACAAGCGCGCCCGTGCCGGCATCGGCTACCTGCCGCAGGAGGCCAGCGTGTTTCGCAAGCTCAGCGTGGAGGACAACATCATGGCGGTGCTCGAGATGACGAAGCTGACCCACCAGCAGCAGCTCGACAAGTTGGAGAGCCTCATCGCCGAGTTTCGCCTGCAGAAGGTGCGCAAGAACATGGGCGACCGCCTCTCGGGCGGTGAGCGCCGCCGCACGGAGATTGCCCGCTGCCTGGCCATCGACCCGAAGTTCATCATGCTTGACGAGCCGTTTGCGGGTGTCGACCCCATCGCCGTGGAAGACATCCAGCACATCGTGTGGCGCCTGAAATACCGCAACATCGGCATCCTCATCACCGACCACAACGTGCAGGAGACCCTCTCGATCATCGACCGCGCCTACCTGCTTTTCGAGGGCCGCATCCTCTTCCAGGGCGAGCCCGAGGAGTTGGCCGCCAACAAGATCGTGAGAAAGAACTACCTGAGCGACAACTTCGTCTACAGGAAGTTCCAGTCGAACGAGGAAGACCGCGCCTTCGCCATCGAGGCCCGTCGCGACCTGTTGGCCGAGGTCTATTGAAGGTTTTCCGGATTTGGAATGAAACAGGAATGACACCCCAGTCCTGCGGGAGGCCCCGCCGGGCTCCATGCAAAAGGCAAGAGGCGGATCGCGTGAGCAGGCTCACGGTCCGCCTCTTGCCTTTTGTCATGTGGGCCAAAGCGTGTCGCTGCTACAGCAACCCCGTCATGTAGATTGGCAGGTACGTGATGCCATTCTCCATCTTCATGTCGGCAGTGTGCAGGACATAGGGCGTGGCGAGGTAGTTGCCGTATTTGGCCATGCACTTTCGGAGCGACGTGATGGTGTAGCGAGTGGTCGATTTCACCTCGATGGGCGAAATGTTGTGTCGGCTTGTGATGGTGGGTTTCGACACCAGAAAGTCTATTTCCATCCGCTCGTCGGCATTCTCAGCCGAATACTTGCTGAAGAAATATAGCTTGTGTCCAGCGGCTCTCAACATTTGTGCTACGACATTCTCTATCAGCATGCCTTCGTTTATTTCCAGTTTGTCGAACATCAACTTTCTGTATAGGTCGGATACCTCAATGCCGTGCTCGTCAAAGGCAAGACTTATGAGCAGCCCTGTATCGCCCATATAGCATTTTAGAGTGGTGCGCTCTTCGTTCAGTCTTAGTCCTATACTTGGCTCTGTGGTGTTGTAGCAACAATTAATAATCTTGGCGTCTGCCAACCAAAAGAAAGCCTCCGAGTAGTCGCGCATGCGGGCTTGAGGCTGCAGGTCGGCCAACTTGAACTTCTTTTCATGCTTTTGTAGTTGTCCTGGGATCTCCTCAAAGATAGCGGCAGCCTTGAGCTCCAGGTTGTCGGCATACTTGCGTATGTCGTTATTGTAAATGTCCAGGATGTCGCGCTTCCTTTCGTCCACCTTGTTAAAGTCGTGTGTGTCGACATAAGCTTGCACGGCCTGCGGCATACCGCCGACGATCAGGTATTGCCTGAAATAGTCCATGGCACGGCGGTGGAAAGCTCCCATGGACATTCTCTTGTCAAAATGAGTCTTGATGAATGGCATCAGCATGTCATCACCCATGGCCCAAAGAAATTCCTCAAAGTCCATCGGATACATTTCTATTGCATGCTCCTCGGATGGTAACATGATGTTTTTCACGTTTTTCTTGATAGAAACTAGCGAACCCGTCTCTATGTAATCATAGCGACCGTCGGCAACCAAGTGCTTGATGGCCGCTCTCGCCCGCGGGCAGAATTGTATTTCGTCAAAAACGACAAGCGAGTGAGCCTCTACACCTTTTCCTTTTCGTGGCGTGAGTTTCTTCTTGCCATAAAGTTCAAGGCTTGCTAGTAACATGTCTATGTCATCTAGATATAGGTTGAAGAAGTCAATCACGGTGTTGCTGACACGGCTGAAATCAATGAGGATGTAAGAGTCGTATTCATTCTTGGCAAACTCTTCCACGATATAACTTTTCCCTATTCGTCTGGCTCCCTCTATTAAAAGAGCTACCTCTCCATGTCTATTTCGCTTCCAGTCAAGCAGTTGCTGATATATTTTTCTTTTCATTCTTTTCTTGTTTTCACGTTTCTGAGGTTTTCAAGCCCTCGGTTTTTCACGTTTCTGAGGTTTTCAAACCATTGATTTTACACGTTTCTGAGGTTTTCAAACCGTCGATTTTACACGTTTCTGAGGTTTTCGCATCCGCAAAATTACACATTTCTTAGATTATGGCCAATGAAAAGGTGGAAAAGAACGGTGGAATTAACTATTTTTTTTGTGCCTGTAAGGTTGCGGGTGACGACAGGCGCAAACAGGTGCGATTCCTGTCGCCGGGAATGCAGAAAGGTTGGGATTTATGGTTAAAAAAACAAATTTTTACCTTTACATATAGGCTTATTCATGAAATTTGCGTAATTTTGCAAATCAAGCACGAATGGTGCCTGATGGACAGATTAATCATAAAAAACAAAAATACAACTTAAGAGATGAAAGTTTCATTTGAAAATCCTGACAAGATCAATGGCCTGTTGACCATTACCATTGAGGATGACGACTACAAGGCAGAGGTCGAGAAGACCCTGAAGGAATACCGCAAGACAGCCAATGTGCCTGGCTTCCGCCGCGGACAGGTGCCCATGGGCATGATCCGCCGCCAGTTTGGCACGGCCGTGAAGATGGATTCCATCAACAAGGTGCTCGGCGACGCCCTGCAAAAGTATATCAGCGACAACAACATCGCCATGCTGGGTGAGCCCCTCGCCTCAGAGAAGCAGGAGCCCCAGGACCTCGAGAAGGACGGTCCCTACACCTTCATGTTCGACATCGCTGTCGCTCCGGAGATCGACATCAAGCTCGACGCCAACGACACCATCGACTACTATGAGATCGCTGCCGACGACCAGCTCATCGACTCACAGGTCGACATGTTCGCCTCTCGCATGGGCCAGAACGTCGAGGCCGACCACTATGAGGATGGCGACGTGCTGAAGGGCGACCTGCGTCAGCTCGACGCTGAGGGCAACACCGTGGAGAACGGTCTCACCGTGGAGGCTGCTTCCATCATGCCCAAGTACTTCAAGAACGACGACCAGAAGAAGCTCTTCGACGGCTGCAAGCCCGGCGACATCATCACCTTCAACCCCAGCAAGGCTTATGAGGGCAGCGACTATGAGCTCGCCTCTCTGCTCAAGGTGGACCGCGAGAAGGTGAAGGACTATGAGGGCGACTTCAGCTTCCAGATCACCAGCGTGCAGCACTTCGAGAAGCACGCTGTCGACCAGGAGCTCTTCGACCTCACCTTCGGCAAGGACGCCGTGAAGGACGAGAAGGAGTTCCGCGAGAAGATCGCCGAGGAGCTGAAGGCTCAGCTGGCGCTCGACAGCGACGTGAAGTTCCTGCAGGACGTGCGCAAGTATGCCGAGGACAAGGTGGGCCAGCTCACTTATCCCGACACACTGCTCAAGCGCGTCATGAAGCAGAACAACAAGGACAAGGACCAGGAGTTCATCGACAAGAACTATGAGCCCAGCGTGAAGGAGCTCAACTGGAGCCTCATCCGCAGCAAGATCGCTGTGGCCCTGGGCGTGAAGATCAACGACGACGACGTGAAGAACGCCGCCCGCGAGATCGCCAAGGCTCAGTTTGCCCAGTATGGCATGTCTAACGTGCCCCAGGAGTACGTCGAGAACTATGCCGACGAGCTGCTCAAGAAGCAGGAGGCCCAGCAGCAGTTTGTTGACCGTGCCATCGACGCCAAGCTCGTTGAGGCCCTGAAGACCGTGGTCACGCTCAACAAGAAGCAGGTCACGCTCGATGAGTTCAACAAGATGATGGGCGAGTAATCCTATCCCATTTAGCATAAGCATCCCCTGAGGACAGTCGTTCCCCAGGGGATTTTTTTTGTCCGACTGGTTGCGGGCCGTGGGAAAGGGCTGCGAGAAGCCGCGCAAGCCAACTGAAAGCTCCCGCCCCATATGAACAAATGGCGTGTGAAAAAAGCAGACAACAACCCCTAAAATCCAGGCGATTTTCTCCGTCGCAAGATTTTTGGCTGCAAATACGCGATTCTCGGCGTGTTTTGCGCAAATGTCTGATGTACAGAGTGTTAGATGAGAATATGCCTTGCGGAAAACTCTGCGCATGCTCATAGTTTTGCGATAGATATCTTATCGAGTCTCCGTTAGATATCTATCGAGTCTCGATAAGATATCTATCGAGTCTCGATTCGATATCTATCGCGACTCGATTAGGCCTCTTTCGCGGAACAATTCCATACAAATTAACCGACATTAAGACTTTTAACGAAATTTAATCGGACAAAAGCCTTTAATTTTTCTCTAGAAGGTGCAGTCCGGAAGTGCTGGATTTTTCAGAATTTCCAAGACAAAATGGAGAGGTGGACAAAAACCAGGTTAAACCCCTGTTGGTTTTCTGAGCCTTCGGCTTGTCCGCCGTCCTGTGGATGTCCTTACGTGAGCGAGCTCACGACGGGCACCCACAGAACGACGGACAGTGGCGCTCG
>JBNMMB010000048.1:0-26675 GCA_050875105.1 Prevotella sp. | reverse complement strand
GGCCTTTGTGACGTGGGACACGTCACCCACTACAATCATGCTTCTCTGGCAAATCTAGAGCATTTCGTGTTCAACAAAAACAAACATCGGATACCATACACGAAAGGCCCTATGTGGAAACAAAGACATCGCGCTTCCCAATCTTTTAACGACAATCGGGGACAACGAGGGGCAATCTTTTTGGGCCGATATAGGAAAAAACAAATAGTTATTGTCCCCTATTGTCTATTATTGTCGTCAAAAAACAAAAATCTTAGTCGCCCTTCGTCCGTCATTGCGCCAGGGGCGCAAATAAAAAGTTGTTACTGTTGTTTGCCCGTTGGGCACAATAAGGGTTGTAAACAGTTGTAAAAGTTGTATCGGTTGTCTTTGACAATCATCGGCAAACAAGCTTGAGATTTTAAGACAACTCATACAACTCTTACAACCTTTTACAACTTTACTTTTGATGCGATGCGGCCCAACGGGCGGACAACAAAGACAACGTTTGTTCGCCTGTGGCTCACCGGCTCACGCGGAGGTTGCTTTGGCACACGGGTCTTGGATTTATATAACGACAATCGGGGACAACGAGAGACAATCTTTTTGGGGCCGATATAGGAAAAAACAAATTGTTATCGTCCCCTATTGTCTATTATTGTCGTCAAAAAAAACAAAAATCTTAGTTCCCCTTCGTCCGTCATTGCGCCAGGGGCGCAAAAAAGTTGTTTTCAGTTGTCTTTGAATTTCATGACATCCACATTAGTTCAACACACCTTTTTCTTTTATTACCCATTTACCAGTTCTAGGTGATCCTTCACGAGACAACACTTTCATCTTTTGCAGGGCCGAAATTTCCCGTTCTATCGTGCGCTGCGGTATATCCGTCATCACCGCCATCACGCCACCGCAATTTTCTTCTATTACGGGCAAAGGTAGATGGACACGCTCAAATTCTTCCTTGATTTTCTTGAAACCGCGCCCACAAGTATCTACAAAACCAGCTTTATAGAACACATTGGCGATGTTGTGGTTACGAGGAAATGAAGAATGTTTCTTCATCAAGTCGGCTGGAGTCAACTGCTTGGGCTGCAAGCCAAATCTGCTCTATTGTATATGAGTTCTTTTCAGACATAGAGTATGCTCTTGATCGTTATTGATATCTTAGTTATCATCATCCGTGAGTAGCTTTCGCATCTCATTCATATCTGGCAGAGCCTTTCTCAACTCCTCGCTCATATCCTCTGCAGTCTTATATGTTGCGACACCCATTGGATGGCTGTAGTCACGAATAACATACTCAACGAAAGCCTTATTGGCACTCTTACAGAGAAGAATACCAATAGTAGGATTCTCATGAGGCTTGCGCACCTTGTCATCAAGTACTTTCATGTACGTTTGTAATTGACCTATATAGGCAGGTTTGAACGCCCCCTTTTTCAATTCCACTACAACCATGCAGTTCAATTCCCGATTGAGAAAAAGTAAGTCAGGAAATAATTCTTCACCAAATATTTCCAAATGGTATTGATTGCCTATATAAGCGAAGTCACGTCCGAAAGTCATAATAAATTTTTTGATGTTACGGACAATGGCTTTTTCAATTACTCTTTCGTCAATATCTTCCGGCTTGTCTACCTCCATTTCATCCACATTGATATAGTCAAGAAGATACTCATCCTTGAACATTCCAACAGCTTTACGAGCATCGTTAACTGGCATTGTTTGCAAAAAGTTGTTTGCAGCGGCACCCTGTTTTTTATAAAGTCCTTCCTTTAGACGATTACGCAAATCGTATTTGTCCCACTTATGGAGAACCGTCTGATGTATATAGAAAAGAATTTCATGAAGGTCTCTCGTCTTATGGAGAATTTCCATGTGATGTGAAAAACTGACACCTAAGAATTCCTCACGATTGATTTCGCTCGCCATTGGCGACCATTTTTGCAAGGAAAATCCATCAATGTCAATAACATCCTCATTGACAGTTATTTGTAATTTGCTCGCCATTGGCGAGCAAATTATATATTGCACCCAATATTCGTAGAAAGTACGCATATTGCGGATATTTTGCGAAGAGAATCCACGAAGTCCAGGAAGTTCACGGCGTAACTGTTCACTGATGCTGTCAATGGCAGAAGTACCCCACGCTTCTTGTCGTGAATGTGCAGACACATATCCACCGATGCCAAAATAAAGTGACAACTGTTCGCCTGTCACCAACTTTGCAGCTCGGTACTGACTATGTAGTATAGCACACTTTATGACACTAACTGCCTGTTTATATTGTTGTATAGAAGTTTCCATTATTTTATATTTTCATTAAAGTCCGTATCGTACAGCAACGTCTTTTCTACTTTCAGAATTTTGGCAATCATATCAAGAGTCACCAAATCAGGTTGAACAGAATTGCTACACCACTTACTGACGGAACAATTTGACCTTCCTATCTGTTCAGCTAACCATTTGCCTGTTTTCTGTTGTTCTGCAAGTACGACTTTTAGCCTGTTTATTTTGGGCATGACGTAAAATGTTTTAACTTAGGCGCTAATTTAGCATTTTTTCTTGTATTGAACAAGTATATCATCAACAAAATCCGAATTGTAATTTTACATATACACTTCCAAACCGTTTACCTCAAATAGACACACGTCGCGAAGCTGCCGGATTTGATTAGAGTCCAGCAGCTTCATTCGTCTTGTGCCTTTGTAGAAGTCGTATTTAAGGGAGATGCAGCGAGTCCTGACTAAACCGCTCAACGCAATCGGAAACTGACTAAACCGCTCAATGCAAGACCTATCTGTAGTGGGTGACGTGTCCCACGTCATAGCAAATAGCCAAGTGTTGTGCAGTGGGTGACGTGTCCCACGTCACAAAGGCCAGACAAGGCCTTCCCCTTAGCGTGACGTGGGACACGTCACCCACTGCAATCATCCTTCTCTGGCAAATCTAGAGCATTTCGTGTTCAACAAAAACAAACATCGGATACCATACACGAAAGGCCCTATGCGGAACAAAGACATCGCGCTTCCCAATCTTTTAACGACAATCGGGGACAACAAGAGACAATCTTTTTTGGGCCGATATAGGAAAAAACAAATTGTTATTGTCCCCTATTGTCTATTATTGTCGTCAAAAAACAAAAATCTTAGTCTCCCTTCGCCCGTCATTGCGCCTGGGGCGCAAATAAAAAAGTTGTTGCTGTTGTTTGCCCGTTTGGCACAATGAGGGTTGTAAACAGTTGTAAAAGTTGTATCGGTTGTCTTTGACAATCATCGGCAAACAAACTTGAGATTTTAAGACAACTCATACAACTATCACAACCTTTTACAACTTTGCTTCTCTAGGAAAGCCCAACGGGCGGACAACAAAGACAACGTTTGTTCGCCTGGGGCTCACGGGCTCACGCGAAGGTTGCTTTGGCACACGGATTTCGCTGATCCCACAGATTTATTTGACGACAATTGGGGACAACGAGGGACAATCTTAGTCAAAATAAGGGAAGGACAAAAACTTATTGTCCCCTATTGTCTATTATTGTCGTCAAAAAAAACAAAAATCTTAGTCGCCCCTCGCCCGTCATTGCGCCAGGGGCGCAAAAAAGTTGTTTTCAGTTGTCTGCCCGTTGGGCACTATAAGAGTTGTAAACAGTTGTAAAAGTTGTATCGGTTGTCTTTGACAATCATCGGCAAACACGCTTGTGGTTTTAAGACAACTCATACAACTCTTACAACCTTTTACAACTTTACTTTTGATGCGATGGGGCCCAACGGGCGGACAACAAAGACAACGTTTGTTCGCCTGGGGCTCACGGGCTCACGCGGAGGTTGCTTTGGCACACGGATTATCCCACGGTTTTATTTAACGACAATCGGGGACAACGAGAGACAATCCTTTTTGTGGGTCAGGATAAGGGAAGGACAAAAACTTATTGTCCCCTATTGTCTATTATTGTCGTCAAAAAAACAAAAATCTTAGTCGCCCTTCGTCCGTCATTGCGCCAAGGGCGCAAAAAAAGTTGTTTGTGTTGTTTGCCCGTTAGGCACAATGAGGGTTGTAAATGGTTGTAAAAGTTGTATCGGTTGTCTTTGACAATCATCGGCAAACACGCTTGAGGTTTTAAGACAACTCTTACAACTCTTACAACCTTTTACAACTTTGCTTCTCTAGGAAAGCCCAACGGGCGGACAACATAGACAACGTTTGTTCGCCTGGGGCTCACGGGCTCACGCGGAGGTTGCTTTGGCACACGGGTCTTGGATTTATATAACGACAATCGGGGACAACGAGGGACCATCTTGCTTCGATAGTCCCTCATTGTCCCCGATTGTGGTCAGAGAATGCGTCGGCGGTCAGTTGGAGTGGCGATACTCGCTGGGCGTCATGCCGGTGTTGCGCTTGAAGAAGCGGTTGAAGTGCTGCGCATACTGGAAGCCCAGCAGGCCAGCCACCTCGCTCACCGTCTTGCCCGGCGTGGCCAGCTCCTCCTTGGCCATGCTGACGATCTTGTTCTGGATGAGCTCTTGCGGAGTGCGCCCCGTCTCCTTCTTCACCAGGTCGCCGAAATAGTTGGGCGAGAGATAGCACTCCTCGGCAAAGTGGCGCACGGAGGGCAAGCCCTCCTTGGCGGCGCGCCCCTCGGCAAAGTAGCTGTTGAGCAACTGCTCGAAGCGCGTCAGCACGTCGTGGTTGACACAATGGCGCGTGATGAACTGCCGCTCGTAGAAGCGCATGCAGTAGTCGAGCAGCAACTGGATGTTGCGACAGATGAGCCGTCGGCTGTGGTTGTCGATCGAGTGGTTGAGCTCGGCCTGCGTCTTGGCGATGCAGTCGCGGAAGATCTGCTTCTCCTCCTCCGAGAGGTGGAGCGCCTCGCGCACGTCGTAGGAGAAGAAGGAGTACTGCCCGATGTCGCGTCCCAGCTCCGTGCCCCTGATGAGGTCGGGGTGGAAGAGCACGCCGAGGGCGTTGGGCTGGTAGTTGGGCCGGTGGCGCACGGTGATGGCCTGGCCCGGCGCGAAGCTCGCCACGGTGCCCTCCTGGTAGTCGTAGGGCTGGCGGCCGTAGGTGATGTCGCCGCAGTAGGTCTGCTTCAGGAACAGCGCGTAGAGGCCGTAGCTGAACGTGGCCGTCTCGGTGATGATGCGCTTGGCCTGGCTCATGTCGACCACGGTCACGAGCGGATGCTTCGTCTCAAAGCCGTAGAGCTTGTTGTAGTCGTCCACGGTGTCTATCTTGTAGAGCGTTGGCTTGTCGTCCATGGCTTGGTGAGGATTTATTTCAGGGTGCTGAGGATGCGCTGGGCCACCTGCTCGTCGGTGAGCTCGTTGTCGCGGAGGAGCTGCTGGGCGTCGTAGCGGTCATAGAGCGCCTTGCGCACGCCGAAGCAGAGCGTCTTCATCTCCGTGGGGCCGTAGAAGCGGGCGATGCGCTCGCCGAAGCCGCCGTCGACCGATCCGTCCTCGAGGGTGGCCACCAGTTCGTGGTCGGCCTGGAGCGAGCGGAGCAGCTCGTCGTCGGTGCCGGTGATGAAGCGGGGGTTGACGAGGGTGGCGTCGATGCCCTGCGCGGCCAGCAACTTGGCCACGCGGCGGCCCTTCTCGAAGAAGTTGCCGAGAGCCACGAGGGCCACACGGCTGCCGCGGTGGGCCACCTGGTAGCGGTTGATGTCGCTGTAGTCGGTGGGATAGTCCTCATCGCTGTGGTGCACCTCGCCCTCAGGCACGCGGATGGCCACGCTGTACTGGTCCTGGCGGATGGCCCAGTCTTCCATGGCGATCATCTCCTCCACCGTGGTCGGCGCGAGGTAGACGAGGTTGGGGATGTGGGAGAGCATGGGGATGTCGAAGAAGCAGATGTGGGTGAAGTCGTTCATGCCAAACACCGACGCGCCGATGACGTTGATGACGGCGGGATTGCCGTTGACGCAGAGGTCTTGCGCGATCTGGTCGTAGGTGCGCTGGATGAACGTGGCGTAGGTGGAGAACACGGGGTGTGCGCCACGCTTGGCCATGCCGCTGGCCATGGCCACAGCCTCCTCCTCGGCGATGCCCACGTCTTGGTGCTGGGCGCCGGCGGCCTCACGCTCGGCCGGTCCGAAGCCCACGCTGGCGGGCACGGCGGCAGAGATGCACACCAGTTTCGGGTCGCGCCGCATCTCCTGGCGCAGGTGGTTGCCCAGCGCCTGGGCGGCACTCTCGGGGAACGGGCCGACGGTGCTCTTGCCCGTCTTCACGTCGAACGGCATGTTCCAGTGCCAAGCCTCCTTGTTGTCGATGGCGGGCTGGTAGCCGTGGCCCTTCTCGGTGTGGACGTGGAGGATGGTGGGGCGCGGCGTGTCCTTCACCTCGCGGAAGGCGGCGATGAGGGCCTCGATGTCGTTGCCCTGCTCCACATAGTGATAGTCGAAGCCGAAGGCGCGGAAGAAGTTGCACTCGGCCTGGCCCTTCGTCTCGCGGAGCAGGGCGAGGTTGCGGTAGAGACCGCCGTGGTTCTCGGCGATCGACATCTCGTTGTCGTTGACCACGATGATGATGTTGGTGCCCAGTTCGGCGGCCATGTCGAGACCCTCAAAGGCCTCGCCACCGCTGAGCGATCCGTCGCCGATAACCACCACGATGTTCTCCTTGCCGCCCAGGATGTCGCGGCCTTTCTGCAGGCCGGTGGCCAGGGCGATGGAGGTGGAGGTGTGGCCGATCTCGAAGTTGTCGTACTCGGGCGACTCCAGGGGCGACGAGTAGCCCGACACCTCATCGAAGCGCTTGGGGTCGGTGAAGCCGAAGGCACGGCCCGTGAGCATCTTGTGGGGATAGATCTGGTGGGAGACGTCGAAGACAAACTTGTCTCTCGGCGCGTCGAACACATAGTGCATGGCGATGGTGGCCTCCACGAAACCAAGGTTGGGGCCGACGTGTCCGCCGTGGAGCGAGTCGCGCAACAGGATGCCCTGTCGGATCTCGGAGGCGAGGGCCTCCAACTGTGTGGCCGACAGCTGCTTGATGTCGGCAGGCGATTGGATCTTTTCGAGTAACATGTCTTTTACCTTTCTTTTTTGTTTTCTTGTCTGTGTGTGTGGGTTGCGGCGCTTGTTGCCAAGGGGGTGCGGGCAGGCCATCACAGGGATGGAGGGGTGCCGATCGCCGCAGATGGGCGTGGGAAGGGGCGGAGCCTTTCGAGGGGGGACATGTGCGTCAGGCTCCGCCTTTCATCCCACGGTGCAAAATTACTTATTTTCCGACAGACTATCGTTACTCGCTTTACAGATAAAGTTACCTTTTTTACATAAGTTTCTGATACTCACACTGGCACTTACAACCATTTGGTTATTTTAATGAGCATGTTGCCAACTACAAACAAATGATTTTCTTCGAGTTAAAAGTCTTTTCCTCTCCATGGCTCACATAACCAAGTTGATTAGATACACATTGAGTATTTCCGATTACCCTGTCTATATTTCGATGAGAATGGCCATAAATCCAACAGTCTATGTGACTATAAGCGATGAAGTTTCCAAGTTCCGCAGTGAAGGCCCCATTTATCGGACTGCCCATGAAATCAGGTGATACCAACTCATACGATGGTACATGATGGGTTGCCACCACGATGTGTTTAGCATGACTTTCACCAACTGCTTTTTCGATGAAAGCACGGCATTTCTCGTGCTCTTGATTAAATCGCTCACTATTTATCACACCACCACCAACCTTAATACGATAGAAGTCATTAACCATGCGCTCTGTTGCAAAAGCATCCTTAGGTTCAATATGCCCCCAAAGTGTTGAGACAATAAGGTCTGTATCTTCCGAAAGGTGAACGACAGCATTATAATAACATTTCACATTAGGACGCAAGTCCAAGCACCAACCATCATGGAGCTGTCCTAAGTCATACCCCTTGTAAAACTCATGATTGCCAGGTACTACTATCACTTGCTTGAAATTCTCTGAAGCCCAATCCCAAAAAGGATGTTTGAGATAACTTTTATCCCCCAGATAGCCAGTATCACCTGCCAACACCAAGATGTCCGCTACAGGTTGAATAGGATTATTCTCCAAGTAGCGTGTATTCGCTATAAACTCCAAATGCAAATCTGAAGCATATTGTATCTTTACCATGGCTACAACATTGATTTCTTTAGTTGTTCGATAATCTGTTGACTCGTCACATTGCCAAGTCCTGCCGAAATCCTCATGGCATTTCATTTATTAATTTTCGCAACTCCATTTGTATTCGCTCGTCTTCACTGTCTTTTAATGTAAGATAAAGCGATAACTTGTCAACCACTCCGGTAGAGCTTAACATTCGTGGATTATACTTCCACACCTGTATCTCGTTTTGACCGAATTGCTTGTCCATTGCTATATCTAAAGCCTTAAACTCTTTCTTCGAGATAGCACAACACTGCCTTGATTCTTCATTGAGCATCGTATAGGAAGACAAGGCGTTCACTCCACTTATCATCTGCCCTTCAAGAAGAGCATCCGTATAATAAACTTGCTCTATCGGAGAAACTAACATCGGCAAAGCTTTATTCCAAAGTCCCCTATTGCTGAACTCTATTTGTATGGTTTTGGTCTTGGTTCCCTCCAACCTAATTAAGCCTTTGGAGACCAGCCAACGCAAAGATTTGTTCACTGTACCATAAGAAACATCAAACTTATCTCTCAGCCCATAACTATTAGCCCCAACAATTGAGCCTATTTGCAAATGATAAAGCAACAAGCATTGGGCAAAAGGAGGAATGGATTCTTTCAAGTCTGAGCCTATTTGCCTATCAGGTTTTATCTCAAGCAAAAGGGATGGCAAGAACATTTGTTTGTTTGGAATAACAAAGTTGACTTTTTGGTTTACCAACCTAATTTTGTTATATGATGAGATACATGGAGTAATCAACACAGCAACAAGTTGTATTTGTCTATGAATAATATCCAAAAGTTTTTTCATCTGTGCAGGTGGCACAGAATCACCTTCCTTAAGATAGGCAAGCAAAATATGCTGCCCCAATACCCAACTCTCATAAAATGAAAAGTGGGAAGATACACTCACAGGGAGCCTATCTTGCAAATCTTTACTTGCAGGATTTAAGGCAACATCTTCGCATAAAGTCTTACCTAAATATGTTGCTGTCTCATTTATGTAATATTTAATATTGCACATAATAATACAACTAATATTGTGTGCAAATATAATGGCTATATTCTGAACATCAATCTCTAATGAATAATAAATAAGACTTTTTAAGATATTTCTCACCCTTCCCCCTTGGGCACGAGGAGGATGCTCACCTCGTAGAGCAACCAGATGGGCAGGGAGACGAGGGTGAGGGTGAAGACATCGCTTGTGGGCGTGATGACGGCGGCCACGATGAGGATGGCCACGATGGCGTGGCGACGGTAGCGGCGCATGAAGGGCGCGGTGAGCAGGCCCGCCTTGCCCAGCACCCAGCACACCACCGGCAGTTCGAAGAGGATGCCCAGCATGAGGCTCAACATGAGCAGCGTGTCGACATACGACTCGAGCGTGATCATGTTGCTCACCTCGGCACTCACCTGGTAGGTGCCGAGAAAACGGAAGGTGAAGGGGAAGATGAGAAAGTAGTTGACGGCCATGCCAATGACAAACATGGCGTATCCGCCACCCACCAGCCGGTAGGTGTAATGGCGCTCGCGCGGATAGAGGGCAGGGGCGATGAAGCGGAGCAACAGGTAGAGGGTGTAGGGCGAGGCCACGGCGAGGCCCACGTAGAGCGCCACCTTCATGTGGATGGCAAACTGGCCGGCGAGGCCGGTGTTGACGAGGCTGACGGCGAAGTGGCCGGCGTCGGCCATGCCCGGCACCCAGCGGCCCATCCACGCGAAGAGGCGATAGGTGACGAAATGGCTGTCGCGCGGCGCGAGGATCAGGTCGAAGAGCGGCTCCTTTAGGCAGAACGCCACCACGCCACACACCAGACTGGCCGCGATGATGCGCCAGAGCGTGGCGCGCAGGGCGTCGAGATGCTCCCAGAAGGTCATGTTGCCTGTGGTCACTGGGCCGTGGTGTCTTGCTGTGAGTGGTTGTGGGTGGTGCTGTCTTTCTTGTCGGTCGGGGTGGCGTCGGCGTCGATGCCGTTCATACCGTCCTTGAAACTCTTCACGCCCTTGCCCAAGCCCTTCATGAGCTCAGGTATCTTCTTGCCGCCAAAGAGCAGCAGCACCACGAGGGCGATGAGCAGCACTTCTTGTGTTCCTATCATGATCTTGTGTGTTTTTTATTGTTGGGTTACCTTATATGATATATCTGTCGCCTGATGTTATATAGGATGAGGTGACTTGACATCTGACGATGCGTCGTGTGGCGTCAGTCGCGCTCCTTGGCCAGTTGGCCGATGACCCAGAGGCCACCCACCACCTGCACCGCCATGCCGGGCAGTCCGAGGCGCACGTCTTGCAGGGCGCTCATGAGGCTGCCCGTGAAGGCCCACTCGGCCAGTGAGCCAACGCCCTGGTAGAACGCCACGACGGCCAGGAGCGTCAGCGCCGAGACCTTGTGCCAGCGGTGGGCGGCATAACCGGCGGCCACGGCCAACAGCACCGACTTGGTGAGGATGGCAGGCAGCGCAGCGGTCGGCGGCATGCCAAACAACAGGTGGTTGACGAGCGGCGAGGCCACAGCTGTGAGCAGGCCTACGCGCCAGCCATACTTGTAGGCGCCGACGAGGGTGAAGAAATAGATGGGTAACCACACCAGCCCTCCCTGCGGGATGAGGTGTACGAGTTGTGGCAAGACCACATTGCCCGCCACGAAGAGCAGGGCGAGAAGGTAGGTGCGGGCCTCCTTGTAGCCCAGCGAGAGGAGCGTTGCGTTGGATGATGATGATGGAGTCATGTGTGTTGGTTTGTTGTTGTGTTCGTTGGGTTGTGAGTGCCCGCGTGCATCTCGCATAGCTTGGCGCGGATGCGCAGCAGACACTCGTCGGGTGTCGGCGCGGCGTGGCAGGCGCGCTCCATGGGGCACCAGTCGGTCTGCGTGCGGTTGATGATATGGTCGGTGAGCGTCGTGTAACTCACGTGGTCGGGCCGTGTGGCCGCTGAGTCGGGCGGCAGTGGCGCGGTGAGCAACTGCCAGGCGCCCTGGCTCATCACGTCGGCACGGACGGCACGCACCTGCCCGAGGGCCATGAGCGCGGCGGCGGCCTTGCCCACCACCTTGTCGGCCACGAGGGCGCCCCTGAGCGCCTGGGGCTCTGTGGTGAGCAGGCGCAGGAGGTCGCTCACGCCCCGTCCGTCGAAGGTCAGCGTGCGTCCGTCGGCGGTGCTTAGCGCCAGGGCGTGGTGACCCGTGTGGAGCATGTCGGCCAGGCGGTCGAGCGCCACTGTAAGATCAACAGGTGTGGTCATAGCGTGTCGCTACTTCGTTTGAGCTGTTCCACAAACTTGTCGACGCGCGCCAGTTCGGCCGGTATGTCGATGCGCTGCGGACAGTGGGGCACGCACTGGCCACACTGCACGCAGTGGCTGGCCTGCCTGAGGCGCGGCACGCGGCGGTCGTAGCCGATGAGGAAGGCGCGACGCGCCCGCCGGTAGTCGGGATCCTGCTCACCCTTGTTGGGCAGGTTGCCCTCCTTGATGCACTTGTTGTAGTGGGCGAAGATGGCCGGTATGTTGAGTCCGTAGGGACAGGGCATGCAGTAGTTGCACTCGTTGCAGGGGATGGTCTTGAGGTTGTAGATGTCGCGTGCGATGCCCATGAGGAACTTCTCTTCCTCCTGCGTCAGGGGCTTCAGCGGACTGTAGGTGCAGAGGTTCTCCTTGAGGTTCTCCATGTAGCTCATGCCGCTGAGCACGCAGAGCACGTCCTCGGGCGTGGCGGCGAAGCGGAAGGCCCAGCTGGCCACGCTCTTCTCGGGCTCGCGCGCCTTCATCTTGGCCACGATGGCGTCGGGCACGTTGGCCAGTCGGCCGCCGAGCAGGGGCTCCATGATGACGGCGGGTATGCCGCGCTTCTTCAGTTCGCCGTAGAGGTAGACGGCGTCGGTGTTGCGGTCGTTGATCTCGTTGGCATAGTTCCAGTCGAGGTAGTTGAGCTCGATCTGCACGAAGTCCCAGTGATACTTGCCCTCGTCGTGCCACTTGAGCGCGAGGTCGAACACCTTGACGTCGCCGTGGTAGGAGAAGCCGAGGTTGCGGATGCGTCCGCGCCGCTTCTGCTCGACGAGCCAGTCGAGGATGCCGTTGTCGATGTATCGGCCGTAGAAGTCGGCCATGCCGTTGTCGCCCATGCCGATGGCGTGGAGCAAGAGGTAGTCGACATAATCGACTTGCAGATACTTGAGCGAGTTCTCAAACATCTGCTTTGAGGCCGCGGCGGTCCATGTCGCCGGGTCGAAGTTGGAGAGCTTCGTGGCCACGTAGTACGACGAGCGCTTGTGTCGGTGCAGGGCCTTGCCCGTGGCGGCCTCAGAGAGTCCCTGGCAGTAGGCGGGCGACGTGTCGAAGTAGTTGACGCCATGCTCCAGGGCGTAGTCCACCTGCCGGTTGATCATGTCCTGGTCGAGCTCGGCGTCGGGGTTCTCGCGCCCCGTGCCTCCTCCCTTGACGGGCAGTCGCATCATGCCATAGCCCAGAATCGACACGCGGTCGTGGGTGTTGGGGTTGGTGCGGTAGGTCATGCGCCCCTTGGGGGGCTCCTGGTAGTTGCCCTTGGCGCTGAGGTCGCCGCCCTTGCCCTTGCAGGCGGTGAGCAGGGCCGACGAGGCCACGGCGCCCACGCCGAGGGTCTTCAGGAATTCGCGTCTGTTGAGTTGGTCTTTCATGGTCGTCATGGGTGATTAGATATACTTGTGCACTTCGTGTCCCTCCACGTGGATGGCACTGAAGGGCTTGGCGGGACATAGGTTCTCGCAGGCGCCACAGCCGATGCAGCGACTGATGTTGACGGCGGGGAAGCGCACGGAGTTCTCGTCGTCGGGGTCGGTGGGCACCATCAGGATGGCGCCTGCGGGGCAGTGGCGCGCGCAGTTGCCACACTCGGCGCCGTCGGTGAAGACGATGCAGTTGGTCTTCGACCACACGGCATGGCCGATCTGGATGGATGACTTGTCGGCGGCCTGGATGGGGCGTATGGCGCCCGTGGGACAGACGTCGCCACAGCGATGGCACTCAGGGCGGCAGTAGCCGCGCTCATACGACATCGTGGGCTGCATGAGCGTCTGCAGGTGGGTGGAGGGCCGCAACACGTCGTTGGGACACTGGCTCACGCAGAGCTGGCAGGCCGTGCAGTGCTGGGCCATGTGCTGGGCCGACAGCGAGCCGGGCGGCGTGATGGGGGTGACGCGCTTCGGGGCGTCTTTCTGGGTCACGGCGGCCAGACCGCCGTCCACCTTCTTCTTCTCTTGCGCCAGGGCGGCGGTGCTCACGGCCAGGGCCGATCCCAGGAGGAACGAGCGGCGACCGCTGTCGACAGTCTGGTCGGAGGCTGACGCGCGGGTTGGCTGGCTGGTGGCTAGCTGCTCAGCGGTGGGTTGCTCAGCGGCGGGCTGGGCCTTGGGGTGGCCGAAAGTGATGGCACCCTTGTGGCAGGCGTCGATGCAGTCGCCACAGGCCACACAGCGCGAGAGGTCGACGGCGTGGTGCTTCACGTCGATGCACGAGGCCTTGCAGCCTTTGGCGCAGAGCCCGCAACCGACGCAGCGGTGCTCGTCGATGTGCACGCGAAACCAGGCGTGGCGGGCGAAGAGGCTCAGCACGGTGCCCACGGGGCAGATGGTGTTGCAGTAGGTGCGGCCACCGCGCCACGCCAGCACGGCGAGCACGACAAACGTCACGGCGGCCACGACCAGCGTGGGCAGGCTGCGCAGCCACACCTCACGACTGTAGAAGGCATAGCTGTCGGCGCGCTCGGCGAGGTAGGCCAGGCCGTTGTTGGCCAGGATGTAGAGGGGTTGCAACAGGGTCTGGGCGATGCGGCCATAGGCACTGTAGGGCGCCACGAGGGCGGCCAGCGACCCCAGACCCGCCACGAGAGCCACCACGAAGGCCACGAGCACACCATAGCGGAGCCACGGCCGTGCGGGCGAATAACTGAAGCGGCGGCGCTTGCGGCCTTTGTCGCGCAGGCCGCTCAACCACGACACGACGTCTTGCATGACGCCCAGGGGGCACACCACCGAACAGTAGATGCGGCCCAGGAGCAGCGTGATGACGATCCAGGCCGCCACGGCACCCACATGGAGCGCCAGCACGGCCGGCAGAAACTGGATGGTGGCCATCCACGACAGCCAGGCGTGGAGCGCGCCCGTGAAGTCGAGAAAGAGCAGCGTCAGCAGCCCGAAGAAAAGGATGGCGAGGGTGAGCCTGATTTTTCTGAGCATCTTGTTTGCGTTGGGATTGGTTTTGATTGCGTTCTGTTGTGACGGGCGACGGGCCGACTGAGGCGCCACGGCGCCCTTAGCGGTTGTAAAGTTATCGCTTTTTTCGCAAACAGCAGTTACCCCGATTACATAAATTGATGCGAAGCAGATTTTTTTTTGTAAGTCGACGGGGTGCAAGCCCATTGGCGTACTGAAAAACCCGCTTTCTTGCCCTCTGCCGGACGAACGAAAAAGACCAATGTGTAAAAAAAACACAAGAAATCTTTTTGCGCAATGCAAGAAATGTTTTAACTTTGCACGTGGCAATTGTACAACGGACAACAAACGTATAAACAGAACATTGGACAAGCCCACGAGGGCTGCTTTTTTTATTAATTTATAACAGTTCATTAAACATCAAAAGACTATGAATGTGATTAGTCGTTGCCTTGTGAGACAGGGGGCTCGCACGGCGGTTACTCTTGCATTTGTGCTCATTTCCATGTGCATGACACCCCCCCCAACGTTTGCTCAGAACAGTCGTAAGAATCCTGTGCCCATCACCGAGTATGGCACGGTCAACGGCATCGATCATCTGACGGGCATCGACCCTTCGAAGGACTATCGGGCAGGCGGGGAAGAAACGCCGATGCCTGGCGACAACAAGAAGGTGCTCTATTTCTACAACATCGGCACCAAGAAGTTTCTCAGCATCGGAGGCTTGTGGGGCACCCACGCTTCCATCAACTCAACACCTTATTCCCTGTGGCTGGAAAGCAAAGACGAGAATGCCACATCATGGTATGTCCACAGCGGTGTCGAAGGCTCTGGCACAGGCCACCTCATCGGCGTGCAGAGTAGCAACGTGTGGATGGACAAGAGCGATGATTATGCCTGCCAGGTGACCTTCGAGAAGGCCGACGGCTACACCGACAGCAACAAGCTCTACCACGTGAAGCTGATGGGAAAGCTGAACCAGTATCTCACCACCTATCCCGACAATGAACAGCTGTATTGCAACCAGGAGCAGACGCTCTACGCCACCTCCGACACACGCTACAACAACCAAGTGTGGAAAATCATCACCCGGGAGGAGTATTACCTGCTGGCGTTGGCCAACCCCGCCAACATGGAGGATGTCATCGACTGCTCGTTTATCATGCAGGCGCCCGACTTCCGAGTCAACGACATCAAGATGAGCAACTGGACGGTGAACGTGCCCGACACGGCGACGGTCATGACGAGCGACGTGGTGACCAAGAAAGTGTTTTTTGGCGACAACACGCAGTATTGCACCTACGACCAGCGCGGCAATTCAGGAAACGAGCATTTTGTCGGCACCTACAACGAGAGACATCAGCAAAACTACGGCAAGCTCTCCTACGCCTACAGCCGGGGGGCCAGCGGCTACTGGCTCTACCAGGTCGTGAACGTGCACAAGGCCGGATGGTACCTGCTCCGATGCAACGGCTTCACCACACAAACCGTGGGCACCGGCACCGCCGAGCGACCGGCGGCCCGCCTCTTCATGTCGATTCTCGTCGACAAGGACCCGGAGCACACCACCGACCAGAAAGGCTCATCGGCCGCCACGCTCAACCTGCTCGGCAAGGACGAGGCCCGCACGCTCATCGCCAGCGACGAAGGCGCGGGTGCCGGCAAGGCCTTCTTCGACGGCAAGTATGAGAACCAGGTGCAGCTCTGCCTCGACAAGACCGTCGACGGCGCCGACATCGACACCGACCACCCCGTCACCCTGCGACTGGGCATCTATGTGGAGGGCAACGGGGCGAAACTCGCTGATGACGAGCTGACCTGTGTGGACAACTTCAAGCTGCTCTACGCCGGTCCGCGCCGCAACCCCGAGCTCATCCTCGACGAGGACAACGACCACCTGCTCTACCTGAGCGAGGCCAAGGACGAATACAAGAACACCATGCTCCACCTGCGCCGCACACTCAACCCGCACATGTGGAACTCGCTCATCCTGCCCGTCGACCTCAATTGGGGACAGATGAAGCGCACCTTCGGCGACCAGGTGAAGGTGGCCAAACTGGAGCGGCTCAGCGGTTCCACCATCCAATTTGTCACCGTGACGTGCAAGAGCAACGACGATGTCATGGTGAAGGCTTTCGAGCCTTACATCGTCTATCCGCCCTTCACCGTGACCAGTTCGCCTTCCTACACCGCCGAGAAGTTCTACACCCGTGAGGGTGACGACAACGCCCATTGGCTCAACGCTGACTGCTCGGACGAGTCGACCAGCGAGGACGACCACTTCTCGCTCACCATCCCCAAGAACCACTACGTCATCACGATGGTGACCTTCGACCGCGACGCCTTCCTCAAGCATGTGCCCAAGGAAAACTGGATCTCCGACACGAAGTTCTCTGCCGAGGGCGAGGTGGGCAAGATGGAATGCCTGGGCACCATGGCCAAGACGTTTGACGCCGACGGCGTCATCGACGGGCGCGACAAGCTCTCGGGCGACTACATCTTCTATAAGGGCGACATCGTCCAGGTGCCCCACAACAAGGAGTATGGCCTGAAGGCCTTCCGCTGCTGGTTTGAGCTCAAGGGCGCCGACGACATCGAGAAGCCGCAGGCCGCCGCCGAGTTCTTCCTCGACGGCGTGAAGCAGACGGGCGTCACAGGCATCGACCCGATCCACGGCCGCGAGGTGTTCTCGGCCCGCCAGCACCGCCTGAGCGGCGTCTACAACCTCGAGGGCCAGCGCGTGAGCGCCACGTCGTCGACCGCTGGCCTGCCCAAGGGCATCTACATCATCGACGGCAAGAAAATCATCCTCAAATAAATCGCTTGCACCATGAAAAAGAAGATGACCTACATCCGCCCCACCGCCGAACTGGTGGTGACGGGCTGTCGCCTGTGCGACATCACGGACGCCTCAGTCTACAAGGACAGCATCGCGCCCGGCAACAAGATCGACAACATCGACGTGAAAGAGGAAGACCAGACACACAACTGGAACATCTGGGACGACAAGACCAAGTGGGGCGACGATTAGCGCCTCCACCCCGCTCATCATATAAAAGACGGCCCCCATGGCTCATCAACATGAGCCATGGGGGCCGTTATTTTTTTATTCTTTTACTTTATATTTTTGGTTAGGATTATGTGGTGTACCAGGGTACAGCATGACGATTGATTTCTCAGCCAACAGCAGTGGTATAACCGAATTTCTTATATAAGAGAGACTTTTTCCACTTTTCTCCACAATCTCATCAATACTAACCCAATCTGCACATATTGAAATAATAAGAGATTTGAGCTCGTTTTTTGACAACCTTTTCTTCTGGGAGCTTGCACTGTTAACATTCGAGCTTGCACTGTTAACATTCGAGCTTGCACTGTTAACATTCAAGCTTGCACTGTTAGCATTCGAGCTTGCACTGTTATTTTTTAATATACTCAATTTTCTGGAAGTGAGCTTATAGTGCATACCACGGCCATATCCGTACGCTTCAAGTAAACCCTTTTGCACCATTAACCTTAGCAAATCTGCAATCTCTGTTTTGTGCATATTCAATACATAGCGTAGTCGTTCATTGGTAACATCGCCTTCGTCGCTTGCTAATGCCAATACTGACATGACGTTATGGTCAAAAGAGTTTGCTGTTATTCCGAACTTATCAGCAAGTACAGTTTTTGCTTTTTCTGACAGAAGAGACTCCATGGACATTGTCAGTACAACCTTGTCTGGTTGTGATTGTTCTTCTATTTTGGGAGAACGCCAATTAGCTTCACGCCATCCCTTCATTATTTTATCGGTTCCGCTTCCAGCTTTCTCTGCAACACCAATCATTGAGAACATCTTTTGCAAGTATTTGTTTCTGCACACACTATCCCCACCAGTGTAATATTGTTCCTTTGAGACAAGCAACGTGCCTGGATTTGAGAAAACAAAACCATCGCGCTGATGTTTTATTACCATCGTTGCATTTATCGTATAGTCAGCATGCACACAGAAGTTTATTAGAGCCTCTCTGACTGCAATATGAGCAGGAGTCACTTCAACACGTACGTTGTTGTCCAACTGGAAAGGTTTTGGCAGAACTGACTGCAAACGCGGCAGAACACGTTGGTAAAAATTAAACAGATTTGCCTCCCATGTTCCATCAGAACAAATGCGATTGGTCCAACGAATATCATCATTTTCTGTAAGACATTCTTGATAATCAGGAAAGAAATGGGGACAGCATTCCTCATCTGTAATGGAAAGAGTTTTTCCAAACATCAACAATCCAGCTACAGTAAACCCTTCTTCGCCATTCTGTCTATCTTTACGATAGCCGCCTAACATTCTTAATAGATCCAAGTCCTCCAGTGCTAACCAAGGATGGTCAGGCGAAGAAAGTTTGAATAATTGCCTATACCTATTCAGGGTATCCTTGTCAATGTCATCTATGGTATAGTTTTTTAGTATGCGACCATCCATCGGATGAGACTCGTCAGCATCGGCAAACATTCTCCTGACCTCTGACTCTGTACAACGATAGTCTCCTTCAAAATTGCGCTTGAAGGTATTTCCAAATGGGTTCGTTGTTCGGTAAACAGGTCGTTGCTCTCTATTTGCTCTCGGAATATAGAAGAGAATGATGTTATAACCCTTGTACTCACCCACCTCAACATCTTTTGACGTAAGAAGGTTTTGGCTAATGGTCGACTTGTTGTTTACATTGTTCCAAAAGTCCTTCTGATATTTCAATACTTGTTCATTTGTTAGCCCATCAAGATAAAATTCATTCTTTTTCTCAGCCACTCCAAGAACGATCATTCCTCCTTCGCTATTGGCAAAGGCTGAATATGTATCCCAAAATGTACCAGGGAAACCACCTGCTGCACTTTTAAACTCGAGATCATCGCTCTCATAATTGACAAGCAAAGATTCTATATATTCATTAAAATCTATTTTATTTCTTACTTCAATCATAATGATTTCTTTGAAGCTACTTTTTATATGTTTGGACGATGAGCGAACACACATACACATCAAGTGTTTCTACTACATACACAAGCATTTCAAGACTTGGTTACGAATAGTTGGTACACCATTTGCACACTGTTGCAGGATCTTCACCTAAATCACCTGCCAACCACTTAGCCACTCTTTTGTTCTCAATCCATATATTTTGATGCTATTGATGTATTTCTCCGTCATGTCCTTTCATTTCATTTCTTCATTTGCAAAGATAAATACAATCCTTGGTAATCACAAATAATCATCCAAATAATCGTCCAAAATGCTGCGTTTTACATCTACTCTACAATGGAGTCGCACTAATTCAATGTTGGGTCTCCCACAGAAGCCGTACGGACTAGTGCTTCAAAACCATGAGGCTTGCCGTCAATATCTACTGCGCCCGTCATAGTGTCTCATCTGGTTCCTGTCAATAATAGGCTATAGATGGCCGAGCGAAAAAGAAAAAAACAAGAAAAGGCTTGTTCGTTAACAATCTTTTATCTACCTTTGCATTATTAAATACTTTTTTGTAAAAAGCGAGCTGCACTCACACTACGGAACAGAACAGTTTTCAACCAACAAATAGCAATTGCACATGAAGAAGAAAGCCTACCGCCTATGTTCACATAGGTTTGCATTGCTTCTCCTGATGCTCCTTCAACTATCAATAGTAGGGGGGGGTAAGGGCTGAGGAAGCCAAACGAGAGGCTTATGCCGTGTTTAACCCCAAGAGCCAGGTGCTGACCTTCCGTTATGACGCCCAGAAGCCCAAGGACGCCTACGGCATGAGCGTCGCAAGAAAGGGCAACGACTATGAGCGACGCCCAGAGTGGGGTGGCATCTGCGGCAACGTGAAGACCATGGTGTTCGAACCAAGCTATGCCGACTATCGCCCGCGCGACTGCACAGCATGGTTTGCAGGCATGAGCCAACTCGAAAACATCCAAGGTCTTGAGTACCTCAACACCAGCCGTGCGCTGGCGATGGGCATGATGTTTGCCGCATGCCGAAACCTCAAGACCATCGACCTCTCCCATTTCGACACGCGCAACGTGACCGACATGTGCCGCATGTTTGAGAATTGCTCAAGCATCGACTCGCTCGACCTCTCACGCTTCAACACTGCGCGCGTGAAAGACATGTCGAACATGTTCATGGGCTGCACCGCCCTGAGGGGACTCGACCTGACCCACTTCGACACCGGCCTGGTGGCCAACATGTCGTGGATGTTTACAGATTGCGAAAGCCTCACCGCACTCGACCTGACCCGCTTCCACACGGGCAACGTGATAGACATGAGCTTCATGTTCACAGGTTGTAACAACATCAAGTCGCTCGACCTCTCCCACTTCAACACCGCCAAGGTGAGATACATGCAAAACATGTTCTGGAAATGTCGCCTCCTGTCGTCGGTCAACGTTTCCCACTTCAACACCGCCGAGGTGACCAACATGACGCGCATGTTCGCCAACTGTCCCAGGCTCCGCGTGCTCGACCTGGCCAACTTCAACACCGCACAGGTGGAATACATGAACGAGATGTTCTACAAGTGCACCAGCCTCACAACCATCTACGCCAGCAGCAAGTTCACCGTGGACAACGTGAACGGCGGCTACGATTTTCTCTATGACAACGGATGGGTTAAAGGCGGCCTCAACTTTGAGAGACAAGACTATGAAATCCAGGGCTTCGTGCTCAACGGCCTCTTCCGCTACAGCAACCAGCTGAAGGGCGCCATCCAGTGTATGGAAACCTCACACAAGTATGGCAAGGAATATGCCAACAGCCGTGCTGGCTATTTCACCAGTCGCCCTTACCGCGTGCCGGCGCCACGCTTGCTGCCCGTGACGAGCCCCATGGCCAGCGAGCCTTTTGTGGCCGACAGCACCCACGTGCTGAAGACCGCCTTGCGCATCTTCTACCACGGATCCAACTACATCTCCGTGGAATACCCCATGGACGCCGACAACCCCATCCTCCTGAAGAAGATGCGCGACTGGGTCTGCCACTATCTGGGCGGAAAATACCTGGGCAACCCTGACGACTACAAGGGATTGGTGAACGCCTTCGGCTCAAACCTCTCGCCCGGAGAAGGCAACAATGAAATCCGCATCGCCTATGAGGACGACAACATCGTGACCTACAGCTGTGTGAGATACGAGCCAGACAGAAACACCGACGAGACCTACGGCGTCACATTCAGAAAGCGAGACGGCAAGTGCTTCTCGGCCAGGATGTTTGCCAACAGCACTGAATTTGGCAACACGCTGCTGGCACGCCTGCGCGACATTTTCGACGTGGGATCAAACAATGAGCTGGTAGACCTCCTGCGCGACAAGACCAAGAAAAGCCTTCCGCTCCCCAGGAGCGAGGCATGGGTCACCAG
The DNA here is from genome assembly GCA_050875105.1 of Prevotella sp. Taxonomy (GTDB): domain Bacteria; phylum Bacteroidota; class Bacteroidia; order Bacteroidales; family Bacteroidaceae; genus Prevotella. The sequence goes on along the minus strand of JBNMMB010000048.1, from coordinate 4,997 downwards.
CGAGGGCGTGACCTTGCGATTCGCCCCAGGACTCTTCGACACCGTGGACCCCGGATACATGGCGACCGTCGTCGTGCCCCTCGACCAGGCAGGCCCGCTGCTCAACGACGAGGGCAAGAACTACATGGGCCCCACATTGGCCAAACTACCAACAACCAACAAATAGACTAACATGAAAACAAGATTTCTGATGATGATGGCGGCCGTTTGCCTCTTGGGCGCCACCACCGCGCAAGCGCAAACCGCAAAGAAGACACAAGTGGCCAAAAAGACGACGACGGCCACAAAGACACGAACCACAACGACGGCACCGTCGGCAGTCAAGCCCCAAGAGCCCCAAAAGTCGATGATCGACACGCTGTCGGCCGACAGCATAGAGAAACTGGCCTACGAGGACAACCCCGAGGCCTGCCTGGCCATGGGGAAAATTGTCATGAAGCAGTCCCAGGAAACTGGAGACAAGATAGATGCGTCGTTGAAACGGGAAATGGCCTGCAAGTGGTACCGCACAGCGGCCAACTATGGCAACAAGGCTGCCATCCAATGGTGCTCCGACTACTACTTCCAAAGATCGCGCGGCTACGACCCCAACCGCGACGGCATGAACGTCTACGGCAATGGCTTCGAGGACGACAAGATCGAAAGTCTCTATTACGCCGCCCGCTTCGGAAAGAACAGGCAGGCCATGTACGAGTATGCCAAGGTGAAGGAGTTTCACAAAGACCACGTCACGGGCCAGCCAAGGCAGTTTGGCGAGATGGTGAAGTGGTACAAGGAGGCTGCCGAGCTGGGCGACTGGCGGTCGGGCTACGAGTATGGCAAGTGGATGATATCCGAGGATCCCGCCAAGGCCGAGAAGTATCTGATCAAAGCGGCCAGCATGGGCAACGGCGACGCCGCCTGGGTGTTGTGCCAAGCCTACAAGACTGGCAACAACTTGCCCCAAAACCTGAAGGCGGTGCCCAAATACCTGAAGATGGCGGCCGACAAGGGCGTCGACGACGCATGCTACTGGATGGGCATGTACTACATGCAGGGCTATCTCGTGCCGCGCAACTATCCGCTGGCCGTGAAGTATTTCAAGAAGGTCAATGGCGGCCAATACTTCTACCGCCGCGCTCCAATGCTCTACCAGCTGCGCCAAAAGGGATACAAATAAGGTGGCAACCACCAATCATCACCGCAACACAGACAACAATCATTCACTCTTAACACACAGATCACATGTATCCAAAAAACATTTTCCACAAGTTCACCATCCTCCTTATGCTGCTTGCCTCGTGCCTGCACATGGTAAAGTTGCAAGCGCAGAATGCGCCGGTCAAGTTCTCCACTTACGTTACTGGTAATCACAAACATGGCAGCCTATACATTTATGGTTGCAATGTCGATCAGGGACATGTCGACATTCCCGACTCGCTCCCCGACGACGAGGGCAAGATGCAGGCCGTGACAGGCATCAAGAACATCGCCTTCAAGAATTCGGGCATCAGCTCCGTGCGACTGCCCAAGCACCTCGTCGAGATACAGGGCTACGCCTTCTACGGTTGCAAGAACCTCAAGACGATCGAGTTTCCCCCGTCGCTCAAGGAGATAGGAAGCTATGCGTTTGAGTATTCCGGTCTCAACCACGTCACCATTCCCAGTTCCATCGAGACCTTAGGCGAATCTTGTTTTGAATATTGTGACTCACTGGTGTCAGTCGACGTGGATTGCAAGGTGATTGATGATCTCGCATTCGCTGATTGCAAGTCATTGCGCACCGTCAACTTTGGCGAGCATGTGGAGAATCTCCATTATGGGTCGTTTAAGCGGTGCACCGCACTGCAGTCGGTCGTGCTGCCCGACAACGTCTTATACTTTAACGATGAGATATTCATGGGTTGCACGGGCCTGAAGTCTGTCGTAGTGAAATCTGACAAGGCGCTCTTCGGCCAAGGCGTGTTTAGAAACTGCACCAGCCTCACCAAGCTGTCGCTGCCCTCCCTCAGCAATCCAGACAAGCTGTGCAGCAACACCGCTTACATACACAACAAGTATGCGGGCTCGTGGGTGCTCAGCATTGGACGAATGCGTCCACCCAAGGGGATCGTCAAGGTCAATGTCAAGCTCAACAAGGACGGTTCCTACACGGCCACGGGCATGCACAAGGCCTCGTTCAAGGTGAACTATCCCACCGGCACCGTCCCTGGCTCCCTGGCCGTCGGCGGCACCTTCAGCGGCACGTGGGACATCAACAGCGACGGAGCACTCACCATGAGCAACGGCCGGAGCCAGAAGACCACCGACATCTATAGGGAGGGCAACAGGCAAGGACGCAGCTACGTCACTTCAGGCATCTTTAACGACATGGGATATCATCTGCACATGCCCTTCAACCCAGAAGGAAAGAACTTCAGAAACACAAATGGCGCCCTGATGGAACGACAAGCCACCGCCACCAATGCCAAGTCGACTGGCACAGCCGCACGCAAGCCTGTGCGCAAGCGATAACAATCCTGTGTGCCACGCGCCCTTAAACGAGACCGGGCTGAACACCACATGCACACGTGGTGTTCAGCCCGGTCTTTTATTGTCACCTATTGTCTATGATTATCGTCAGACAAAGCAAAGGAACTTGTCGTCGTCGGCCTTCTCCGGCGCCCCGCGTTCCCCTTTCCGCCTCAGCAACTCTTGATGATCCAGTCGCCGAGGGTGCGCTGCTGGCTGTCGTAGCTGACGCCAATCTTCACCAGGCGCTTGCCGTCGGCCGAATAGGGGATGAGATAGCCGCGGTCGTCGATCTGCTGGAGCGCATCGGCCGCCGACCCGTCGTACTTCAGTTCGAACACATAGACCGTGTCGGGCAGATGCAGCACGGCGTCGGCACGCCCGATGGCACTGTCCTCCTCCACACGGATGAGCGCGCCCATGAGGTTGAAGATCAAGTAGAACACGGTCTGGAAGTCGCGCTCGTTCTTGTTGGACAGGCGGTTGGAGATGCCCGACAGGTAAGCCTTCAGGCGCACCAACGCTCCTTCGATGTCCTCATCGTAGAGATGCTCCACAAAGGCAATGACCATGCTGTTGTTGTCCACCGACACGGGCGACAGGTAGTTGGGCGCCAGGCTCTTGAGCATGCCGATGCGCACCTCTTGGTTGGGATAGCCCAGGGTGAAGCTCTTGGTCAGGGGCGAATACTTCTTGATGGTGAGGTAACCACTCTGGTAGAGCAAGGGCAGGGCCGACGTCATCTGCTCGGGCGACACGTCGAAGTCGTCGATGCTGATACCCTTCTGCTCGATGTCGGTCACATTGACGTGATACTTCTGCAAACTCTTGATGAGATAAGTGGGAGTGCCGGAGCCAAACCAATAAGAGGATATGTCTTGCGAGTTGAGCGCCCGGATGAGACTGAAGGGATTGAACACATCCTCAGAGTTCTTGCTGAAATGATAGCCGTCATAATATTGGCGCAGTTGGTCGAGGCACTCGTCATAGGTCAGTCCGAGCGCACGGCCCAGGCCCTCCACATCGGGGCGCATCTGTGTGGTGAGCTCCGCGAGGCTGATGCCGCAGATGGCCGAGTACTGGTCGAACATCGAGATGTTGTCGAGGTTGTTGAGCTCGCTGAAGATGCTGAGCTGCGAGAACTTCGTGATGCCCGTGAGGAAGGTGAACTCCAGGTAGGGGTCGAGCATCTTCAGCGGGCTGTAGAAGTTCTGCATGATTCGGCGAAGCACGCCGAGGTTCTCCTTCTCGTGGACCACGTCGAGCAGCGGCGCATCATATTCGTCGATGATGACCACCACCTTTTGGCCCGTCTGCTGATAGGCGTTCTTTACGATGTCTGCAAAACGAACATTCGCATCCTGCTCACCTTTCCCACAGCCATAAGTATTCTCATAGGGCCTCAACAGCCAGTCAAGATACCGTTCGAGTTCTTCCTTTTGCATATGTTTGGCGCCGCTCATGTCGAAATGGAGCACGGGATGCTTCACCCACTCCTTCTCATAGTTGGCGATGGCGAGGCCCTCGAAGAGATCCTTGCGCCCCTCGAAGTAGGCCTGCAAGGTCGAGGCAAAGAGCGACTTGCCGAACCGCCTGGGGCGATTAAGGAAGATGTGTCTCATTCCTTTCTTTCGGAAATCAACAATGTATTGTGTCTTGTCCACATACAAGTAAGGTCCGTTGCGGATTTTCTCGAATGTCTGTATCCCCACAGGGTAACAGTTCACAATTTCTTCCATGTTGTCTTTTGCTTTAAGGGCTTGTGGCGCTAAGTTACAAAGAATAATTGGCTTGGGCAAGACTATCGGCGACAAAAATCAGATCTTGTCGCCATAGCAGAGGTCGCCGGCGTCGCCGAAGCCAGGCACGATGTACTGGTGCTCGTTGAGGCCGGGATCGATGGCGGCACACCAGATGGTGGTGTCCTCGGGGAAGGTCTTGGCGATGTGGTCGATGCCCTGCGGCGTGGCAATCACGCAGACCACGTGCACCTTGCGCGGCGTGCCCTTGGTGAGCAGGGCCTTGTAGCCCATCTCCATCGAACCGCCCGTGGCGAGCATGGGGTCGACGATGAGCAGCGTGGCACCGTCGAGGCTCGGCGTGGCGAGATACTCCACATGGATGCCCACCTTCGTGTGGGCCTCGTCGGTGTACTCGCGATAGGCGCTGACGAAGGCGTTGGCGGCATGGTCGAAGATGTTGAGGAAACCCTGGTGGAAGGGCAGGCCGGCGCGGAAGATGGTGCCGAGCACCAGGCGGTCGGTGGGCACGCTGACGCGCGCCGTGCCGAGCGGTGTCTCGACGTCGCGCTCCTCATAGTCGAAGGTCTTGCTGAGCTCATAGGCGATGAGCTCGCCGACGCGCATGATGTTGTTGCGGAAGAGCAGGCGGTTGTGCTGATAGTCGCGGTCGCGCATCTCGGCCATGTACTTGTTGATGATGGAATTGGACTTGCTGAAATCGATTACTTTCATAAGTGTGTGTATGCTGGTTTTCGTGTGGGGGGG
>JBNMMB010000047.1:0-27925 GCA_050875105.1 Prevotella sp. | reverse complement strand
TCTGCCGCTTGCGCGGGCTGAAGGCCCAGTAAGTACATAGCCCAGGGCAAGCGAAGCGGCGCCCTGGGTAGAAGTGACCTATGTAATTACGTCCTGAAAGGACAAAAGTATAATAATCGCTGGGCTGTTGTTCGCGGTCAAACGCTGACGACTACACTTTTGCCCCTACAGGGCGTAAGTTCACGTCCACAATCCCAACCCAGGGTGCCGCTTCGCTTGCCCTGGGCTAGGAAATCATTGGGCTTTCTTGCTGACGCAAGCGGCATAGCCGAGCGCAGCCCGCACTAGGCAAATCGATAGAAGCCTGTTAATGCAAATCGCTTGAGTAAACCTCATTTAACCGTTTACGCCATCATCACCTCATTGAGCCGCCCTCCCAATCCACTCATTCTGGGCCATGAGATGCGTTGTTCTGATGTCTCCAAAGCGTTGCAAATAGTCACATCAGGCGAAAACATGGGGTAAACGTTTGGTAGCTTGCCCAAGGTTTGATATATTTGCATCCTGAAGTTGGGTGGCACGTAGCCACAATATGGTAACAATACCGACGATAAAGAACAAAACCAATAGAAACATGAAACAATTCCTGAAGCAAACGACGCTGGCCGCCCTGCTCCTCTTTGGAGGAATGGCCACGGCCACGGCCCAGCAGCAACAGGTGACCCTGCCCAAGCCCCTGCCCACGCTCAAGGTGGACGGACGCTGGTTGACCGACCAACATGGCAACCACGTGGTGCTCCACGGAGTGATGGACACGCCCAACGCCTATTTCAATGGCGGTCGTTGGGGCTCGAGCTACAGCAGCGTCACGCCCTGCATCACCTATTTTAAGAAACTCTTCACCGGTCTGGAGAAGGCCCGTTGCAATGTGTTCCGCTTGCACATGGACCCCGCCTGGACCAACGACCCCTCGTCCGACTATGTCTACTCCGGTTCCACCGGGCAGGCCGATGACGCCACCGGCGAGGCCAACATCAAAAAATTCAACCCCAGTCGCCTGCGCACTTACCTCAAGACGCTCTACTTCCCCCTGGCCAAGGCAGCCATGGACCACAGGATGTATGTCGTGGTGCGCCCCCCAGGAGTGTGCCCCGGCAAGGTGCAGGTGGGCGACTACTACAACCAGTACCTCATGACCGTGTGGGATCTCTTCACCCAAAACGACTCCATACGCAAGTACTCCGGACAGATCAGCATCGAGTTGGCCAATGAGCCCGTCGGCCTCGTCAACGCCGAAGGCAAGGACGACCCGAAAGCCCTCCACGACTTCTTCCAGCCCATCGTCAACAAGATCCGCGCCAACGGCTTCACCGGCATCATCTGGGTGCCCGGCACGGGATGGCAGTCGAACTACACCAGCTATGCCACCTATCCCATCGAGGGTTACAACATCGGTTACGCCGTGCACGACTACTGCGGTTGGTATGGTTGCAGCGACGACACGCCCAACCCCGACAACAACATCAAGCAGTTCCACCAGCAGGTGCCCGTGGTCGACACCAACCCCATCATCATCACCGAGGTGGACTGGAGCCCCGAGAAGCCCGGAGCCGGCCACTACAATGAGCATGGCACATGGGTGCCCGCCAACTACGGCACGTGGGCCACAGGCTCGACGTCGAAGTGGGGCAAGGCCTACAAGGCCATGCTCGACCACTATGGCAACATCTCCATGACCCTCTCGGGCACAGGATGCCTCATCGACATCGACACCCTCCTGGCCAAGAACAAGGTGGTGCCGGCCTTCGGCGGTCTCGAGGAGGCTTGCGGCAAGGCTTGCATGGACTGGTATGCCGACTACTATAACAAGGACTGGCCACACGCCGACTTCAAGAACGGGTCGGTGAGCGACCTCGGCAACGGCAAGTATAAGAACCCCGTGGTCTTCGCCGACTTCCCCGATCCCGACGTCATCCGTGTGAACGACACCTATTATATGATCACCACCACGATGCACCACTTCCCGGGTGCCACAATCCTGAAGTCGAAAGACCTCGTCAACTGGGAATACTGCGCCAACCCGCTCACCCAGCTCTCGTCGAAAGACGACTACTCGCTGCTCAACGGCAAGAGCGCCTATGCCCGTGGCATGTGGGCCTGCTCGATGAAGTATCACAACGGCAAGTTCTACATCCTCATCAACGGCAGCGACGCCGGAGGCTTCCTCCTGACGGCCACCGACCCCGAGGGCAAGTGGAACATGAAGCAACTGCCCCGCGTCTACTATGACCCCGGCATGCTCTTCGACAATGGCAAGGTCTATGTGGCCTGCGGCATCGGCAACATCCAGATGTGCGAGCTCGACGAGGACTTCAACTACATCCGCGAGCAAAACGTGATCAAGGACAAGCAGGGCCTCGAGGGCAGTCACCTCTATAAGATCGGCGACTACTATTACATCTACGCCACCTATGGCGGATGGCCTTCAGGGCAGGCCGTCTTCCGCTCGAAAAACATCTTCGGCCCCTATGAGGAGAAGATGCTCGTGGAGAAGACCATCAACGGCAAGCCCAACACCGTGCACCAGGGTGCCCTCTTCGACACGCAGAAGGGACAGTGGTGGACCATCCTCCAGGAAGACCTCGGCGCACTGGGCCGCATGCCCAACCTGCAACCCGTGAAGTGGGTTGACGACTGGCCCGTCGTGGGCAACAACGGCGTGCCCGTCACCACCTACACCAAGCCCGTCACAGGCTCGAGCAGTCCGGCCAAGGCCCTGCCCACCAACGACAACTTCCGCAGTTATCCGCTCGGCATGCAGTGGGAGTGGAACCACAACCCCGACAACGGAGCGTGGACCCTCTTTGAGCGCCCGGGATGGTTGCGCCTGAAGCCCTCGGGCACCGCCGACCGCCTCACCCAGGTGCGCAACATGCTCACCCAGCGCATCTTCGCCTTCACCGACAAGGTGTCGATGGGCACCACACGCCTCGACGTCAGTCATCTCGGCGAGGGCGACTATGCCGGCCTCAGCGTCTTCCAGGACCCCTATGCCATGTTGGCCGTGGAGCGCAAGGACGGACAGCTCCAGCTCCATTGGCGCCAAGACACGCTGGGCCATGTCGACAACTTCTTGCCCGCCGAGAAGACCGTCGCCCTGCAAGACACCGACATCGTCTACCTGCGCGCCGCTGTCAACTACAAGAACAGCACGGTGCAGTTCTACTACTCGCTCAACAACACCCGCTTCACCGCCATCGGCACGCCCACCACACTGCACTACAACCTCAGCGTCTTTGTCGGTGCCCGCTTCGGCCTCTTCTGCGCTTCCACGACGCCCGACTCCGAGGGCTATGCCGACTTCGACTGGTTCTCCACCGAGAGCAAGTTTGACGAGGCCAACTATTACCCCGCCGACTTCCAGGGCTACAGCGAGGACATGCTCACCGTCGACAATCTTGAGCTCGACGCCTCGGCCAAGGAGATCCTCGTGGGCAACAGCACACCGCTGACGCTCACCGCCACCTATCGCGACGGCCACACCGACAACGTGGCGGCCTCGGCACGCTACACCGTCAATGGCGACTGCGTGGAGATCAGCGGCGGACGCATCGTCGGCCTCAGCGAGGGCACGGCGGAGGTGACCGCCACCTACACCGACCCGCTGGGCCACGAACTGAGCCAGACCTTCGAGGTGCGCTCCACCTTCTTCCCCTTCGCCGCCTCGTGCATCAAGACCTCGTTCTACGGACAGGGCGTCTACACCGAGGCCACCCACAACTTCCGACCCGGACAGTGGGGACAGATGGGATGGGAGTACAGCAACGGCGCCGACTTCTCGGGCTACAAGTATCTTGTGGTGAAACTCAAGAACACCAGTAGCTCGTCGCATCTCAACATCTTCACGACCCACAGCATCTGGAGCGCCTGCCACTCCACAGCCGACTTCGGCGCGCGCAAGCAGATCGTGGTCAACCTGAAGACGGCCAAGTACACCAGCGACGACCTGAAGGGCCAGGCCCTCGACACCAAGAACGTGTGCATCGTCAGCTTCTGGGGCACAGGCGGGCAGAACATCACTGTCGAGGATGTCTACCTGACCAACAACGACGACTACAGCCCCATCACGGGCATAGCCGACAACCAGATGCCCACCGCGACCGACAAGCCGCAGCCCTGGTACGACCTCATGGGCCGCCGCATGCCCGACGGCGTGAAGCTCCCCGCAGGCGTCTACATCACCAATGGCAAGAAGATAGTAGTTAAATAAGTGATTTATTCCCAGCGCAGGGCGAGCCCAGTCGTGGGCCGCCCGCGCTCTTCCTCCCCGCAGCAGCCATAGGCAAAAAGCCCAGGCGGCCGCGGGGAGTTTTTTGTGGTTAGGGGTGTACAAGATAAATTGGTGTGACTTGACTGGTAAGCAATGCACGACTCGACTTGGCTTGATGCTCAATAAGTTGGTGAAAGTTTTGTGGCTGTTTTGTTGTGCATATCATAAAAAAGCCGTAACTTTGCTGCAAATTTTGAATTACCCATTTTAACACTTACGATTGTGGCAGAAACAAAGTACATCTTCGTCACGGGCGGTGTTGTGTCTTCACTGGGCAAAGGCATCATCTCCTCGTCCATTGGTAAGCTTCTCCAAGCCAGAGGCTACAACATCACCATCCAGAAATTTGACCCCTATATCAATATCGACCCGGGCACGCTCAACCCCTATGAGCATGGCGAGTGCTACGTCACCGTGGACGGCATGGAAACCGACCTCGACCTCGGCCACTACGAGCGTTTCACCGGCATTCAGACCACCAAGGCCAACTCGCTCACCACAGGCCGCATCTACAAGGCCGTGATCGACAAGGAGCGCCGTGGCGACTACTTGGGCAAGACCATCCAGGTGGTGCCCCATATCACCGACGAGATCAAGCGCAACGTGAAGTATCTCGGACAGAAGAACCACTACGACTTTGTGATCACCGAGATCGGCGGCACCATCGGCGACATCGAGAGCGCCCCGTTCATGGAGGCCATCCGCCAGTTGAAGTGGGAGCTCGGCCGCAACGCCATCAACGTGCACCTGACCTACGTGCCCTACCTGCGCGCTGCCGGCGAGCTGAAGACCAAGCCCACACAGCACAGCGTGAAGGAGCTGCAGAGCGTCGGCATCCAGCCCGACGTGCTCATCCTGCGCACCGAGAAGCATCTCTCCGACCAGATCCGCAAGAAGGTGGCTGCCTTCTGTAATGTCGACTTCGACTGCGTCATCCAGAGCGAGGACCTGCCCAGCATCTATGAGGTGCCCGTCAACATGCAGAACCAGGGCCTCGACACGGCCATCCTCCGCAAGGTGGGCATCGAGCCGGGTGAGAAGCCGGGCCTCGGTCCGTGGCGTGCCTTCCTGGAGCGCCGCAACAAGGCCACCAAGGAGGTGCACATCGGACTCGTGGGCAAGTACGACCTGCAAGACGCCTACAAGAGCATCCGCGAGAGCCTCTCGCAGGCCGGCACCTACAACGACCACAAGACCGTCATCACCTTCATCAACTCAGAGTATATCACCGAGGACAACGTGGCTGAGAAACTTGCCGGACAAGACGGCATCGTCATCTGCCCGGGCTTCGGACAGCGTGGCATCGAGGGCAAGATCGTGGCGGCCCACTACACCCGCACACACGACATCCCCACCTTCGGCATTTGCCTCGGCATGCAGATGATGGTCATCGAGTTTGCGCGCAACGTGCTCGGCTATGCCGACGCCAACAGCCGCGAGATGGACGAGAAGACGCCCCACAACGTCATCGACATCATGGAGGAGCAGAAGAACATCACCAACATGGGTGGCACCATGCGCCTCGGCGCCTACGAGTGTGTGTTGCGCCAAGACTCACGCGCCTTCAACATCTACAAGCAGGAGCACATCCAGGAACGCCACCGCCACCGCTATGAGTTCAACAACATCTTCGAGAAGGAGTTTGAGCGCAACGGCATGCAGTGTGTGGGCCGCAACCCCGAGAGCGACCTCGTGGAGATCGTCGAGATCCCGTCGCTCAAGTGGTACATCGGCACGCAGTTCCATCCTGAGTACCAGTCGACGGTGCTCAAGCCCCATCCGCTCTTCGTCGACTTCGTGAAGACGGCCATCGCCAATCAAAAACAGGAAACAAAAAAGTAACAGCGGAGGCTGTTGCCAATCTATTAGTATAATAAGGTAAGAATGAATAAGAACACACTGATAGGCTTTGTGCTCATCGCCGTGGTGCTCGTCGGTTTCAGCTGGTACTCGCAGCCCTCCAAGGAGGAACTGCGCGCCCAGGCTGTGCAAGACTCGCTGACACAGGTGGCCAAGCAGAAAGCCGACCAGGCAGAGAAGACCGCCGCCTTCAAGCGGCAGCAGGCGGCCAAGCAGAAGATCGCAGCCGACACCACGGCGCTCTTCCACAAGGCCCTCGCAGGAACGGCACACGACATCGTGCTGCAAAACAAGAAGTTGGCCGTCACCCTTTCCACCAAGGGCGGCACAGTCACCAAGGCCTACATCAAGAACGAGAAGGGCAGCAAGCGCTATGTGGGCCATGACATTGCCGACAAGACCGGCAAGAGTGATGACCTCGGTGGCGTGACGCTCTTCAGCGGCAAGGACCAGAGCCTCAACTTCACGCTCGTGGCCAAGGAGATGAACATCAACACGGGCGACCTCTATTTCGTGCCCACCGACCAGACAGACAGCACCGTGACGCTGACGGCGGAGGCCGGACAGGGCAAGTCGCTCATCCTCACCTATCGCCTGGGCAGCGACTACATGCTCCACATGAGCCTCAGGGCTGTGGGCATGGCCGGTCTCTTCGACCCCAACGCCTCGACGCTCGGCGTCGACTGGCACGAGAAGGTGAAGGAGCAGGAGCGCGGCTTCACGTTCGAGAACCGCTATGCGCGCCTCGACTGGAAGGCGACCGATGGCGGCACCGACTACATCAGTGAGGCCAAGACCAAGAAGGAGACCACCGAGGACGACATCGACTGGATCGCCTTCAAGAACCAGTTCTTCTCGGCCGTCATGATCTCGAAGGACAACTTCCAGAAGGGCGGACAGCTCGAGAGCACGCTCTTCGACAAGAAGGAACAGGAAAACTGGCCGGTGCGTTACCTCAAGGACCTCACGGCCCAGGTGCGCACGAGCTTCGACCCCACAGGCGCCAAGGCCTCGGAGTTTGAGTTCTACTATGGCCCCAATGACTTCTATATCCTCCGCCAGGTGGAGAAGCAGAGCACCTTCGGCAAGGAGCTCGACATGCAGAAGATCGTCTACCTCGGTTGGCCGCTCTTCCGCTACATCAACCGCTGGTTCACCCTGCCGGTGTTCACGTGGCTGAGCGACTGGGGCCTGCCCATGGGTGTGGTGCTCATCCTCATCACCATCCTGTTGAAGCTCATCACCTTCCCCATGGTGAAGAAGAGCTACATGAGCTCGGCCAAGATGCGCGTGCTGAAGCCGAAACTCGACGAGGCCACCAAGCAGTTCAACAAGCCTGAGGACCAGATGCAGAAGCAACAGGCGATGATGGCCGAATACTCCAAGTATGGCGTCAGCCCCCTGTCGGGCTGCCTGCCCATGCTCATACAGATGCCTATCTGGGTGGCCATGTTCAACTTTGTGCCAAACGCCATACAGTTCCGCGGCGAGCACTTCCTCTGGATGAGCGACCTGTCGACCTACGACCCCATCGTCGAGTGGAGCAGCAACGTGATGCTCATCGGCGACCACCTCAGCCTCACCTGTGTGCTCTACACCGTGGCCATGGTGCTCTACACCTGGATCACCATGCAGATGCAGAAAGACCAGATGGTGGGCCAGCAGGCCGAGCAGATGAAGGTCATGCAGTGGATGATGTTCCTCATGCCGCTGATGTTCTTCTTCATCTTCAACGACTACTCGTCGGGCCTTAACTTCTACTACTTTGTCACGCTGATCCTCTCGGCCGGCATCATGTTTGTGCTTCGCCACACCACCGACGACGCCAAGCTCCTCGCCATCCTCGAGGCTCGTTACAAGGAGAACGCCAGCAACCCGCAGAAGATGAAGGGACTGGCTGCGCGCCTGCAGGCCATGCAGCAGATGCAACAGCAGATGCAGCAACAGCAGTCGCTCAACAACAATCGCAAACGATAATCATCAACCCACGCGGCAGGGTGACGCTTCGTCTGACCGACGACGCCACCCTGCCGCTTTATGCATTTATACCATGAACAAAGCCATTGCCTTGGCTCTCGGCGCACTGCTCGCCTGTGCGCCCGTGGCCAATGCCCAAAACATGATTCAGAAAAACAATATCCAGTTGTCCTCCGACCTGATGACGCCCGAAGCCCTCTGGGCCATGGGCCGACTGGGCGCTGCCGTGCCATCGCCCGATGGCAAGCAGGTGGCCTACCAGGTGTCTTACTACAGCGTGAAGGAGAACAAGAGCCACACGATGCTCTTCGTGCAACCGGTGAAGACCGGCAAGACCATCGTCAAGCCGACCAGCCTGACCAAGGACGCCGTGAGCGAGAGCGATCCCGCTTGGATCGAGAACGGCACGAAGATTGCCTTCCTCCGCGACGGACAGTTGTGGAAGATGAACCCCGATGGCTCGGAACGTGTCAAGCTGACCAACTCGGCCATCGACATCGAGGGCTTCAGCTTCTCGCCCGACGGCTCGAAGGTCATCCTCATCAAGAGCATCCCTTATCACGGTTCGATCCAGCAGAACCCCTCTGACCTGCCCAAGGCCACGGGACGCCTGGTGACCGACCTCAACTATCGCCACTGGGATCACTATGTGGAGAGCATCGCCCATCCCTTCGTGGCCACCGTCAGCGGCAACCAGGTGAGCGACGGCGACGACATCCTCAAGGGTGAGCCCTATGAGTGCCCGATGGCTCCCTTCGGTGGCATCGAGCAACTGGCGTGGAGCACCGACTCACGCCAGATCGCTTACACCTGCCGCAAGAAGGAGGGTGTGGGCTATGCCATCTCCACCGATTCCGACATCTATCTCTATGATGTCGCCACGAAGAAGACGCGCAACCTCTGCAAGCCCGAGGGCTACAAGGAGCCGGCTGTCGACCCCACGAAGAGCATGCGCAACCAGCAGGTGAACCACCAGGCTGGCGACATGCAGGTGGGCTACGACCAGAACCCGCAGTTCTCGCCCGACGGCAAGTATGTGGCTTGGCAGAGCATGGAGCGCGACGGCTATGAGAGTGACCAGAACCGCCTCTGTGTCTATGAGTTGGCCACGGGCAAGAAGACCTATGTCTGCGACAGCAAGAACCTGGAGACCAATGTCGACGGTTTCTGCTGGGCTCCCGACTCCAAGAGTCTCTATCTCACCGCTTGCTGGCACGCCACGGTGCGCATCTACCAGGTGGGCCTCGACCGTGTGGTGAAGCAGGTGACCGACGACAGCTGGAACGACTTTGGCACGATCGCCATGCTCAATGGCAAGCAGCTCCTCGCCACACGCCACTCCATGCTCCATCCCGACGAGCTCTATGTGGTGACGCCGGCCAAGAAGGAGAAGAAGGCCACCGTGGAGGCCATCACCGATGAGAACGCGCACATCTTCAGCCAGTTGGCCATGCCCACCGTGCAGCAGCGCTGGGTGAAGACCACCGATGGCAAGCAAGAGCTGGTGTGGATCATCCTGCCGCCTCACTTCGACGCCAACAAGAAATATCCCACCTTATTATATTGTGAGGGCGGACCGCAGAGCCCCGTCTCTCAGTTCTGGTCGTATCGCTGGAACTTCAGCATTATGGCCTCTCACGGCTATGTCATCGTGGCCCCCAACCGTCGTGGCCTGCCCGGCTTCGGCAATGCGTGGAACGAGGAGGTGAGCCGCGACTGGACGGGCCAGTGCATGCGCGACTATCTCTCGGCCATCGACGACGCGGCGCAGAACCTGCCGTTTGTCGACCGCGACCGCATGGGTGCCGTGGGCGCCAGCTTCGGCGGCTTCTCGGTCTATTATCTCGCTGGCCATCACGACAAGCGCTTCAAGTGCTTCATCGCTCACGACGGCGCCTTCAACCTCGAGTCGATGTACACCGACACCGAGGAGGCGTGGTTCAGCAACTGGGAGTATGACGACGCTTACTGGAACAAGGACCAGACTGATGCGGCTCGCCGCACGTATGAGAACAGTCCTCACCGTTTCGTCGACAAGTGGGACACGCCCATCCTCTGCATCCATGGCGAGAAGGACTATCGCATCAACGCCAACCAGGGCTTTGGCGCCTTCAATGCGGCACGCATGAAGGGCATCCCTGCCGAGCTCCTCATCTTCCCCGATGAGAACCACTGGGTGCTCAAGCCCCAGAACGGCATCCTCTGGCAGCGCACGTTCTTCAACTGGCTCGACCGTTGGCTCAAGAAATAACACAAACACAATAAGATCACATGGTAGAAAAAATTCAAACGATTCTGAGTGATAGCAAGAGCGCGCGCTGGACGGCGCTCTTCATCGTGGCCTTCACAATGATGATGGGCTACTTCATCACCGATGTCATGTCACCCCTGGAGGTGCTGTTGACCAAGCCTGTCAGCGAGGGCGGCCTCGGTTGGTCGTCAGACGCTTATGGCTTCTTCTCAGGCAGTTATGGCCTCATCAACGTGTTCCTCCTGATGCTCTTCTTCGGTGGCATCATCCTCGACAAGATGGGCATCCGCTTCACGGGCGTCATGTCTTGTGCGCTGATGGTCATCGGCGTGTGCATCAAGTTTTTTGGTGTCAGCCACGACTTTGGTGATTCGAGCATCTATCTGAACATCATCATCTTCAAGGGCGACCTGCCCATGTCGGCGGCGATTGCCTCGCTGGGCTTCTCCATCTTTGGCATGGGCTGTGAGATCTGTGGTATCACCATCTCCAAGATCATCACCAAGTGGTTCACCGGTCATGAGTTGGCTTCGGCCATGGGCATCCAGGTGGCGCTCGCCCGTCTGGGCACCGCTGCGGCCATGATGGGTTCGCTGCCCTTCGCCAAGGCTTTTGGCGGCAAGGTGAGCGCTCCTGTCCTCTTGGGCGCAGTGCTGCTCATCATCGGTTTCCTGGCCTTCCTCGTCTATGTCGTGATGGACAAGAAGCTCGACCGTAGCGTGGAGGAGGCCAAGGGCCCGCAGGTGCAGACCGCTGAGGCGCTGGCTGAGGCAGAGGATGAGCAGTTCCACTTCCGCGACTTGAAGTTCATCTTCTCCAATCCGGGCTTCTGGTGCATCTGCTTGCTCTGCCTGCTGTTCTACAGTGGCGTGTTCCCCTTCCTCAAGTTCGCCACCAAGCTGATGATTGCCAACTACAATGTGCCTGAGAACCTGGCCGGCATCATCCCGGGCCTCATTCCCTTTGGCACCATCCTGCTCACACCGCTCTTTGGCTCGCTCTACGATAAGATCGGCAAGGGCGCCACGCTGATGCTCATCGGTTCGAGCATGTTGGCCATCATCCATTTCATCTTTGCCATCCACATCCTGCCTTATGGTTGGTTTGCGGTCATCATCATGATCCTCTTGGGCGTGGCCTTCTCGCTCGTGCCTTCGGCCATGTGGCCGAGTGTGCCGAAGATCATCCCCATGAAGCTCCTGGGCTCCGCCTATGCCATCATCTTCTACATCCAGAACATTGGCCTCAGTCTGGTGCCGATGCTCATTGGCAAACTCAACGGCCAGGATCCTTCTTACACCACCAGCATGAGCGTGTTCTGCTCCTTCGGCGTGGCCGCCGTGGTGCTCAACCTCATCCTGCTGGTCATCGACAAGAAGAAGCATTACGGATTGCAGGAGCCTAACATCAAGAAGTGATGATCGTTGTCGGTTGCTATCCATTGAACAGTCGATTCTTTGTCTATTCAGATATTACTTTGGGACACAACTTCCGCTACTATGGGTTGCCTGTTCGTCCGGTAGCTGTAAAATAAAGGTGGTGAAGGCCTCGTTTGTCGTTCATTTCGCGAACGAGTAACCGCTATGAAGTGGCGTCATCCAAAAGATGCGCGCTTCTTTTCATGACAAGGCCCTGGCTTTTGCTAAAGTCAGGGCCTTGTCATGTCTAAAAAGTTCTTCGGGCAATATGGTTCGACGGTCAAGAGGTCTCAACTATTGATTTGCTCGTTTATCACTTGGGCTGTTTGCCAAGTAGACGCCTATGAGAATGCAAGCGCAGCCGATGGCGGCCATGAGGGTCATTGGTTCGTCGAGCACCAGCGCACTGGCCACAAACGTGCTGACGGGATTGAGGTAGACGTAGTTGCTCGCCTTCAGCGCACCGAGCTTCTGGCTGGCCAGGCTCCAGAGGGCGAAGCACGCAAAACTGGCCACGAAACCGAGAAAGAGCAGGTTGCCCCAGACGACGGGGCGCAGAAAGCCTTGCCAAGGGAACTGCCAGGGACTAATGAGGTAGACGGGCAACACGGTGACGAGCCCGTAGAAGAAAACCTTGCGGGTGACGAAGGTGGCGCTGTAATGACTCACGTAGCGAAGCAGAATGCTGTAGACGGCCCAGCATAGGGCCGCTGACAGGGCAAGGGCGTCGCCCAAGGGATTGAGCTTGAGCACGATCTGACCATTGAACACCACAAGTGCCACACCCGCCGTGGCCAGCAATGAGCCCACGATGAGCGGTCGCGTGGCTTTCACGTCGCGCAGGCAGACCAGCGCGATGAGGGTGGTGAGCAGCGGTGCCGTGCACACGATGAACGACACGTTGGTCACATAGTCGATGCGCACCGCCATGTTCTCTGTGACGAAATAGAGCGACCCACCTGTCAAGCCCAGCAGCACCATGCGCAGTTCGTCCCTCCAGTTGTCGGCCCATAGGCGACGGGGCGAGATGGTCCAAATGCACACGTAGGCCATCAGAAAGCGCAACGTGAAGATCTCGTGGGCCTGAAGGCCGGCCATGAGCAGTTGCTTGGAGTTGACAAACGTCACACCCCAGATGAGCACCACGATGGTGGCGAGAAGGTGATAGCCGATGTTTGATTTCATGGGCTTTGGTCTCAAAGGAAGACAAAGTAGACCGCCGCGACGAGGCAGCCGAAGGCGGCGATGTGGTTCCAGTGGAGCGCTTGGCCCTGGAACAGCATGTTGGCGATGACAGCGAAGACGATGAGTGAGATGCACTCTTGTATCACCTTCAGCTGGACCAACGAGAAGGGACCGCCGTTGCCTGCATAGCCGATGCGGTTGGCGGGCACCTGGCAACAATACTCAAAGAAGGCGATGCTCCACGAGAAGGCGATGACGCCGATGAGTGGCCAACCTGTCGACACGCCCGCCTGCTGCAAGCGCAGGTGGCCGTACCAGGCGAGAGTCATGAATATGTTACTGGCAAATAATAGTAGGATGGTGTAAAAGCCTGTCATGATGGGTGTTATCTTGAATTGGAATAGAGAGAGAGGATGCGTCCCCGTCTGTCTTTCGCCAGTGGCGAGCGCGAATCGGGATGCATCCTCTATTTCGTTTGTTGGAGGCCAATGGCCTTTCATGTTTTTGGCGCGTGGGGCCAACGGGCCTTTCATGCCTTTGGCGCGTGAGGCCAATGGGCCTTTGGCTTATTGCTTCAGCAGTTGTTCGGCCATGTTGGCTGCGGCACGGCGGCCGTCGCCCATGGCCAGGATGACCGTGGCGCCACCGCGCACGATGTCGCCACCGGCGTAGATGTCAGCCTGTGATGATTGCATCTTGTCGTTGACCACGATGGTGTTCTTGCGGCCGAGCTCCAGTCCGGCGATCGACTTTGGCACCAGCGGGTTGGGCGAGACGCCCACGGCCACGATGACCTGGTCGCAGTCCAGCGTCATTGTCTTGCCCGTGGCCTCCGGACGACGGCGTCCCGAGGCGTCGGGCTCACCCAGCTCCATCACGTCGAGCACGGCGGCCTTCACCCGTCCATTCTCGTCGGCGAGATACTCCTTGGGGTTGTGGAGCGTCAGGAAGTGGATGCCCTCTTCCTTGGCGTGCTTCACTTCCTCCAGTCGTGCCGGCATCTCCTTCTCTGAGCGGCGGTACACCAGCGTCACGTCGGCGCCGAGGCGCTTGGCCGTGCGGCAGGAGTCCATGGCCGTGTTGCCGCCACCCACCACGAGTACCTTCTTGCCCAGGATGACCGGCGTGTCGGTCTTGGGGTTGGCGGCGTCCATGAGGTTGACACGTGTCAGATACTCGTTGGACGACATGATGTTGATGAGGTTCTCGCCGGGGATGCCCATGAAGTTGGGTAGGCCGGCGCCCGATCCCACGAAGATGCCCTTGAAGCCCTTGTCCTCCAGGTCCTTGACGGATATTGTCTTGCCGATGATGGTGTCGGTCTGGAAGTGGACGCCCTCCTTCCGGAGGTTGTCGATCTCCACGTCGACGATGCGGTTGGGCAGGCGGAACTCCGGGATGCCGTATTTCAGCACGCCGCCAATCTCATGCAGCGCCTCGAAGACATAGACCTCGAAGCCCTTCTTCACCATGTCGCCGGCGAAGCTCAGTCCCGACGGACCCGATCCGACGACGGCCACCTTGATGCCGTTCGACGGTTCGATGTGGGGCAGGGCCACCTGACCGCTCTCGCGCTCATAGTCGGCAGCGAAGCGCTCCAGGTAACCGATGGCCACCGCTGGCTCGTTCATCTTCAGATGGATGCAACGGCTCTCACACTGTTTCTCCTGTGGGCAGACACGTCCGCAGACGGCTGGCAGGGCCGAGGTCTGCTTGAGCACCTTGGCGGCGTCGAGGAAGTGCTCGCGCTCGATGTTCTTGATAAACGACGGGATGTTGATGTTGACCGGGCAGCCCTCCACGCAGGCGGGCTTGGCGCAGTCGAGGCAACGATGGGCCTCGCGCACCGCCATCTCCTTGGTCAGGCCCTGGTTGACCTCCTCCAGGCGTGTCGTGGCGCGGTAGTCGGCGTCGAGTTCGGGCATCACCACGCGCTCGATGGCCTTGCGCTCCTTGGCGTTCATGGCCTTGCGCAGGTCGGTGCGCCAGGGTGCGTTGCGGTCGGTGAGCTCGTCGATGGGACAGGTCTCCACCGGCTCGTCGCTGGTTGCAGAGGCCGATGCCGTCTCAGTGGCTTGCTCGGGTGTCGGGGTGGGGAAGACGTGCTCCTGGTAGTGCTCCATCTCGTCGCGCTCCACGCCCTTGAAGGTGCCCATGCGCTGGAACATCTCGTTCCAGTCCACCTGGTCGCCGTCGAACTCTGGGCCGTCGATGCATACAAACTGTGTCTTGCCGCCGATGGTCAGGCGGCAGGCGCCACACATGCCCGTGCCGTCGACCATGATGGTGTTGAGTGACACGTAGTTGGGGATGCCATATTTCTTGGCCAGAAGCGAGGTGAACTTCATCATCACCGGAGGGCCGATGGCCAGGATGCGGTCCACGTGCTCCTGCTGGATGACCTTCTCCACGCCCACGGTGACGACGCCTTGCTCGCCGTAGGAGCCGTCGTCGGTCATGATGATCACCTCGTCGGAGCCCTTGCGCACGTCGTCTTCCATGATAATCAAGTTCTTCGTGCGGCCGGCGAGCACCGAGATGACGCGGTTGCCAGCCTCGTGGAGGGCGGTGAGGATGGGCAGGATGGCGGCGATGCCAATGCCGCCGCCGGCGCAGACCACCGTGCCAAACTTCTTGATCTCCGACGCGTTGCCGAGCGGACCGACGATGTCTTGCACATAGTCGCCGGCGTTGAGGCTGCAGAGCTTGGTCGATGACAGACCCACCTCTTGCACCACCAGGGTCAGCGTGCCCTTCTTGTCATCGGCCTTGGCGATGGTGTAGGGCACACGCTCGCTGTGGCTGTCGACACGGAGGATGATAAATTGGCCTGCCTTGCAGCTGTGGGCGATGAGTGGCGCCTCCACTTCGAGGCAGAAGACTTTTTCGGAGAACTGTTCCTTCTTGATTATCTTGTTCATGGGGATAGGCGTTTTTGTATAAATGAAAAAAGGCAAGCATACCCCCGATGGGGATACGCTTGCCGTATGATGTGTCTTGATTACTCGCAAGCCTTGTCGTCGAGCATGTCGAAGCCGCAGTAGGGCACCAGCACCTTCGGCACGCGGATGCCCTCGGGCGTCTGGTTGTTCTCGATGATGGTGGCCACGATGCGTGGCAGGGCGAGGGCCGAGCCGTTGAGCGTGTGGCAGAGCTCGATCTTCTTGTTGTCGGAGCGACGATAGCGGCAGTGCAGGCGGTTGGCCTGGTAGCTCTCGAAGTTGGAGACCGATGACACCTCCAGCCAACGCTTCTGGGCGGCGCTGTAGGTCTCGAAGTCGTGGCAGATGGACGACGTGAAGCTCATGTCGCCACCGCACAGGCGGAGGATGTGGTAAGGCAACTCCAACTTGATGAGCAGGCTCTCCACGTGGTCGAGCATTTCCTTGTATGACTCGTAGGAGTGCTCGGGCGTGTCGATGCGCACGATTTCCACCTTGTCGAACTGGTGCAGGCGGTTGAGGCCGCGCACGTCCTTGCCGTAGCTGCCTGCCTCGCGGCGGAAGCAAGCTGAGTAGGCGCAGCACTTGATGGGCAACTGGCTCTCGTCGAGGATCTCATCGCGGAAGAGGTTGGTGACGGGCACCTCAGCCGTCGGGATGAGGTAGAGGTCGTCGAGGTTGGCGTGATACATCTGTCCCTCCTTGTCGGGCAGCTGTCCGGTGCCGAGGCCCGAAGCCTGGTTGACCACGTAAGGCGGCTGCACCTCGGTGTATCCGGCCTTGCGGGCCTCATCGAGGAAGAACGCCTCGAGGGAGCGCTGGAAGCGGGCCATCTTGCCGATGTAGACAGGGAAGCCGGCACCGGTGATCTTCACGCCGAGGTCGAAGTCGACGAGGTTGAACTTCTTCAGCAGGTCCCAGTGGCAGAGCACCTCATCCTCGGGGTTGGGCATGTGGGTGAGGTCTTCCTTGATCACCACGTTGCTGCTGGCGTCCTTGCCCTCGGGCACGTCGTCGTTGGGGATGTTGGGTATGTCGAGCAGCTCGTTGGTCATGTCGGCCGTGGCCTTGTCCATGATCTCCTGCAGGGCCTTGTCGGCAGCCTTGAGCTCGGCCACCTTGGTCTTCACCTCGTTGGCCTCGTCTTTCTTGCCTTCCTTCATGAGGGCGCCAATCTGCTTGGAGAGCTTGTTCTGCTCAGCCTTGTTGCTGTCGAGCTTCTGCTGGCTCTCGCGGCGCAGCTTGTCATATTCCAATACTTTCTCAATGGCCTCTCTGGCGCCTTCGAAGTGCTTCTTCTCCAGACCCTTGATGACCTTTTCAGTTTCCTCACTGATGAGTTTAAGTGTAAGCATAGTGCTGTATGATTGAATTGTTCTTTTTTATTTTTGGCAAAAGTACGAAAATATTTAAGAACAGCCAAGGAAAAGGGCAAAAAACGAGCGAAGCCCGATCCGTGTGGACCAGGCTTCTATGTTTGTTTGGAATAAGTGTTGTTGTGTGTTAAGCTTCGGCTGGCTTTGTCTTCTCAGCGTAAGCCTCCGGCGTGAGCACGCTGACGGTGCTCTTGTCGCGCTTTCCCTTGTGGAAATACACCACGCCATCAGCAAGAGCGTACAGTGTGTCGTCCTTGCCCTGGGCTACGTTCTCGCCGGGGAAGTGCTTGTTACCGCGCTGGCGCACGATGATGTTACCGGCAGCGATCTGCTGACCGCCCCAGATCTTGACGCCGAGTCGCTGAGCGTGAGACTCACGACCGTTCTTAGAACTCGTCTGACCTTTCTTATGTGCCATGATGAATACCTCCTGGATTAAGCGATTACTTGTTTAACTTCAACTTCGGTGAACTGTGAGCGATGACCGTTCTTCTTGCGATAGTCCTTGCGGCGCTTCATCTTGAAGACAATCACCTTGTCGCCCTTC
This sequence comes from Prevotella sp., assembly GCA_050875105.1. Taxonomy (GTDB): domain Bacteria; phylum Bacteroidota; class Bacteroidia; order Bacteroidales; family Bacteroidaceae; genus Prevotella. The sequence continues at coordinate 10,099 of JBNMMB010000047.1, read as the reverse complement.
ACGAGCGGGTTCACAACCTCTACTACTACTTTTGCACCCTCAACGGCGGGTGCGCCGACAGTCACTGCACCGTCCTTGTCGACGAGCAGCACCTTGTCGAACTCAACAGTCTGGCCGGCCTCGGTGTCCTTCATGTGGTGAACGAAGAGCTTCTTGCCCTCCTCGACCTTGAACTGCTGACCGTTAATTTCTACAATTGCGTACATTTTAATTATTTAAACGGGTTTTTCCGCAAGGCGAATGGTAGCATCAACCATTGCTTGTTCATGCCTCCACGGACTAAATCGGCTGCAAAATTACAAAAAATGCGCGAGACAGGCTCTGTCGTCGCGCATCTTTCTTTATGATTTTATAACTAATTAACAGTGGCTGCGGCCTTCCCCGCTCCTTGGGGTGCCAGGGTGGGGGAGGCCGGCGGGTTTACTCGCCGCCCCAGCCGTCCCAGATGTTCTTGTCGCCGGCGCCTGGGTGCTGGTCTTTGTCGTCGGTGATGTCTATCTGGTCGATGGTCTGGCCTGTGCCGGTCTTGACCACGCTGGCCGTTTTCAGTGCTGTCTCCTGCATGAGTTCGGGCAGTTCGACAACCTCGGCCATGGGCTTCACATATTGCTTTTTCATCTTTCTTTTTCTCTTTTTACTTGTTGACCACATACTTCTTGCCGTTCACGATGTAGAGTCCGGCGGGCAGGCTGCCGAGCGCCTGGATGTCGTGGCTCACCACCTGGCCGTTGAGGTTGTAGATGGCGCCTGTGTAGCGTCTCACCACGGGCTGGGCGCCGTCGGCGTCGATGTCGTCGATGTCGGTGGACTCGTCCACGCCCTTGATGCTCACCTTCAGCTGGGCGGGCGCTGCCTGGCCACCTGCCTTCTGGTCGTAGACAAACCAGCAACGGAAGCCCTTCAGGCCGTAGCCATAGGCGTCAGGGGTGTGGTGCACCATGTTGTTCTGGCTGAAGTAGTAGCTCTTGCTGTCGTTGAGGTTGGGACGGCTCTCATAGAAGTGGGGACCATTGGCGTCGATGTAGTAGGTCTTGCAGAGCGTGGCGTAGCTCGTCAGCGTGTAGTTGTCCTTGGCGTTGGTGGCGGCGCCGTTACCCTCGTTGTCGGCCACGACGCTGTAGGCGAACTTGGGTGCCTTCTCGCTGTAGTCCTTCGACTGGTTGTCCTGGGCAAACTTGCCGCCGGCGAAGTCATAGTAGTGGTCCTGCACGTTCTGGTGGTCCACCAGTGTCACGCCGTCCACCACGAAGCAGTCATCAGGCACCACTTGGTTCAGCGTCTGTGTCTGGCCTTGCGAGTCTACCTCGCGGAGCGTCAGCTCCTGGGTGAAGCCGGGGGTGCTGCCCTTGGCCTTGTTGGTCCTTATTATATATGGCATGTAAGCCTTGAGGAACACGCCGTTGTTGTCGTTGTCGTCGACGGTGTAGAAGCGGACGACGTCGTTCTTGATCTCCTTGAGGTAGGCCAGCAGGGCGTCGGAGCCAAACATGTCGGTGAACTGGCGCTTGCTGAGGTTGACAGGCAGCATGAGCGTGCTCCAGTTGCCCGGCGTGAAGGTGCGCTTGAGGAAGAGCGTCTTGGGGTCCTTGGTGTCGCCGTAGTTGTGGATGCAGTTGTCGATGTAGTTGAGATTGGTGCTGTCCTCATTGAGCACGAGTGTGGGGTCGCTCTTGCCGCCATAGAGCATGCGGAAGGAGTCGAAGAACGTGTGGTCGTCGCTTTTGGTGCTCTCGGGGATGCTGATGCCGATGCGCAACGTCATGGGGTTGTCATAGCTGACGTCCTGGCCGATGTAGCACTTCACGACATTCTTATATTCCAATCGACGGCCCACCTTGAGGTGCTCGTCGTTCATCTCCACGAAGGCGTTGTACATCGGACTCCAGTCGGCGCAGGGCCACTGGGCGTCGCCATCGTGATAGAGGCGCTGGTACTCGCCGTCAGCAAGCTGTTGCATGTCGACAGCCACGCGTGTGTTGGTCTCGTCGCCACGCTGCATGAAGAGCTTGGCGTCCACGTTTGACTTGCCTTGCACCTCGAGCACATACCAGCCGCGGCGATAGACCTTCACGTCCTGATAGAACTCGCCGTGACCACCGTCGCACACCTGCACGCCCATGTAGCGGCCACGGGCATTCAGCTCAGCTTCTTGACCGTTTCTGTCATATTTTGTTGAAGTTGTCGAGGTCTTGTATATGCCGTCGAGGCCGATACGCAGCTTGTCTTCCTTGGAGTCGGAGTTGTCAGCGGCAAAGTCGCCCTCGGTCTTCCAGGCGCTCAGCTCACCATTCTCACGATAGAAGCCGTAGTCCTTCACCACGTAGGTGATGTCGAGCAACTGGTCGAGATTCTCGGTCTTGTTGTTCAGCATGTCCACATAGTTGGCCAGGGGGATGATGCGCCAGGTGGCGTTGTCGGTGTTGGCGCGAGAGTCGGTGGCGCTCACCAGTCTGGCTGTGCTATAGTCGGAGGTGAAGCCTTGATGGTCGGGGTCTGAATCATACCAGAACTTTGTGGGGTCTTTTGGTTCAGTGTAGTGACCTTGGTAACCCTTCACGTAGTCGCTTGTGGCACAGAGGTAATAGGTCGTAGCCTGGTCGATGGGTTCGCCGTTTGTGATGTCGTAGGGCATCACGAGTGAGAGCCTGCAGTTGCCCACGGCGTCATCAGTAGATGTGAGGTTCCATTGAGCCTCTGTCTGTTTTTCCGCCTTGATGGCGCGGTCCACGTAGACGCCCAGGTCAGAATCCAGGTTTTTGCCCACCTCGTCCTTATCAGCGAAGGACATGAATTTGCCTTCATTGCCCATGACGTTGCTCGACTTCACGATGTGCGAGGCGATGAAGGTTTGGTTGCCCGTGTTCTCCACATATTCCGTGAAGGTCTTGTTCTCGTTTACCTTCTTGACAAAGGCCTTGCCGTCGTCGGCGACCACATAGTAGGAGGCACCGGCAGGGAGTTCTTTCCATGTCACTTCCGAGTTGCGCTTCAGTTTGATGTCGCCACTCTTTGTGGCGTCATAGCCGACCTTGCAAGGAACGTAGAGCGTCTTGTTGACGCCAGCCTCCTGGCCTACCTCTTGGATGGTAAGGCCTTCCTTGGAGAATACCACCTAGACGTGGGTGCCGCACTCCACTCTTTCGACGGGATACTTTCCATTGTAAAGAAAATGTGTCTTGATCAATGAGCCATTCCAATAAAGTTGGAAATTGTAGTCATTTTCACTGTTGGTAATCCAACCAGAAACATTTGTGCCAAACGCGAGGACATTTTCGTATATGTCTGTAGTGCCGTCGTCTGGATTCGTTCCTCCGTTGGGTAATTTACCCGTCGTTGTTGGCAAAGTAATATCGGCAATGATTTTGTCGCCAGCAGCAAGGTCGATGGCAGTTTCAGTGGAGAACCTTGTGTTGTTAGGTTGGTACCCTGGAGTGAACAGATTGGTCTCCGTGCCGTCTTCCTTCTGCAATACAACACTGTTGTAGGTAGCGTGGCTTCCGTAATTTCCCTCTTTGCTTCCCACCTGCACTTTGCCATTCGCCTCAATTTTGTCTATCATGGCTTTTACCTTTTCAGCTTGACCGTTACTCTTATTGGTCGTGAAGATGGTTTCGGGATTTTTATATTCGGTGTGGACATCGTTTTGGATGTTCAGACCGTCCTTCGAGAAGGTGAAGATGACCGGCTTCTTGATATTCAGGCTTGTGCCCTCGATGATCAACGGGTCTCTTTTATAACCATTTTCGTCATAGTGGTGATAGTCGGCATCCACATATGCCGTTTGCAGGTATGTGGCGCCATTGCCACCCCAGTTGGTGCCCCAGAAGATGTGGATGTTGTGGGCGTTGTGCTTGTCGTCAACACCGCTCTGGCCCCAGTACTGGATGCTGTCGCCCAGGGACAGGATGTTCTCCGGCTGGGTTTTATCTGTCTCTGTTCCCGTGGTGGTCTCGGGCAGGTTGACGCTGGCGATGATCTTGTCGCCGGCTGCAAAGTCGACGTTCACATCCGTCGAGAACGCCTTGCCGTCGCCCATGTCGCTCTTGAGGAAGAGTTCGCGCTTGGTGCCGTTGGCTTTCTGCAACGTCACGCTGTTGTAGGTGGCGTGGCTGCGGACGGCGCCCTGCACGCTGCCCACCTGTATCTTGCCGCCAGTGAGGTCTTGTATGATGCCCAGGGGCGACACGCTCACTGAGGTGCCGGCCTGTGTGGGGTAGGTGTAATATTCGGATGCGGTCTCCACGTTGCCCACCTTGTTGGTGTGCTGCTGGAGCCAGAAGAGGCGTGGCACGTCGCTCAGCGTGGGCTTGGTGCCCCACCAGCCACCCATGTTGAGAAACTTCTTTTGGCCTACGTTGTAGAGCACCACCCATTTCTTTCGGGCTTCGGCGTCCGTCAGGTCGCCAGGGTTGGCGTCAGACACATAGCTTGAGAGTTTGCTGAGGTCGATGCCTTTCAGGTTGTTCACGTCTTGTGGCGTGCTGTACCAAGTGTTTGTGTTTCCGTCGTCTGCCCAAGTGGGTAGACACGCCATTGCGAGAAGGAACAATATGCCCCCACGAATGGATCTCCTTTTCCTTAAATTCATCATACTGCAATTATGATATGCTCGTTGTTTTTATTGTCTCGGAAATTATTTGAACTTTCGTTCTACCTATTGCTGTTCGTCCGAGTGATTTGAGAACTGTAGGCCGCTAAGTTACAGCCTTATTCTGTAATAACCAAGGGAAAAAGAAGAAAAATCGGGGAAATCGTCAATAATTGTGCAACCAGTGGGTTTTAGAGGGCGTTGTGGCCGGGATTTGCCATGGTTTTCGCTGTTACGGGGGTGGACCAGCGATGTTGATTGGCGGATTGCGTTTTAGGGGGGGGGTATTGATTAAAATCGTTTACAAAAGGCGAGTAGCGTGGTTGACAAAAACCGAAATAAACCCCAGGCGTGGGGGGAAGCCCTGTCGGGCTCATGCTGAAAGGCCAGGCATGGCTCTTGTGAGCGAGCTCACGATCCGTGTCTGGCCTTTCAGCATGGCGGCTGTAGCCGCCTTCCCCCACGCCTGGCGATAAACAGGGTTAAACCGCTTACGCGACGTGCTGCTCATTGCAACGTGTAACTCATTGCTGCGTTCAGCTCATTGCAACGTGTTGCGCGTAGCAGCGTGATACATACTCAACGGCGTTTTGCTGCACATCGATTAGCCATCCATGGCAGGCTGTTGTGACGTGAGGACACGTCACCCACTATAGGTTGCAGCGAAAACGATTTTTTTTAATTCATTGGCGGTTTGATGGGTTTTGAATAGCGTGAGCGGTTGAAATCTGTTTATCGCCAGTTGGGTGTCATGGCGGCCGTGGCCGCCATGACAAAAGGCAGGTTGCAGGTCGTGAGCTTGCTCACACGAACTGCAACCTGCCTTTTGTCATGAGCCCAACAGGGCTTTCCAACCAACTGGGGTTTATCTCTGTTTTTGTCAAAAAATCAATCGGGGCGTTGGTCACTCGCCCTGTATCTTCTTGGGCAACACGAGGTTGAGCACCACGGCGAGCAGGAACACCACGGCCACGCAGTTCTCTGCGAACACCGTGCGCACGATCTCGGGGAAGATGGCAAACATGTCGGTGGCCTGCGTGAAGCCCAGGCCCACGCTGAGCGAGAGGCTCACGATGACCATGTTGCGCTGAGAGAAGCCGGCACGCGCCATCATGCCGAAGCCGGCGAAGAGGATGCTGCCAAACATCATGATGGTGCAGCCGCCCAACACTGCCTGCGGGATGGTGGTGAGCAGGTGGCCGATGACGGGGAACACGCCGCCGATGATCATCACCAGGGCGCCGATGCCGATGGTGAAGCGGTTGACCACGCCCGACATGGCGGCCAGGCCCACGTTCTGGCTAAACGACGTGATGGGCGTGCAGCCAAAGAGGCCCGACACCGAGCTGACGAAGCCGTCGCAGCAGATGGCCGATCCCATCTCGCGCGTCTCGGGGTCGCGCTTCAGGGCGCTGTTGCAGAGCGCCGACGTGTCGCCGATGGTCTCTGTGGCCGACACCAGGTAGACAGCCACCACCGACAGGATGGCGCCGAGGTGGAACTCGGGCGTGAACGGCACCAGGTGCGGCAGCGCCACCACCTGGAGGTCCGTCAGGCCGCTGAAGTCGACCATGCCCATGCAGCAGGCCAGGATGTAGCCCACCACGAGGCCCACCAGCACCGACAGCGAGCGCAGGAAGCCGCGGGCGAACACCTGGCAGAGCAGGCAGGCCAGCAGCGTCACCGTGCCCACGATCCAGTTGTCGGGACTGCCGAAGTCGGGCGCGCCCTGTCCGCCGGCAAACGAGTTGGCGCCGATGGGCAGCAGTGAGAAGCCGATGGCCGTCACCACCGTGGCCGACACCACGTGGGGGATGAGGCGTATCCAGTATTTCACGAAGAGGCCCAGCAGGCCCTCCACCAGTCCGCCCACGATGACGGCGCCGATGAGCGTGCCCATGCCGTAGGTGCCCGCGATGCCGATGGCCAGCGAGAGGAAGGTGAACGAGATGCCCATGACGATGGGCAGGCGCGAGCCGACGCGCCACACGGGGAAGAGCTGCACCAGCGTGCCGATGCCGGCGATGACCATGCAGTTCTGTATGAGCGTGGCGCTCATCTGGCTGTCGAGGCCGATGGCTGCGGCCAGGATCATGATGGGAGTGATGTTGCTGACAAACATGGCCAGCACGTGCTGAAGACCGAAGGGCAGCGCTTTGCCCAGGGGCACCCTGCCGTCGAGGCGGTAGAGGTTTTCTGTGGATGTGTTCATGTGTGTGTTATGTTTCGTGTCCTTTTTCAAAAACGAGTTGAGCAGGATGATGTTCTTGTTGACTTGCCTTCCATGCTGCAAAGTTAAGCAATTTGTTACGTTTCTAAAAATATAATGTAAGAAATATGTTACCGCACTCCGACATTTCCATGACTGAAGATTTGAAGATAACGCTAGCAAGCATATGCCGCTCTTGTGACAATCTTGTTGCAAAATGACATAAAAATGCGGAAAAGTTTGTTTATTTGCTAAATTCTTTATACGTTTGCACCCGTAAACGGAAAATTTATCAACTTAATATCGTTAACTAAAAGGTTTCTTTTATGGTAAAACATTTACGCATCCTAATGTTCCTCATCATGGCAATTGCCATTGGGGGGGGGGAGCTACGCGCAGACATTCAAGAAAGTCACCGATGCAAGCGAGATTGTTGCAGGTGGCGAGTATTTGATTGTCTATGAATCAGCCAACAAGGCTTTTGGTGGAGTTAACAATAACATCGGTACTGCCGTTGATGTTAAAATTGCTAATTCTTCTATTACTTCTATTGGTGATGCACACATTGTAAAATTGGGAGGTGAAGCTGACCAATGGACAATGTTTGATGAGGCCGACAGCAAGTATTTGGTTTTAACTGCACCTAGCAAGGGCAAACTTAATTCATCCGCTGAGGAAAGTGCTAATGGTTCAAAGTGGAAAATCACACTGAGCAATATTGTAAATGTTAGCAACTCTAATTATTATTTGCAGTATAATACAGGGAGTCCTCGTTTCGCTTGTTATACCCATACCCAAAAGGATGTTGTCCTTTACAAGAAGGATGACTCCAGCTCCAAGACTGCGACAACAGTTACTTTCGGCTCAGAGGTTGACAACAAGACTTTTGCTCTGAACATTGGCGATGATTTTACTGCTCCCACTGCTACTCTGACTCCTGCTGAAGCAGGTTCCATCACTTATTCTTCAGACAACGAGGCTGTGGCTAAGGTTGATGCCACAACAGGTGCTGTAACCCTCGGCGAGACCGCAGGCACAGCCAAGATCACCGCTTCTTTTGAAGGGAACGACACTTATGCCGCCTCTTCCGCTTCTTACACGATTAACTTGACTAAGCCTTTCGTCGTTGAGGATGGCGTGTTTGACTTTAACGGAGAGTATGACTATGGCTCGGGGGTTGAACCGACGAATAGCACTTCTGATGATACTTATGTGAAGTCATCTGTGTGGATTGCGGATAATGTAACTTTTACTACTGCTAATAATGGAGGAAATGGAATAAAGTGGTGGATAGGTACAAGCAAAAAAACTTTGCGATGCTATGCCAAATCTTTACTTACAATTTCAGTACCAAGCGGATGTGTTATTACGGCTATAAATTTTACAGGTTTGTCCAATGGCGTAACTCCTAATATTGGCACTTTCAAAAATGGCAACTGGTCTGGAAAAAGCCAAATTGTAGTATTTACTGTGGGTGATACTAAAAAGGATATTTCTAGTATTACTGTCACTTATGAAAAAGCGTCTACAATCGAAGATGTCACCCTCCATGTTGGTCCAACTGGCTACGCCACCTTATATTATAGTGACCGCGCGCTGGAAGTTCCTGAGAACGCCAAGGCATGCACTTATGCTGTGTTAGAAGGTCTCCTCATTGATAATCACCCCTACAATGCAGGTTCAGTCATCCCTGCAGGTGAGGCTGTTGTGGTAAGCGCTCCTCAGGGTGACTACACATTCAAGGCAACGACCACAACAGAGACTAAGGATCCCTACAACATGCTCCTCGGCACGGATGAAGATGCCGATCTTGAGCCCGACGATCAGAGCTATTTCTACATGCTCTCGCTGAACAGCAAGAGCGAGGCCGGAAGCGTGGGCTTCTATTGGGGCAATGCGACGGGCGCCGCCTTTAAGCTTGGCGCTCACAAGGCCTATCTGAAGGTTCCCAAGGATGAGGCTGCAAGCGCTAAGGCTTTCGTCTTCGGCGGTAACCCCACTGGCATCAAGACCATCATGGCCAGCGAGGACAACGCTGACGCTCCGCTCTACAACCTTGCAGGCCAGCGCGTTGGCAAGTCGTATAAGGGCATCGTGATCCGCAACGGCAAGAAATACGTGAAGTAATGTCTAACATCAGATAAAGAAAGGAAAACAAAGATGAAAAAGTATATTCAACCCAACATCAAGGTGCAGCAAATCGAGACAGAGAATCTGTTGGCTGGCTCACCGACGTTAACTAATGGCGAGGGCGATGGAAATGCTCTTGCCAAGCCCAACATCGACGAGGAGCCTGCCGACGAGAAGACTGGCTCATTCTCCTCTGTTTGGGACGAGGACTAACCGCTCTCAGCCGTGACCGCCCTGTGCGGTTGGGCTGATGCGCAAGCAAGATAAAAGAAGGCCGTGGTTGCAACGATGCAGCCACGGCCTTTATGATTTTTGCTCGATTTTCTTCAATCATCTGCAAAAAACTTCATTTTCTTCTTGATTTCCTTGGCCCTTTCGCAGGAAAGCCGTAACTTTGCCGACGATAAAGCATCAAGAGTTGCCGCATTAGGCACACCAACCGAGCACAATCATGAAGATAGCCACGGTGGTAAAAAGATGCGTAAGGTTTAACTTAAAAAAATATCTTTATGAAGGCTTACTTCTTATCTTCAAGCCCGACATCGCCTCGGGATCAGCAAGTTATCAACGATTATTATGCCTGCCTCATCGAGAAGACCGATGAGGAGCTCCAGGACATTGTGGCCCGTGAGCGCCGTTGCCGTGGCTGGGTCTCCCGCCGCGCCCTCTACCTCTGCGCCCTCCGCCAGGTGTGCAAGGAGCGAAAGTTGGAGTTCTGCTGGACAGACTGTGACGCGTGATGCGGCTGGCATGAGTGGGGGTTGTGACGTGAGACACGTCACCCACTGCCTCTGACGTGGGACATGTCGTCTGCTATGAACAGCAGTGGGCGACGTGTCCCACGTCGTATGGATGTGCCTCCGGCGGTCCTCCACGTCGACAGGAGGAAGTGACTGTAGTGCCTCGTCAACACACCTCAAAGCATGAGATGGCGCTTGAATAATTTGAACAAAAAGTCTCTCCAGAATCGCTTGAAATCAATCACGACTACTTTTGCTCGCAAATACGCGATTCTGAGAGGGTTTTGCATAAATGGCTCATGGGCAGGGTGTTATGTGAAAATATGGCTTATGGAAAACTCTGCGCATGCTCATAGTTTTGCGATAGATATCTTATCGAGTCTCCGTTAGGCATCTATCGAGTCTCGATAAGATATCTATCGAGTCTCGATT
>JBNMMB010000046.1:0-28220 GCA_050875105.1 Prevotella sp. | reverse complement strand
TTGCCCTTACAGGGCGCAAGCTCACGCGCATCATCCTTTACCCAGGGTGTCGCTGCGCTTGCCCTGGGCTTTGTACTTTTGGCCTTTCAGGCCGTGCCCTGCGGCATTTCATCCGCGCTTGCTGTTTAATCAGTATCCCCCCCCATCGGCGTGAGCGGTTTAATTCGGTTTATAGCCAGCTGGTTTTCTGAGTGGCGCCCCCAGCGCCACGGGCCGCCTTGCCCCGTCGTAGCCGTCGTGAGCTCGCTCACGTAAGGTCGCGGCGGGGCAAGACGGCCAAGCCGTCAGGCTCAGAAAACCAGCTGGGGTTAATCCTGTTTTGTCAAAAACCCAACACTCCTGTTTGCCAACAGTCAAAACCCGCCAAAAAGGTTACACGGTTACAGGTTACAAGGTTACAATAAGGTACCCCCGACCTGCACACAGGCTCAAAACTTGATCTTGATGCTCGTGATCCAGTCGCGCAGCACCCCCGCATACTGCCCCTGCGAGTCGGCCACGAGCAGCAGCACCCGTGAGCCGTCGGACAGCGTCGGGCCCAGGCACATGCCCTCATAGTTGGCCAGGCTGCGCCCCGTGAGCGAGAGCCCCGTGCGCCACGACGCCAGCAACTGCTTCTCCAGCGGCTTGCTGTCGGCCACGCCCGTCGCCGAGAGGCTGTCGGCCCCATCAGGCACCACCCGAAACAGCTTGCAGGCCACAAACGCCCCAATCTTCATCTTCGGCACATAAAACTCGCGCTCGAGCACGAGCACCGACCCGTCGTCCATCGCACACACCGTCCCCACGCCGTGGGCATAGTGCTGCGCCCGCTCGGCCCGCCCCACAGGCCCGTCGAGCTCATAGCGCCAGGCACGCCGCGCCCTGAGGTCGGCGCCAAACTGCTGGAGGATGATGCTGCCCGCCTCGTTGCACGTCCAGTAGGAGCCCGTCCTCGCGTTGTACGACAGCGCCTCCAGCCCCAGGTTGCCAGGCAGGTGGCTGAGCACCTCGGGCACCTCCAGCCGCCGCCCCGTCAGCCGCCCGTCCATGCCATACTCCATGATCTGATTGTCGGCCTCGCCGCTGATCCACACCGTGCCCGTCGCAGGGTTGTAGGCCACGCCCTCGTCGTCGCGCCCAGGCAGGCCACTGCCCCGAAAGTCCACACACGACGCGCCGAGCACCTCGCCGCTCACGCTGTCCGTGGCGATGTCGAACAGGAAGAAGCCGTCGGCCCCCTTGTCGCTCACCACCGCATAGCGCTCACCGCCCAGCCACGCGATGCCGCTGTAGTTGCCAGCCGGGATGGACTTCGGAAAGGCGTGCTGCCCATTTTTCCTCACCGCCCATTGGGCATGGGCCGTCAGCGCGCAAAGCGCTAAGAGTAAGAATGATAAGATGTGTCGCATGGTCGTTTTTCTCTTTCAAACGGAGAAGAAACCCATTTATTGCCCACAAAAAAACAATCAATTGTTTGGAGGATAAAAAACAAAGTCGTATATTTGCAAGTGAAAAGGAGAAACCCTTTGGGAGTTGTATCGGTTCGATCGGGATACTCATCAAATTACATTGAAAACCGAGCTGCTTCTCTTGCCAATGGCGGGCCACATAAATCGCATTTCAGCGACCAAGCACTCCGGTGCCGGTGGATTACAAAGACGGAGAGCACTCACAACTTTTTACAGCTGGAGTTTTCATCACATCATCGGTATGATTCCCATTTTCACACAAAGGAGAATTGAGTCATGAGGACAGCCTCACCTCAGTTCTCCTTTCTTAATTCATATAGGTTATGTTTAGCGGAATAGTAGAAGAGATGGCGACCGTCGTCGCCGTGAGAAAGTATCAGGGCAACATGGACTTCACCCTCCGTTGCTCGTTTGTCGATGAGCTCAAGATCGACCAGAGCGTGGCCCACAACGGCGTCTGCCTCACCGTGGTGGCCATCGCCGACGGCACCTACACCGTCACCGCCATGAAGGAGACCCTCGAACGCACCAACCTCGGCCAGCTGAGCCCGGGCGACAAGGTCAACGTGGAGCGATCCATGCCGATGAACGGACGACTCGACGGACACATCGTGCAGGGACACGTCGACCAGACCGCCACCTGCGTCGCCACCAACGACGCCGACGGAAGCACCTACTTCACCTTCCGCTACAACGCCAACCCCGAGATGGCCCGACGAGGATACTTCACCGTCGACAAGGGATCCGTCACCGTCAACGGCGTCTCGCTCACCGTCATCAGCCCCACCGACGACTCCTTCCAGGTGGCCATCATACCCTACACACGAGCCAACACCAACTTCTGCGACATACGCGTCGGAACGGTGGTCAACATCGAGTTCGACATCCTCGGCAAGTACATCGCACGACTGCGCCATTTCGAATAAAGCACTATATAATAAGGTGGGAAATGTTATCAAATGTAACATTTCCCTTTTTTATTGTTAACAAACACTTACCTCAGTAAACCCAATCATACTTTTCACATCATACTTTTGTTTTTGGTAAAAATTTAAATGATGACAATGAAGAAATCGTTTTTCGCATCGGCCCTTGCCCTGTTGCTCCTCACGCCCGCAGCGGCCCAGGCGCGCCAGTGGACGTTGCAAGACTGCATCAGCTATGCACTTCAAAACAACATCTCGCTGCAGAAGTCGCGCATCCAGCACCTCAGCGCCATCGAGGACGTCAAGCAGAGCCAGGCCGAACTGCTGCCCTCGCTCTCAGCGTCGACCTCGCAAAACGTGTCCTACAACCCATGGCCCGAGACCGGATCCTACATGATCGCCGGCGACAAGGTGCAGACCAACGTCGACAAGGTCTACTACAACGGCTCCTACAGCGTCATGGGCAACTGGACCGTGTGGAACGGCAACCGCAACCGCAACCAGGTGAAGCTCAACAAGGTGACAGCCGACCAGGCCGCCCTCGACAGCGCCACGACGGCCAACAGCATACAGGAGCAGATCACGCAGCTCTTCGTGCAGATACTCTACTCCAAGGAGGCCATCCAGGTCAGCAAGGCCACACTCGAGACCTCAAGGAAAAACGAGGAGCGAGGCAAGGAGTTCGTGCGCGTGGGCAGCATGAGCAAGGCCGACCTCGCACAGCTCACCGCACAGCGCGCTCAAGACGAATACGCCGTGGTGCAGGCAGAGAGCAGCCTCAGCGACTACAAGCGCCAGCTCAAGCAACTGCTGCAAATCACCGACCAAGACGAGTTTGACGTCGTGGCCGACACGCCCACCGACGAGGCGGCCCTGCAGGCCATACCCGGCGTCAGCAGCGTCTACGAGGCTGCCCTCGGCACCCGACCCGAAATCAAAAACGCCAAGCTCGGCATCGAGAGCAGCGACCTGCAAGTCAAAATCGCAAAGGCACAGCGCATGCCCACCATCGGACTCAACGCCGGCGTCAGCACCAACACCACATCGATGAACGACAACGCTTGGGGCACACAGCTCAAGAACAACTTCAACGTAGGCGGAGGACTATCGGTCAGCATACCCATCTTCGACAACCGAACCACCAAGACCGCCGTCAACAAGGCGCGACTCTCCAAGCAGACCTATGAGCTCGACCTCAAGGACAAGCAGACCACACTCTACTCGACCATCGAGAACTACTGGCTCCAGGCCGTCAACAACCAGGCACAGTTCAAGAGCGCCAAGGTCAGCACCGAGAGCGCACAGGAGAGCTACGACCTGCTCAGCGAGCAGTTTCGGCAGAACCTCAAGAACACCATCGAGCTCATGAACGGAAAGGACGCTCTGCTCAAGGCGCAGCAAAACGAGCTGCAAGCCAAGTATCTCGCCATCCTCAACATCAACATGCTCAAGTTCTACCAGACTGGCACGCTCAAGTGAGCCACAGCAGCCACACACACAGGCAGCACACGTAACACACAATAGGAACAGTTTTTTTATATACCAATGAAAAGTAAGAAGATAAGTATGATTTGGGTAGCGGTGGGCGTCATCATCGTCGTGGCCGTTGCCGCCTACCTCTTGTCGGGAGGCAAGAAGAAAGAAGAGGTCAACTTCAAGACCGAGAAGGTGGCCAAGGTCAACATCCTCAACAGCGTCACGGCCACGGGAACCATCGAGCCCGTCAACGAGGTCACCGTCGGCACACAGGTCTCGGGCATCGTCAGCAAGCTCTATGTCGACTACAACAGCGTGGTGAAGAAAGGACAGGTCATCGCCGAGCTCGACAAGTCGAACCTCATGAGCCAGCTCAACACCGCCAAGTCGCAACTCTCGCAGGCTCAGGCTGAGCTCAGGAGCGCACAGAGCGACCTCGCCTACCAGAAGGCCAACTTCAACCGCTACAAGGCGCTCTACCAGAAAGGACTCATCTCCGCCAACGACTATGAGAACGCACGGCTCTCATACCAGACCAGCCAGCAGACCGTGGCCTCCAGAAAAGACCAGGTCGTGGCAGCGCAGGAAGAGGTGTCGCGCGCACAGACCAACCTCAGCTACGCCACCATCACATCGCCCATCGACGGCATCGTGGTCAGCAAGAGCGTCGAAGAGGGGCAGACCGTCAACGCCAACATGAGCACGCCTGACCTCTTCACCATCGCACAAGACCTCACCAACATGCAGGTAGTGGCCGACGTCGACGAGGCCGACATCGGCGACGTGAAGAAGGGAGAGCGCGTCACCTTCACCGTCGACGCCTATCCCGACGACACCTTCGAGGGCACCGTCACACAGGTCAGACTCGAGGCCACCACCACCAACAACGTCGTCACCTACCAGGTGGTCATCAGCGCACACAACGCCGACCTCAAGCTCAAGCCCGGACTCACCGCCAACGTCGTCATCTACACGCAGGAGAGCAACGGCGTGCTCAGCGTGCCCAGCAAGGCCCTGCGCTACACGCCCACCAAGGAGACCGTAGGCGGACGAAAGATACAAGACATCAGCAACGCCAAGAACAAGGTGTGGACCCTTGAGGGCAACACCCTTGTGGCCCACCGCGTCAACATCGGCATGACCGACGGCACACACACGCAGGTGCTCAGCGGCATACGCGAGGGACAGCAGGTCATCACGGGCGTCACGGTCAACACCGACGACCCCATGGCCGACGACACGGCCGACGGTGCCGAGTCGAGCCCCTTCCAGCCCGGCCCTCCGGGAAAAAACAAGAAAAACGGTAAGTAAAACAGACCCTCAAGCAGACAAGATCATGACAGATAACCAAATCAACAAAGACGCCGAAGGCAAGAAAGTCGTCATCGAACTGCAAAACGTCAAGCGCGACTTCCTGGTCGGCGACGAGACCGTACACGCACTGCGTGGCGTGTCGTTCAAGATCTACGAGGGCGAGTTCGTCACCATCATGGGCAAGTCGGGATCGGGCAAGTCGACCCTGCTCAACCAGCTTGGATGCCTCGACACGCCCTCCAGCGGCGAGTATTACCTCGACGGGGTGTCCGTGCGCACCATGAGCCGCTCGGAGCGAGCCGTGCTGCGCAACCGGAAGATCGGCTTCATCTTCCAGAACTACAACCTCCTGCCCAAGACCACCAGCGTCGAAAACGTCGAGCTGCCGCTGATGTACAACGCCAACGTCTCGGCCAAGGAGCGCTTCGAGCGCTCCGTCGAGGCACTCAAGGCTGTAGGCCTCGGCGACCGCCTCTACCACAAGTCCAACCAGATGTCGGGAGGACAGATGCAGCGCGTGGCCATCGCACGAGCGCTCGTCAACAACCCGGCCGTCATCCTCGCCGACGAGGCCACTGGCAACCTCGACACGCGCACCTCGTTTGAGATACTGGTGCTCTTCCAGAAGCTCTACGCTGAGGGCAGAACCATCATCTTCGTCACTCACAACCCCGACATCGCCCACTACTCCAGCCGCAACATACAGCTCAGGGACGGACATGTCATTAGCGACGAGTACAACCACAACATACTGAGCGCTGCCGAGGGATTGGCCGCGCTGCCCGCTAACTCCGACGAATAATGAACTACACAAATCTTTTCAAAATAGCGCTCAGGGCCATCTTTGCCAACAAGATGCGCTCCTTCCTCACAGCGCTCGGCATCATCATCGGCGTCGGATCTGTCATCACGATGCTCGCCATCGGACAGGGATCCAAACGGAGCATACAGGCCAACATTGCCGAGATGGGCTCCAACATGATCATGATCCACCCGGGTGCCGACATGAGGGGAGGCGTCAGGCAAGACCCGTCGGCCATGCAGACGCTGAAGCTCACCGACTATGAGTCGCTCAAGGACGAGTGCTCATACATCAAGGCCATCAGCCCCGTGGTGAGCACCAGCGGACAGTTTATCAACGGCAACAACAACACGCAGTCCACCATCTATGGCGTCAACCAGGAGTATCTCGACATACGCCAGCTCAGCGTCAGCGACGGTGAACTCTTCACCGACCAGGAACTCAAGGCCAGCGCCAAGGTGTGCATACTCGGACAGACCGTCGTCGACTATCTCTTCCCCGACGGAAGCGACCCCGTAGGCAAGGTGGTGCGCTTCAACGCCATCCCATTCCGGGTCATCGGCGTGCTCAAGAAGAAAGGCTACAACACCATGGGCATGGACCAGGACAACCTCGTGCTCGCGCCATACACCACCGTCATGAAGCGCATCCTCGCCCAGACCTACCTCAGCGAGATACAGGCCTCGGCCATCACCGAGGGCGTCACCGACAAGGCCACGGAGGAGATGACCTCCATCCTGCGGCGAAACCACAAGCTCAAGGACGCCACCGACACCACTGAGGGCGACGATGACGACTTCAACATACGCTCGCAGGAGGAATTGTCGTCGATGATGAACTCCACCACCGACATGATGACCATCCTCCTCGGCTGTGTGGCGGGCATCTCGCTCATCGTGGGAGGCATCGGCATCATGAACATCATGTATGTGAGCGTCACCGAGCGCACACGAGAGATCGGACTGCGCATGAGCGTCGGTGCGCGTGGCGTCGACATCCTCAACCAGTTTCTCATCGAGGCCATCATGCTCAGCGTCACTGGCGGACTGGTGGGAGTGGTGCTCGGCGTCGGAGCGAGCTACGCGGTGAAGCTGCTGGCCCACTGGCCCATCTACATCGAGTGGTGGACCATCATCATGAGCTTCGCCGTCTGCACCTTCACGGGCGTCTTCTTCGGATGGTACCCGGCCAAGAAGGCTGCGCGACTCGACCCGATAGAGGCCATCAGGTATGAATGATCATTCGGATAGGTATGAGTCATCATTTCATGAGTATATAGATTTATTTTAGATCATTAAGTTTTTAGGGTATGTAAGATTATTAGATCACTAGTTTTTAGAGTATGTAGATTATTAGATCATTAGTTTTTAGTATGTAGATTGGCATGAAGTTATTCTTCATAGACCAAGATTCAGGATGACACAAAAGAAGGGCGATGACCGTGAGGTCGTCGCCCTTTGCTATGGTTGGGGGAAATGGTTTTGTCGCCTTGACTTACCTTTTACCTTTCCTTGTCTTTCTTTCCTTCCTTCCTTTTCTTTTTTCCTTCCTTTCCTTTCCTTTCCTTGTCTTGTCTTTTCTTTTCTTTCTTTCCTTCCTTTCCTTGCCTTTCCTGTCGGCCCTGGCTCAGAGGCGCAGGCGCTCCAGGATGTCGGCCATCTTCTGCTTGGTCTCGATCTTCGTGGGCACGAGCGGCAGGCGCAACTGGTTCTCGATGAAGCCCATGTCGTTGAGAAGGGCCTTCACGCCAGCGGGGTTGCCGTCGACGAAGAGCAGGCTGTAGAGCTCCGTGAACATGTGGTGGATCTTGCGAGCTGGCTCATATTCGCCCTTAAACTCCAGGCGGATCATGCGCGAGAACTCCTTCGGCAGCGCGTTGCCGATGACCGAGATGACGCCGGCTGCGCCGCTGGCCACCATCGAGAAGGTGAGCGCGTCGTCGCCGCTGATGACGTCGAAGCGGTCGGGCTTGTTGTAGATGATCTCGTCCACCTGCTCCAGACTGCCCGAAGCCTCCTTGATGGCCACGATGTTCTCGCAGTCGTTGGCCAGGCGAAGGGTCGTCGCGGCCTTCATGTTCACACCCGTGCGACCAGGCACGTTGTAGAGCACCAGGGGCAGCGGACTGGCCGCTGAGATGGCCTTGAAGTGCTGGTAGAGACCCTCCTGCGACGGCTTGTTGTAGTAGGGGCAGATGCTCAGGATGCCGTCGATGCCGCTCCAGTCGGTGGCCTTCATCTCCTCGATGACGGCCGCCGTGTTGTTGCCGCCACAATACTTCAGGATGGGGATGCGGCCATTCACCACCTCCTTGATGAGCTGCGTGATCTTCTCTTTCTCCTCGTGCGTGAGGCAGGGGGCCTCGGCCGTCGTGGCCAGGATGCAGAGGAAGTCGGCTCCATTGTTGATTTGATACTCCACAAGGCGCTTCAGCGACTTGTAGTCGACCTCGCCCTCGGGGGTGAATGGTGTGATGAGGGCTATGCCCAAACCCTTAAAGATATTGCGTGCCATGATGTATAATTTTCAATAATGAATAAAACAGGGGTATTATTAGCAAAAGCTTTTGCAAAGTTACGATTTTACTTTCATATTGCAAAGCTTTTGGCGAGAAACCTCGCACAGATTGATTTTATTTGCTGCCGATATAGAGGAAAATCATGCCCAGCAACACCAGCGCCAGGTCGATGGCCTTGGCCCGCAGGTTGCGCTCGTGGAAGAACAGGCCGCCGAACAGGAAACTGACGATGACGCTGCCGCGGCGGATCATCGACACGATCGAGATCATCGCGCCCGGAAGGCTCAACGCATAGAAATAGGCGAAGTCGGCGGCGCTCAGAAACAGGCTGATGCCGATGATGGCCCAGTCCCAGCGGAAGGGTGTCGTGCGCTTGTGCGTCGGCCACCACAGGATGAGCATCATCAGGCCCATCAGCCCCATCTGGTAGAGGTTGTACCACGACTGGACAGCCATGCGGTCGATGCCCACACCGCCGTCGGCCGGACTGGCCATCAGATACTTGTCGTAGAGGCCGCTGATGGCACCCAGCACGGCGGCCAGCACAATGAACCCGATCCAGCGGTTGTGCTCGAAGTCGATGCCTTCCTTCTTGCCCGAACGGCTCAGCAGGAAGAATGAGGCGATGGCCAGCACGACGCCGATCCATTGCCACACGTTCAGGCTCTCGCCAAACACCAGCAGGGCGCCCACGAGCACCATCACGGGGCGTGTGGCGTTGATGGGACCGACGATGGTCAGCGGCAGGTGCTTCATGCCGAAATAGCCGAAGATCCAACTCGAGAGCACGATGATGCTCTTGAGGATGATGTACTTGTGGATTTCCCAGCCACCGCTCGCCACGTGGAAGGCGGAACTGTCGGGCAGCGTGCCCGTGGCCGAGAGGATGATGAAGGGCAGGAAGATGAGCGACGAGAACACCGTGTTGAGAAACAGCACGGGGATGACTGCATTGCCCAGGAGCGACTTCTTCTTGAATGAGTCATAAAATCCCAGCAGCGTGGCTGAGAGAAAGGCTAAGATTAACCACATGTCCTGAATACTGAAAAAAATGATGGATGTTAATAGTGGGGGCCTGATGCGAATGGTCAGGT
Source organism: Prevotella sp. (assembly GCA_050875105.1). Lineage (GTDB taxonomy): Bacteria > Bacteroidota > Bacteroidia > Bacteroidales > Bacteroidaceae > Prevotella. The sequence goes on along the minus strand of JBNMMB010000046.1, from coordinate 18,639 downwards.
TTTCCTTGATGCGAATAGTCAGGGTGCCATGATGCTAATAGTCGATTTCCCAAAGGAAAAGACCATTGGCAGGCATTGACTCGCCTGCGTCGGAGCGCGTGCCGTCGCGGAGGATTTGGTCAAACTGCTCCAGGCTGACGCGCCCGCGACCTACGTCGATGAGCGTGCCGACGACGGCCCGCACCATGTTGCGCAAGAAGCGGTTGGCGGCTATCTCGAAGTAATAGGTGCTCTCGCCAGTCTTGACCCAACGCGCGGTGCTCACGTCGCACAGCGTTGTCTTGTTGTCGGCGCCGGCCTTGCAGAAGGCCTTGAAGTCGCTGGCGGCCAACAGCCGTGCGGCGGCCTGGTTCATCAGGTCGAAGTCGAGCGGATAGTGCATCTCCACCGAGTACTGGCGGAGAAAGGGGTCGCGCTTGGTGTGGACAAAATAGCGGTAGACGCGCCGACGCGCCGAGAAACGGGCGTGAAGCTCGTCGCTCACGGCCTCGATCTTCTCGCACGAGATGTCGCGCGGAAGCACGCGGGCCAGCCGGTAGCACACCTGCGCGGCGTCGATGGGCTGCGGGTTGTCGAAGTGGCACACCATCTGGTTGGCGTGCACGCCTGCGTCGGTGCGCCCGGCTCCCACCACGTCGACGGGGTGGCGCAGCAGCAGCGACAGGCAGTCTTGCAACTTCTCTTGTACGGACATGCCGTTGGGCTGTATCTGCCAACCGTGGTAGGCGGTTCCGTCGAATCGTATCCAAACGAAGTATCTCATGCTTGATGTGAAATTTCCTGCAAAATTACTAAAATTATGGCGATTAAGCCTACTTCTCGCGCCGCTTTTCGCTTTGTCTGATTTTGCGGCGCTATTTCGCCCAAATGGTCTGCGAGCGTGTGGGGAAGCGGTGCGGGCTCATGCCCTCGGAGCGTTGTCGGTGAGGCGGAAGCGCACGTAGGTGCGGTCGTCGAACGACTGGTTGCCCACCATGACGCCCTTCGTGGCCACAAACGAACGAATGCAAAAGGGGTCTTCAGCGAGTTGCTGGCGCAAGGCCGCTTCGCTCTCCTGGAGGGTGGGGCGAAGCGACGGATAACCGTCAGACGCCAACACGATGTCGGCCTTGGGGTCTTCGACGTGGATGGTCTTCACACCGGGCATGAAGATGGGAAAGCCGTCGATGACCGCATAGGTGCGGTTCTCGCCAGCCATGCTCTCGATGAGCGACGGCAGGATGGTGTCGCGCGCATAGTCGTGCACCAGGCGGTCGCCCCGCACCATGTCGGGGTGGGCGGCAAGCGCAGCGGAGAAGGCGGCGGCGCGCCGATGGGCCATCACGCTCTCTGAGGGCTTGTCGTTGTGGTGGGCTTGGCCGTCGACCATGCATTGGCAGTCGCCAACCATCCAAATCTCGCGCCGATGGGCGCTGTAGACGATGGCGCTGGCGCACAGCCGTTCCTGCGGATGCTGCCGCATGGGCGTGTCGTCGGCAGGGTAGAGGCGGTGGATGTGGGCGGTGACCTGCTCGCAGAACTGCGAGAGTGACAGTTCGGCAGGCATGTGGCTGATGAAATGCTGGATGGCCATCATGCAGTAGCGCCCGTTCCTCATCGAGGGATGAAGCTGATGGGGCGTCTTGCTGGTGCTCCCGTCGATGACGGCCACATAGTCGGGCGTGACGACGAGGCCGTCCTCACAGTCGGCAGCGCTGCGCTTGCCGATGACCTGTTGTTCGATGATGTTCATTTCTTGTAGGGGCCTTGCTTGCCCTTCTTGCCATAACCGCGTGGCTGGAAGTTGGGGTTGAACGACTTTCTCTTCACCTCACGCTTGTCGCCGGTGCTGCGCTCACGCCTGTCTCTATCCCGTTTGTTGTCGTTGCTCCTTTCCCATTTGTCCCTGCCTACAGGCAAGCTGCCAATGGCTTTGGGGTCGTAGTGGGCACGGCCGCGATAGGTCACGCCGTCGTAGAGCTTCTTGATGAGGTCGGGACGACCAATGCGGCGCAGCTCGCGCTCGATGGAGGCTCGCTCCTCGGGCTTGTACCAGAAGAAGAACTGGCGCTGGGCCAGTTTCTCGCGGGGCGTCTTGGCGGAGAACACAGGCTCCAGGGTGTAGGGGTCGAAGCCGCTGTACCAGGTCTCGGTGCTCACCGTCATGGGTGTTGGCGTGAAGTCTTGCACCTGCTCGAGGTGGAAGTCAAGTTGCTTGGTCTCCACGGCCAGCTCGGCCATGTCTTCCTCCTTGCAGCCGGGGTGCGAACTGATGAAGTAGGGGATGAGCTGCTGGTTGAGGCCCTCCTCGCGGTTGATGCGGTCGAAGATGCGCTTGAACTCATGAAACTGGCTGAAGGAGGGCTTGCGCATCAGGCGCAGCACGTTGTCGGAGGTGTGCTCGGGGGCCACCTTCAGGCGCCCGCTGACGTGGCGCGTGATGAGCTCGCGCGTGTATTGGCGCGCCGCCTCGTTCGACTTCTCGTCCTTGCTCTTGTGCAGCAGCAGGTCGTAGCGCACGCCACTGCCGATGAAACTCTTCTTGACGCCAGGCAGTGCGTCGACAGCGTGGTAGATCTCGAGTAGGCGAGAGTGGTCTGTCATCAGGTTCGGACAAACCTGGGGGTTGACGCATGAGGGGCGCTTGCAATGCTCGCAGGCCTTGGTGTTGCGGCCGTGCATGCCATACATGTTGGCCGACGGACCGCCGAGGTCGGAGATGTAGCCCTTGAAGCCGGGCATGGCGATGACCTGCTTGGCCTCGCGCAGGATGCTCTCCTTCGAGCGGCACACCACAAACTTGCCCTGGTGGGCGGAGATGGTGCAGAAGGCACAACCGCCAAAACAGCCGCGGTGAAGCGTGATGGAGTACTTGATCATCTCATAGGCTGGGATGGTCTTGCCCTTGTATTTCGGATGGGGCATGCGCGTGTAGGGCAGGTCGTAGGCCGCATCCAGCTCCTCGGTGGTCATGGGCGGAAAGGGCGGGTTGACGACAGCATATTGGTTGTCAACGCCTTGGATGAGCCGCTGGGCGTGCATCTTGTTGCTCTCTTCCTCGATGTGCCTGAAGTTCTCGGCTTCCGCCTTCTTGTTGCGCAAGCATTCCTCGTGGGAGTGGAGCACGATGTCGTCGTCCTTGATGCCGCCAAGGATGTCTTCTTTCTTGCAGAGATAGACGGTCTGCGGAATGTCCTTGATGTCCTTGATGTTGCGCCCGGCCTCCAGCTCTTCGCACAGCAACAGGGTGTTTTTCTCGCCCATGCCATAGAGGATGAGGTCGGCACCACTCTCACACAGGATGCACTTCTTCAAGCTGTCCTGCCAGTAGTCGTAGTGGGTCAGGCGGCGCATGGACGCCTCGATGCCCCCGAGCACCACGGGCACGTCGGGGAACAGTTGCTTCAAGATCTTCGAATAAACGATCGACGGATAGTCGGGGCGCATGTCGTGGCGCCCGTCGGGACTGTAGGCGTCGTCATGGCGCATGCGGCGGTTGGCCGTGTAGCGGTTGACCATCGAGTCCATGGCTCCTGGCGAGATGGCGAAGAACAGGCGAGGGCGCCCCAACTTCTTGAAGTCGCGGTAGTCGCCGTGCCAGTCGGGTTGGGGCACGATGGCTACGCGGTAGCCCTTGGCCTCAAGCATGCGGCCAATGACCGCCGCGCCGAAGGACGGGTGGTCCACATAGGCGTCGCCCGAGAAGAGGATGACGTCCAACTGGTCCCATCCCCTCAGCTCACATTCCTTCTTGGTGGTGGGGAGGAAGTCTGTCAGTTGATAATTCTGCATGCGTCAGTCGCTCACCTCTTGAGGGTCCACTTCGTCTTCGTTGGCGTGCTCTCCTTTCCATTTCACATAGAGCAGCACCAACTGGTGAAGGCCGAAGGCTTTCATGTTGCTGTTGTAGATGACGTCCAGGCAGAGGTCGAGCAGGTCCTTGTCCTTGCCGGCTTCGCTCTCGAGCATTGAGCGCACGTTGAACTTCAACTTGTCGAGAACGGTCTCGTCGATGATGCCGTTGCTGTCCACCAGGTAGCGGAGCAAAGCATACTTGTCGATGGTCTGCAAATGTTTCTCGGTCACCTCGATGCTGCGGGTGCCTGAATGGTTGGCTTGTATCTTCATGGTCTTTGGTGTTATAATTGTTATTCTTTTCTTCGTTTATAATAGTTGCTTTATGAATGCGTCTTTTTCTAAGAATGTTTCTTTTTCTAAGAATGTTTCTTTTCTAATGATGTTGCTCTTTTAAAATACGGTCTGACTATTGCAGAATGTAATTGAGAATGCCTTGCATCAGCTTGTTTCGGGTTGTGGCGTCGGTGACACATTCGAATGGGAAGCCCATGACAAAGGCCTTGTAGTCGCTGCCCGAGTAGGCCACAGCGGCCGACTGCCCGTCGCTATATTGCATGGCGCAGATGGCGCTGCCCTCAGGGCGAAGCACGTCGGTGCGGGTGGCCGCATAGTGGTCGGCGTTGAGCATGCGGCAAAAGTCAAACTGCATGCCGAGGCCGTTCACGCCCGTCAGGGTGTCGGTCTTGACAGTGCCGTCGTAGCTGGCTTTCAAGTACCGGCTGAGCCACACGGCGTCGCTCTCTTGCGTCATGTCGGCCCCAAGGTAGGCGCCGCTGATGAGCATGCGGCCACCGCCTTGGGCGTAGGCGGCTATCTTCCGCTGCATCGACACGGGAAACGACTTGTAGTACTTGACGGCGTTGACGTCGTATTTCTCCAAGCCCACGATGAGGTCTATGGCTTGGTAGTCTTCCAATTTCACTCTGCCAGCCTCGATGGCCTCCGAACTGCAACTGACGACGTTGTAGCGCTTGGTCGAGGCGATGGCCTCGGCGTGTGTGCTGATGTAGTTGAAATCGTTGCCAGCGATGAAGTGTCCCGCCAGCTCGTCGCCTCCGCACCCCAGTCCGCCAGGGCCTTCGTGGCCCATGCGCGACGTGTCGAAGCATTGTTGACGGCCGTTCCAGCCTGCTGTCAGTCCGTAAGACACGCCTGGGTCGCTGTCGAGGTCGAACCCTTGCTGGGCCCCGTTGTCGATGACGGCGGGCGCCGACAGGCGATGGAAGCCATTGATGACAAGGATGGTCTTGCTGGCCTCAGCGCTGCTGTAGGCCGACACGGTCTCTGAGGGGAAGCTCTCGCCACCGCGGTTGGCCGCCGTCACCCTGAAGTGATAGGCCTTGCCCGGTTCGATGTCGATGGTGGTTGAGGTGCCGTTCACCTTTCTGCCATTGTCAAACCCGCCATTTCCCACAGCGGTATAGACGATGTAATAGGTGGGCATGGCGCTGGGCTCCTGCTCATCGGCGCTTGCGCTCCACGACAGTTGTGCCTGGCGCTTCCCGGTCAGTTTCACAGCCATGTTGCAGGGGGCCAAGGGCTCGATGATGGCCGATTGGCCGTGCATGCCGCTGATGTATCTGACGATGGTCTTGTAGAGCGAGCGCGCCAAGGTGAACTTGAAGTTAGGGTCTTGCCCCAGCACCATGTCGGGGAAGTTTTGGTGGGACAGGGTCTCGATGATGGACGAGGGCACCTCGGGCAGACGGGTCTCCGAATAGTTCCGGTCCCACAGGTACCTGCGGTTCCAGCGCTTGTAGGCATAGGTCAGGTCGCGCGTGACGCCTGTCAAGAGTTGGTCAGCCAACATCTTGGACGATTGTCGGGTCACGCCAGAAGACAGTCGGCCGTCATTGAAGTCGGTGGTGCAGATGGCCAACGAACCGACGATGTCTTTGCCGTTGGGCGCATATCCAGCGTCGCTGTGGACAGCCAACGACAGTTCGATGGGCACCTTTTGGCCATTAAGCGTGGGCACATAAACAGAGCCTCCGGCCAACCAGTTGGTCATCCGGGAGCGTGCGTTGATGTCGTCGGAATAGTCGTCGCTGCCGCCCCTGCCTCCATAGGCCGCATAAGGGGCGCCTCCCCACTGGGCCCAGTAGCGCGCACCCTCCAGGCAACGTGGGTAGTTGCTCACGCTGCCCCCACGCTCAATGTTGCCCATGCCTCCGCCAAAACGCACGGCGTCGGCAGTCACGATGCCCTTCATGCGACTTTGGTTGGTGAGCATCACGCAGTTGTTCATGTTGTCGCCCTTGTCAAAGTCGAAGGTGCCGAGGTACACCCAGGTGCCTCCGCCCATCTGCTGGTTGACGCGAAACTCGGTGGCTTGTCCTTTGTGGAACACCGTGTAGTGGGCGTCGTCCACACTCTTGGGCAACGTTTGGTAACTGACGTAGACGGCGTATCTTCCTTCTTTGGCAAAGGCGGGCTGGTACTTGATAAACGCTTTGGCATCTTTCTTGGTGGCTTTCAGCATGCGGGCCGTTCCTGCCACGAAAGGATTTTCGTTGTCCACATAGTGGCCCTCGTGGGCCTTGAAGCCTTTTTGTGGCGTCGTTTGCCACGCGTCGCCTTCCGCATACTCCTTGTAGCTGCTGGCCGATGTGTTGAGCCCACCATCGTTGTCCACGATATACTCGGCTGTCTGCCAGTCGCGTTCACGGGGCGTGAACACCACGGCGCCTGCGTTTTCGAGCATGGGGATGAGAAAGGGCACCACAATGGTCTGCGTGAACAGGTCTTCCGTTGTGGCAAAAAGATTGGGCCTCTGCCATTTCCAGAGGCCTTTCTTGTTGTCGTAGTATCTTCCGTGTGAAGCCCAAAGGCTGATGTGACGGTCGTAGAGACCATGGGTGAAACGTGTCGGGCGCGACACGTTGTCAACCCATGGGTTGCCGTCGTAATTGATTTTCCCCCACAAGGCCGCCGTACCGGAGCGTCTTGTCTTGTGCTGGGGCACATAGTCCTCGAGCATCATGCCATTGGTGACAATCTCCAGGTGGTATTTGTTGTAGGGCTTGGGCAGGGCCTTCTTGATTTTCTTGTAGATTTGGCCTACTTGCTTGTCGGTGAATTCCTGTTGGGCAAAATGCTCGTCGGTGGTGACCGTCACGGTCTGCTTGCGGTCGTCGACAGCAAATGACTTCATCCTGGGCTGCTGCGTAAACTCGGCCCCCTTTGCCCGATAGGTGAGGAAGTACTCCGACAAGGAGCGCTTGGCCTTTTCCTGCGGGGAAAGACCTTGCGCAAAGACATTCGCCGAAAAGGCGAACAGGCAGGCACAACTAACCAAAAGACCTCTTCTAACTGTCATTTCCAAAAACCTTATTTAAAGTCAGGCTCACACCTCTCCGATGGTGAACTTCTCAGGCTTTTTGCCTTTGAAATCCTTGAAGTAAAGCTTGATGTGGCGCATCTCTTTCTCCAGGTCTCCTGTAGGCATGATGCTCTCTGTGCACTGGATGACCTTCTTCTCATAATCCACGCCATAAAGCAGGATGGGGATTTGCGCCTTGAGCGCAATGAAGTAAAATCCCTTCTTCCATTCCGGGTTGAGCGACCGCGTACCTTCGGGCGTGATGCACAAGCCGAAATGCTGGCGAGCCTTGGCCTCTTCGGCCAGGTGGTCCGTCATGCTGGTGTGCTTCGAGCGAAACACAGGAATGCCTCCCATCCGTCGGAAGATGGGGCCCAAGGGCCAAAAGAACCATTCCTTTTTCATCAGGAAATTGATGTGCAGACCTTCAGCTCGCATATACAACTGGCCAATCAAAAAGTCCCAGTTGCTGGTGTGAGGAGCCAGACAAATGATGTATTTGTCTGGCTGGCTGACGGTCACGTTTTTCTTCCATCCCCATCGCTTATACAAAAGCCAATGGTAGAATTGTTTCATCATCATCAACGTTTCTCTTTTAAGCCAACGCGCTTATCTGGTTGATGATTTCGTTGATCTGCTGGTTGAAATCAGCAATGATCGCCTTGTAATAGGTGCGTGGCTTCATGCCAGGCTCAGGATGAGAGATGCGCTTCACATAATCGTTGCGGGTCACGATGATCAGTGACAGGAGGTTGTTGACTGCTTCCTCATCTTTCTGCTCTCCGTACAAGGAAGCTGCCACTCCCTCTGCAAACAAATCGCTACAAATGTAGTTGATGGTTTGCTTCAAGTTTCTTTTCTTTGCCATGGTCTGATATGTTTATTGGTTGGGTTGCCATGTCGTCCATAGGCGGACAACTGTGGCTTTCGTTTTCTGTTAAATCTTGCCCAAAGATAAGTAAATTTGTGGAAATGCAAGAACAAGTTTAAAAAAAACTTTCAGAAAAAGAGTTTTCTTTCTGTTTTCTTTCCATAATTCAAGGAAAAAACGTACTTTTGCATCAGATCCTACATATTAATTCTAAATAAAAGAACAGAAAATGGAAAAGAGTCTTTTGCAGAAGGCCCGTGCCCTTTACCAGCCCAAGCTGCCTAAAGGTCTGCAGGGTGCCATCAAGGTGAAGGAAGGTGAGCCCACCCAGAGTGTGGGCGATCAGGAAGAAATCAAGAAATTGTTCCCTAACACTTACGGCATGCCGCTGATCGAGTTTGTCCCTGGCGACAAGGCTGCTGACAGCGCCATCAACGTTGGCGTGATCCTTTCCGGCGGTCAGGCTCCTGGTGGTCACAATGTGATTTGCGGTATCTTCGATGCAGTCAAGAAGATGAACCCCGCCAATAAGGTGTATGGCTTCTTGATGGGCCCCAGCGGACTGGTCGACCACAAGTATATCGAGCTGACTCCTGAGTTTGTCGACGAGTACCGCAACACGGGTGGCTTCGACATGATCGGCTCTGGCCGTACCAAGCTGGAGAAGGAAGACCAGTTTGAGAAGGGCTTGGAGATCATCCGCGAGCTGAACATCAAGGCCGTTGTGATCATCGGCGGCGACGATTCCAACACCAACGCTTGTGTGCTGGCCGAGTATTATGCTGCCAAGAAGTATGGCGTGCAGGTCATCGGTTGCCCCAAGACCATCGACGGCGACTTGAAGAACGACCAGATCGAGACCAGCTTCGGTTTCGACACGGCCACAAAGGTCTATTCTGAGCTTATCGGCAACATCGAGCGTGACGCCAACTCTGCCCGTAAGTATTGGCACTTCATCAAGCTCATGGGTCGTTCGGCCTCACACATCGCTCTGGAGTGTGCCCTGCAGACTCAGCCTAACATCTGCCTCGTCTCTGAGGAGGTGGAAGCCAAGGACATGACGCTCAACCAGATCGTTGAGCAGATCGCTACCGCTGTTGCCAAGCGTGCTGAGGATGGCAACAACTTCGGTGTGGTGCTCGTTCCCGAGGGCCTCATCGAGTTCATCCCTGCCATTGGTCGCCTGATCGACGAGCTCAACGACCTGCTCGCTGCCCACGGCGCCGACTACAAGGACCTGGACAAGGACGCCCAGCGTGCTTACATCCTCGCTCACCTGAGCAAGGAGAACGCCGAGACCTTCGCCACACTGCCTGAGGCTGTGGCTCGCCAGCTCTCTCTCGACCGCGATCCTCACGGAAATGTGCAGGTGTCGCTCATCGAGACCGAGAAGTTGCTCTCCGACATGGTTGGCGCTAAGCTGGCCGAGTGGAAGAAGGAAGGCAAGTTTGTTGGTAAGTTCGCTGCCCAGCACCACTTCTTCGGCTATGAGGGCCGTTGCGCTGCTCCTTCTAACTTCGACGCTGACTATTGCTACGCCCTCGGCGTGAGCGCTGCCAACCTGATTGCCAACGGCAAGACGGGTTATATGGCCATCGTCCAGAACCTCTCTGCCTCTACTGATGAGTGGAAGGCTGGTGGTGTGCCAATCACCATGATGATGAACATGGAGCGTCGCAATGGTGAGATGAAGCCCGTGATCCGCAAGGCTCTTGTGGAACTCGATGGCGCCCCCTTCAAGAAGTTTGCTGAGCACCGTGACGAGTGGGCCCGTGAGACCTGCTTCGTCTATCCTGGTCCTATCCAGTACTGGGGTCCTGCAGAGGTCTGCGACCGCGACACACGTACGCTGTCTCTGGAGAATGAAGCTAAGAACAAGTAATGCGCTGGATGTCTCATCCAGGCAGATGCCTGTTTAACTGAAATAAAGGGGCTTTCCTCCTGGCTTAGGGCTTTGTGGGAGAGCCCCCTTTTTCATGCTTTCGAATGGCCATGTCTTCAGTTGCCTGTCCTGGGCAAGTGAGTTCTCATGGCGTGGCTTGTTGCCATTTCATGGAAACAACCATTGTTATAGGAACAGCCACTTTATATAAACAGCAATTTTATAGAATAGGTTAACCTTCACATTCCGCCTATGCCATCTCCATCATCCACCCGTTCCAGGTCCAAGTCATCCACCCGCCGAGGTCGGAAGGGCACCCGCCGTTCGCGCTCGGGAGGTGCCGGGACCTTGCTTCCCTTTCTGAAGAAGGGCCGTCGGTGGCCTTTGTTGCTTGGAGGCGTGGGCATCTTGGCCGTTTATGTTTGGGTGTTCTATTATTTCTTTGTTGGCCCCACAGGGTTTCGTTGGCGGGCCCTGTATGGCGACGCCAAGTATCCAGAGGGCTATGAGATCCATGGCATCGACATCTCGCATTATCAAGGTGACATCAATTGGAACCGATTGCGTTACAGCGCCCTGGTGGATGGTTGCCCCATCCGTTTCATCTTCATCAAGGCGACGGAAGGCTCGTCGCGTGTCGACGAGAACTTCTACGATAATTTTGAGAATGCGCGTGAGTATGGTTTTCTGCGTGGCGCCTATCATTTCTGGAGCAACAAATCGTCGGCGCGTGCCCAGGCTTATTACTTCCTGAGCAAGGTTCACCTGGAAGAGGGCGATCTTCCTCCAGTCCTTGACATCGAGCATAAGCCGCAGGACAAGAGCGTTGAGGATTTTCAGATGGATGTGCTGACTTGGCTTCACATCGTGGAGGACAAATACCACGTGAAACCGATCATCTATACCTATTATAAGTTTAAGGAGCGTTATCTTAGCACCTCGGTCTTCGACGGCTATCCCTATTGGATAGCACACTACTATGTGGACAAGGTGGAATACAAGGGGAAATGGAAATTTTGGCAACATACCGATGCGGGTGAGTTGCCGGGCATCAAAGGCAATGTGGACCTAAACATCTACAATGGTTCCTATTATGATCTGATGCAACTGGCCGTAGGAGGCGCAGACGAAATGGGCACGGACAATTGATTGTTCCGTGCCCATTTCATTTGCTTGAAAGGTGTTGTTATTTCAAAGTGTTATTCCAATATCTTGGTCATCGACATGGAGGAGATGAGTCCGTCGGGGTTCACCGTGGCGCTCACCTTGTAGCGTGCGTGCTTCTCCTTGGTGTCGTCTGTCCGGTTGATGTCCTGAAGGGCGGAGAAGCTGACTGTGTACTGGTATTCCTCGTCGCCCACTTCCTTCTTGTCTATCTTGTAGTCGTTGTTCAAACGCCAGGTCATGCTTGTGATGTCGTCCTTGTAGATCTTGTGCATGAAAGTCACGACGTCAGCCTTGATGGCGTCGGGCTTGCCGAGGAAGTTGGTGAGGATGGGAGCCACGGTCGCTTCCAGGTCGCCCTCGCTCTTGGCGTTGATGGCCTGGAAGAAATGGCGGAACACGGATGTGATCATGGTCTTCTCATCGGCTTGCACGGTCTTGGCTTTCAAGTTCTTGATGGCCGTCTGAGCCTCATCCACATGTTCTCCTTCGTCGTGTGCGTCGAGGTAGGCCTGCAGGGCCTCCACAGTGTTCTTGTTGCTAGCGTCCACCCAGTCGAGCGAGTCAATCTTGTGGACGGCCTCCACCTTGTGCTCCGAGTCGGGGTGCTTGGCCAGGTATTCTTCCAATGCGGCCTTCGAACCGCTGACCACAGCGTTGGTCCAGTCGGTGTCTTGCCTCTTTAGCTCCTCCAGACGCGCGGTGACGGCCTGTATGTGGTCTGCTGGTGCGTCCCTGTTGTTGTCCAGATAGGTCTGGAGCACCAATGGGTCGTCGCTCTTCATGGCAAACTCATACGATTCCTCCTCCTTGTTGCTCTTGGCGTTGCTATAGAAATAGAAGCATACACCGCAGATGGCAAGAGCTATGATAAAAGCCACGATGAGGGGCCCGTGACTTTTCTTCTTGAGCTTGGCCGCTTGCGTGCTGGGCTCTTTCTTGGGCGTGATGGGAGGTGGGGTGGGGCGTCCTGTTGTCGCCTGCTGACGACTGGCTGAGGCGTCGTTGCTGTTAGTCGTCGTCACTGCCTGTGGGGTAGCGGTCGGCTTGGATGGTGCGCTCGTTATGTCGCCGTATCCCACTTGACCGCTGGTGCGCGTCATGTGGTGGCAGTTGGGGCACATCTCCTGGTCGCGGAAATAGATTTCGCCGCACTGGGGGCACTTGATGATTTTTCCTGCTATTTCGACTCCGCAATTGGGGCAGACCGGAGCCTTGTCGCTGATTTGTCGTCCACATTCGGGACATTTGATGATAGCCATATCTTGTATTGCGATTATTTTGTTGTGTTAGATGTTCCTGTTAGCCTTGTTTTCACCCTCATCGGTGGCGGAAGCGGATCTCGCGCAGACGATGGCGACCCATGAACCGGCTCTTGTCCACAAAGCCATTGATGCCGTTCAGGTGTCCTTTACCAGTGTATTGCCACATGATGAAGTCGAGGTCATCCTTCAGCTTCGGCTCGCGTTGCGTGTATTGTGCGATCATCACCTTGTAGTCGCCGAGCAAGCCCAACAGGTTCTCGTCGTAGAAGTTGGCACCCGTATAGAGCAGGGGCTTCTGCTTGTAAGCCTTCTCCACCAGGTTCAGGAATGTGAACAGCGAGTCTCTGAACGCTTCCTTGCTCAGTCCGCCACGTGTCTCAATGTCGATCATGGGCAAGAGGTCTTGGTCGCCTGGTCGGCATTGGGCCATGAAATTTTCCAGTTGTGTCTTCTGTGAAATCTTGGGCCTGTAGAAGTGGTACGAGCCCACCTTGAGCCCATAACGGTGGGCCAAGTCGATGTTTTGCTTGTATTTGCTGTCGATGTTGTTGCCGCCTTCTGTGGCTTTGAGGTATACGTATGCCATCTTACTTTCACCCACGGTCTCCCAGAACACGGAACCTTGATAGTGGCTGAGGTCGATGCCATGTATGTGTGCGCAGGTGTCTTCACATTCCACGTACCTACTTTGTGCGTGGGTGGAGACAGCCGCCATCATGCAGACTAATAATGTGATAATCCGATTCATACTGCAAAGTTAATGAAAAGATTTAAGAACGGCCTTTCCCTGTTTGTAAAAAGATATAAAAAAGCCGCAAAGCGAATAACTTTGCGGCCTTTCCGGTATTGTTTGTTGTCGGGGCGACAGGATTCGAACCTGCGACCACCTGGTCCCAAACCAGGAGCGCTACCGGGCTGCGCTACACCCCGATTCTGCTGGCTCATTCAGAATGAAACCGAACAGCCTTTGGAATTGCGGGTGCAAAGGTAGTGCTTTTCTGGGACGTGACCAAATTTTTTGCTTACTATTTTTTCGCAAGTGCAGGAGAGGTGCCCTTCTATAGCTTGGCCTCAGTCTTATCTGCTGATGGTGTATTTGTGAAGTGTGCGCCGGATGGCGCCATTGCCGGCAAACAGTTCTTTCACCATGCCTTCGATGCGACTGCCGAGTGGTGTGTCATAGAGGTTGAGTCCGAAGATGTCCTCACGGCAGTAAAGCTTCTTGAGGCAATTGTAGTCTTGTTCCGCTTTACCCACGGTGAGCGGCTCCACCAGCTGTTGCAACTCCTGTAACATTGGGTCGGGAGAGGGTGCGAAGGGCTTGCCGTTGTCGTCGATGCCCTTGAGGTAGCGAGCGTAGCCCGCCAAGACGAGCGGTATGAGCACCAGGTTGTCCATGTCCAGGTGGCGTGCCACATATTTCTTGATGGTCTCTCCGAAGCGGATGGGCAGTTTTTGGCTCGTGTCCATGGCGATACGTTGGGGCGTGTCGGGCATGAAGGGGTTTGGCAACCGCTTGTTGATGAAGGCCCCGATAAACTCATAGGGGTTGATGATGCCAGGGTCGGTCACCACGGGCATGGCCTCGATGTAACCAATCTTCTGGATGAAGGGGCGCAAGTCCTCATCATCCATCTCGGCAGAGATCAGCGTATAGCCGAGCATGCAGCCATAGAGCGCCATGGCCGTGTGGAGCGGGTTGAGGCAGGTGGTCACCTTCATGGTCTCCACCTCGTCCACGGTCTGACGTGTGGTGTAGATCACGCCGTCCAGGTCGAGTGGTGGGCGACCGTTGGTGTAGTGGTCCTCGATGACGAGGTATTGCGTCTCCTCGGAGTTGACAAACGGAGCGGTGAACGTGTGCCGCTGGGTCTCGATGTAGTCGTTGTCCTCAAAGCCATCAGCTGCCAACAGTTCTTTTACCTTGGCATGGGGACGTGGTGTGATCTTGTCTATCATCGACCAAGGGAAGGTCACCCGTTGTTCGTCTGACAGGTAGTCGACGAAGGTCTGGGGTACCAGTCCGTCTTTGGCCCAACGCTTGGCATAGGCCATGACGCCTGCCTTCACCTTGTCGCCATTGTGTGAGCAGTTGTCCATGCTCTGCACCGTGATGGCCAACTGTCCCGCTTGGTAGCGCTCATAGAGCAGGGCGGCCACCTTGCCCATGGCCAGCGTGGGGTGTAGTCCGCGCTCCAGGTCGGCGGATTGCACGCCATAGCCTTTTTCGGTGATGGTGAAGGTTGCCATCTGCAGGGAGGGCGCGCGGAAGATCTCCACCAGCCTCTTCCAGTCATTAAACTGGTAGTCGGCCTTCAGCGCCTCGGTCACAGAGGCGATGACTTTCTTCTCCACGGTTCCTGATGATTGCAGGCTGACCAGCAGCGACAGGTTGTCGTAGGGCGCGTAGGCCTTGTCGATGACCTCATAGTCGAATGTCTCGGCCACGATGACGCCCCGGTCGTAGCGTCCCTTGTTCAGGATGTCGTTGAGTAGGGCTGCCGGAAAGGCGCGAAAGATGTTGCCGCCTCCGAAGTGAACCCATGTGGGCGACTCGTGTGTGCGCTTTCTGACGGCGTCGATGTCGTAGGTGGGCAGTTCATATCCTTTGGCTTTCCACTCTGTGGCGTCAAAGTTCTTGGACGTGATATCTGTTAGTTTCATGTTGTTGCAACTTAAAAGGGTAACTTAATCGAAGAATCCGGGCTGGTGAAACGGCTTGTCCAATTCGCGGTCCACGGTGGCGATGATGCCTTGCACTTGTCCCAGGGCAAACATGCGTCCGAGGAAGCTGTAGCCGGCGTTGTAACCTTTGGTCTCGTCGCCGAGCATGGTCATGCCGTGATCCACGCGCATGGGCAACCTTTCGATGTTGGGCTGTCCCTTCCGCCGTTGTTCCTCGGTTTCAAACACGCGAGCCAGTTCGATGAGGTCGGCGCGTCCGCCGAGATGGCTGGCTTCGGTGAAGTCACCATTGGGAAACACATGACAGCTGCGCAGGTGGACGAACCATGTCCGGTCGGCATACTTGCGGGCCAGGTTTACCACTTGGTTGTGGGCGCCCGCCGACAGCGAGCCAGCACAGAAGGTGAGGCCATTGTGCTTGTTGGGCACGGCGTTGAGGAACCAGGCGATGTCGTCGTCGCAGGTCACTATGCGGGGCAGGCCGAGCACTTGGAAGGGCGGGTCGTCAGGGTGGACACACATGAACATGTCGCACTCGTCGCACACAGGCATGATGGCTTCAAGGAAATACTTCATGTTTTCGCGTAGCTGGTCGCGGTCGATGCCCTTGTAGAGGGCCAGCAACTGGCGGAACAGTTCGATGGGGTGCTCGTCGCCCTCCTTGAAGTTGCCGCTGACGAATCCTTGCGTCTTGATGACGATGTTCTCCACCAGGGCGTGGTCCTTCTCCGGAGTCATGGTGGCGCGCAATTGCTCCACCTCTTTTAATATGTCGCGTCCGTTGGGCTTTCCGTCGGGACCGAGCACCTGGAAACGAGCCCAGTCGTCCTTGGCTCCCTCGCGCTTCAGGATGTAGATGTCGAAATAAGCAAACTGTGGGATGCTGAAATACAGGTTGCTGCTGCCGTTGGGATTCTTGTGCAGTAGGTCGGTGCGTGCCCAGTCGAGCACCGGCATGAAGTTGTAGCAGATGGTGTGTATGCCCTCAGCGGCGAGGTTGCGCAGACTCTGCTTGTAAACCTCTATCTGCTCATCGCGGTCGGGACCGGCATACTTGATGGTCTCGGTCACAGGTAGCGACTCAACGACGCTCCAACGCATGCCATAGCTCTCGATGTATGTCTTGAGGTCGTGTATCTTCTCGCGTGTCCAGACCTCACCCAGCGGCACGTCGTGCAGGGCGGTGACGATGCCCTCCACACCTATCTCCTTGAGCATGGCAAGTGTTATCTTGTCGTTCTTGCCAAACCATCTCCATGTTCTTTCCATAAGTTCCGATTGGTTTAAAGTTTTCTGAAGGCAAATTTATATAAAAAATTCGAATTACAAGACAAATTGACTAAAATTCATCTGTATGTGCAGCGCCATTGGCGCTGATGTCGTGGTTCCAGCAAGAGTTGGGGGCGTTCCGATCCTCAATGCAATCGTCACAAGAGTGCAGCTAACCAAAAACTGAATAGTACGGAGGGCATTGCGCCCAGGCACAACACTACTGCTATTGCTTTCCATTTTCTGTGCCACAGTTTGTCCTTTTTGCCGAATTTCTTGAAGTATTTCTTTCTAAGTTTGTCATTGTATATAAGTCTATCTGAAATAAAATAACTTGCAACAGCAGGGATCGCTAACAACAATAATGTCAGCCACGTGGAATCGTAATGAAACTTATGGTATATGAAAGCGAGTGCGAAGAAAGAAATATCTGCCTCATAAAAAAATAAAATTTTTCTGAGATAATAACAGTCTGGGGGCTCGTCATGTTGATACACACTTTTGCGTGCGGCCTCCATTCTGTCTAACACTTCTTGATGCCTTTCCCTGAATGCTTTAGTTGTAAAGACTAAAAACAAAAAGGTAAATAACTTGTCAAAAGCTTTGCCTATCACTTTGCCAAAGTCGTCATCCAAGATGCAGAGTGCATAGTAGATGACGAAATAATAATACTCAAACTTATTGGTTTTCCTCATTCTTATGTGTGGCGGTTGGTGCTAGCCTGAGACCTTCCATTATGGCTTCAGTATCTCCTTGATTTCGTTGAGGTCGCCATCGTTGGGGGCGGGCGTGATGCCTAAGAGGTGGCAGATGAGAGGGTAGACGTCGGTGTTGCGGAAATGGGGAATTTCCGTGTGACGGAAGTCGGGGCCGATAGCACGGAACAGGGCGTGCATGTCCGATAGTTGCGGGTCGTAGCCGTGTGTGCCTCCGGCGATGATGGGCTTGTCGTAAGCCACGTAGCCCGGGTCGGGGCAAACCACGATGTCGCCCACTCGGCTGTTGGAGCCATAGTGGAGATAGGCCGGGATGGATTCTTTCTTCCACACGCGTACGTGACTGAGACCTTTCAGGGCGTTGTAGATGGAGTCTGTGCAACCCTCCTTGGCGTAGATGTTGGCGGGCACCGAGCCCGACACGGCACTATACCATGTCGGCTTGAGGTGGGGCAGGAGCTTCACCGCATGGTCGCCTGGCACCCATGCCATGCCATGATCGGAGACGACGATGAGGTTGACGTCGGCACCGATAGGCAACTGGCGGATGCGGTCGTAGAGCGACTGGAGCAGCGAGTCGACGAGCGCTACGGCGCCACGTGTCAGTTTGCTCTGTGGGCCATATTTGTGACCGTTGCCGTCAGGCTGGTCCATGTAGGCCATGATGAGGTCGGGCCGTTTTTTCTCCGGCAGGCTCAGTTGACTGATGATGCCGTCTGTGCGCTCGGCGAGCGTCAGGCGTGGCTTGCGGTCGTAGGGGTAGTAGACGTCGGGATAACGGCCGTTGACCTTCACGTCCGATCCAGGCCAGTAGAACACCGCCACCCGTTTGCCCTGTCGCGTGGCTGTGTTCCAGATGGGCTCACCGCCATAATAGCGTGGGTTCATCTTCTGATCAGCGTTGGACAGCGAAAAGTAGTCGCCCGTCTGCGTGTCGTAGAACTCATTGGCCACAATGCCGTGGTGGTCGGGGTAGAGGCCTGTGGCCAGCGTGTAGTGGTTGGGAAAGGTCTTTGAGGGGAACGAGGGTATGAGGCCAGCCGCGACACCCTCGGCAGCCATGTGGTCGAGGAATGGCGTGTCGTACCATTGTGGATAGTCCCACCTGAACCCGTCGAGCGAGATGACGACAGTATACCGGCGTGCCTGCACACCCGAGGGCAGCAGGGCTAACAACAATAGGACAAGGGCGATGAAGTTCTTTCTCATGATTATAATTTGTATTTGTGTGCAAAGGTAATGCAAATCGAACGCAAAATATCAAGCTCGCTTGAATATTTTGCTGAGATGCAGCTTATCTTCTACAAAGGTAACGATTATTTGTGATTTGTGAATGGCTAAGGCTCAAAAAAGGTTACACCTTATTATATTGGGATGACCTGTTTTGTCGAGTAAAGGTTAGGCATGGTCTATTTGCGTGAGAGAGTCTTGGACATTGTCTTGAAAATTCTGAAAAAACAGGCCTCTCTGGACTTGACCTTCTAGAGAAAAATAAACCGCTTTTGTCCGATTAAATTTCGTTAAAGGTCTTAATATTAGTTAATTTGCATGAAATTGTTCGGCGAAAGAGGCCTAATGGAGTTCCGATAGATATCGAATCGTGACTCGATAGATATCTTATCGAGAGT
>JBNMMB010000045.1:0-28842 GCA_050875105.1 Prevotella sp. | reverse complement strand
GTATAGAGCCAACAGGCCAATGCGTCGACCAAGGTGTCGTCCTTGCCGCTCAGGCACATCTGGTAGTAGGTCTCCGCTTGCAGGTAGGCCTCGAACGACACGCCGTGCAAAAGGGGGTCGACCGCATGAAGACCACAGACTGCATCCAACCTACAGTCCATGTTCTCCACTTGGTCGATATAGTCGAACTGGTGAAGGAAGCTCTGCACCTCCCATGTGTGAAGGTAGATGATGCGGCGCTTGCCGTCGACCTCCACCAGGCATTTCCACCCAAAGCGGGTTTTCCTCAGCACCTCAAGTCCGCAAAACCTGACGAACACGAGGGTCTTGAGGGCGGTGGGGTTCTCGCCAAGCGCCATGAGATCGAACACATAGCGCAGCTGGTCTTGGCTCATCTCCTTCCACGAGGTGGGGGCGGTGAGGTTTACCGTCACGGTGCGGGCTTCGCTATCCGTTGAAGAGGTAGCCCGCGCTGTCTTGCTTGTTTCTGAATGGCTCATGGTGGTTGGCTTTATATTCGCGGCTCTGGCGGTAAGGCTTGAAGATCTCTTGGTTGTCGTCGCTGTCGAGGTGGCGCATCAGTCGGCGGAACACGGGTGCCTTCACCACGCTTGCGCCCATGGTGGCATAGGCGTCGGTGACCTTCACCACCAGGTCGATGGCTTCTTGGTATTGCTCAAGGAGCAGCGGGTCGGCACGGCGGTAGGCGTCGAGGAAGGCGTTCATCTGGGCATTCGATATCCAGGAGCGCAGAAGCTCGTCGGCGTCGTCGGCCGAGGGGGTGAAGGCCTTCCAGTCGGTGTAGGTGGCGCTCTCGTGTGTTACGTGGAAGAAGGTGTAAACATCGTAGAGGTGGCCGATGAGCAGCTTGGCCTGTGGCGACGAGCCCCAGTTCTCCGAGCGGAGAAGGTGAAGGGTCGTTCCGAGGGCCTTGAGATACTCGGTGCGCAACTGTCCCTCGAGGGCGTTGACGCGCTGCGACGAGGCGGGCGTGAGGTTTTGGTTGCTCACCACGCCAAAGCCCGTGGGCGTGAGCACCAGGTCGAGCTGGCGCAGCACAGAGAGAAACCCCTTGAGCGACACGAACTTCTTGAACGAGCGCACCACCTCTGAGCTGGGGTCTTGCTGCTCCATGTAGGTCTGGCCGGCAAGGCCGAGCATTGTGCGGCTAAGCACGGTCACCTGCTCGCTGATGGCTGGCATGACCGCCTCCAGCACACCCTCGTTGGCGCTTGTGCCAACAGGCAGGGCTTTCTCAAACTCATCCTTTGTGATTGTTATCTCCATCGTCGTCGGTGTTAGCGTTAGCGGTTACTTTTTTGGCGTCTTTGTTCTCGTCGAGCGTGGTGAGCATGAGCATGGGCACGTCGACGGTGTAGCGGTCGGCCCACCCGTTGTAGTGCAGGATGACATGGTATGGCTTCGCCATCACGTCGTGGTAGGGCTTCTCCTGCGCTTGCTTGAGGGTGAAAAGCTCTCGCTTGTCGGATCCGCTGTTGTTCATCTGCGACTTGCCGGGTGTGGCGCCCACGAGGTTGGGGTGAACGCCGAAGGCAAAACACTGTATGTTGGCGGCCTCCTGCATGTCGTCGCTCCAGTTGCCACCCTCCTTCTTCGAGCCGTCGGTCACGGTGGTGATGCGCACCATGCGGTTCTCCTTGCCGTTGGGGTCGATGTAGTAGCCGCTGACGAGCGCCTTGCCGGCGTTCTCCACGCCGCAAACGAAGTCGATGATGTTTTGCTTCTCCTGCTCCTTGCGGCGTTCGCGCTCGTCGGGCTCGTCGATGTGCTCATTGTCGCACACGTTGTCCCAATAGTCCTCATGCACCTCGATCTGCACCCTTGGAGCCGACGTGTTCTTGATCATGAAGCGCTTGCCTATGCCGATGAGCCGATAGATGTCGTACCAAGCGTCGCTGAAGATGCTGGCGTAGTAGGGCGTCGGATAATACTGATAGCCCACGGTTGCCATGCGGGAGAGGATGGCGAACTTGCGGTCCTTCGTTGGCTTGGCCGGAAGACCTGTGGCGGGATCGGGGCGACGGCCCATGCGCACCTCGAGGTCGCCCAGTGGGTCCCAGTAGTCGAGCATGGGGATGACCTCTATCTTGGCCTCGTCGAAGTGGCCGATGCGGAAATCGCCGAAGAACACATGCTCGATGGCGCCCGATGGGGTTGACGGGGCATACTCGAAGCGGCAATAGCAGGCCTCCTTGTTGCGCACCTGGGCGATGCGCTTACCATCGCGGGTGAGCACCACCACCGTGACCGAGAAGTTGTAGAACTTCATGTCGGTGCATTGCTCCAGGAAACACTCGGTCAGGGCGTTGCTCAGGCAGAAGCTCGATATCTCGGGGTCGTCGACGTCCTTGCGGGTCTTGCGGTCCACGAAGCGCAGCCCTTGCCCATAGCACGACATGACGTTGAACGCCTGGCACTGGGCGGTGATCATGTTGCTCAGGATGGCCGAGCGCACCTGGTAGGGAAGCATGTTGTCGCGACCGAACGCCACATATTGGTAGGCCTTGCCCCGAATGGTTATGGGCAGCACGTTGGCGGTTCCGTCGTCCTCGTCGAACACCGACGAGGAGTCGCCGCCATACTCGCTGGTGATGGAGTTCATGGCAGCGCCCACGCCGCAGGGTCCGAGGCGGTAGTGCTCGGTGGAACCCCGCTGGGAGGTCTTGATAAGTTCGTATTGTCGTTGTGATGTCATAGGTAAACTCTTTTTCCGTTGATCTCAAAGATGAATATTTCGGGCACGAGGCGTAGCTCTCGGTTCACGGGGTTGCGCAGCCTCACGTAGCCGCCGCGCCAGTGTTGGTGGTGCACATACCAGCCGCGGTATTCCACCACGTGGCCGTCGGTGCGCCACGCCTTGATGTTGAGCGCCTGCCAGCGTTGGTAGGCGCGGTCCATGAGGCGCTGCATGTCGGTGAAGTGTATGGGTGCCATGGTCATGAGAAGGTGAAGTCGAAGGTGTTGTCGAAGATGCGGCCTTGGCGCTCGAGTTCGAGCACGTTGTGGTTGCGCTGCGCGTAGTTGTAGGAGAAGGTGAACCGGGGTATCTCGTCGAGGTCGTTGGTCTGCTCGCTCTTCGACTCGGTGATGACAATCTCGCGGCCTATGGTGGGGTGGCCGCCCTTGAAGGTCACCAGGCGCACATAGGGGCTCCGCATGAGGTCGGAGAACCAGTCGGCCATGTCCTCGTTAAGGCAGCCGGTGTCGGCCTTGAAGGTGCGTGTCTCGGTAATCTTGTAGTTGGTTTGCCGCCCCATGATGTAGGCCGACTCGCGCTTGAAGGTGGGGGCCTTGGTGGCCGTGCCGGTGCAGTAGAACAGTTCCTCGCAGCCAAACGAGTTGACGAAGATGAGCACCGGAGCGCAGTCGGGGCGCTGCTGGTCGAGCCTGAAGAGCTGCGTACGCTGGCCGGTGGTTACCTGGTACTCCATGAGGGTCTTGCCCTCTTCCGTAAATCCTGAGGGCGACACGTCGACGGTGGTGTAACGGTCGTTGCCACCCACGGCGGCCACGGTGAACTGCTTGCTCGTGCCATCGAGGTAGCGGGCGGTGGCCACGGTGGGCTCGGTGCCCAGGTAGTGGAGATATTCGAGACGCCCAAGGGCCGTGATCTTCGTGCCGAGGAGCAACGACAGGTAATGGTGGGCGCAGAAATCGTCGCACGAGGTGGGGATGTCGGCCTCGCAATAGACCACGCTAAACTGCATGGTGGCGGTGGTGGGCTGGGTGGTGTCGGCAAACTGCTCCTCGAGGCTGACGATCACGGAGGCCACAAGGCGCTGGCGGGCGTAGGGAGTGAGCAGGTCGCCCAGCTCCGAAAGGCTGATGGCGGTGGCCACGGGGAACAGGTGCTCCGAATAGATGGTCTGTCCGTCGACCTCAATGGTTGCGGCCAGACGGTAGCCGCTGATGCTCAGCTCCACGTCGGGGATGTTGCTCGAGAAGTATTGGCCCGATAGGCCTTGTTTCACAGTGATGCTCATCTTTGCTTTGTTTTAGGCAAAGGTATAGTAATATTAGGTGGCGACAAAATACAAAGGAGCTTCGCCTTCCACCAGCGACCTTGTGACGAATGGCTGCCGTGAAACCCGAAAAGGGGGCGTGCCATCCTCGCGGACCGCACGCCCCCATAACCTCAATTAAAATTTGCAATTCGGGCGTGTCATCCTCCCGGACTACACATCCCGTCACTATTATGTAAAAAAATGTCGTCTTGTAAACCTGTGGGACTACATCAGCGGTCGCATGTCGCGCCAGATGGCCCACGCCACGCTACCATCCTGCAGGGTGGTGAACGTGAAGTTGTGGAGCAGCATCCAGTCGGCTATGACGGGAAAGCTGATGAGGGCCATCTCGCGCAGGCTGTTGCTGATGGCCGCGGTGGTCATGGGGTCGGCCTTCAAGGGCTCGCCCGTCATGGTGGTGCCGGGGAGGTTGTCGCGGCTGCTGAAGTAGGCGTCGAGCACCTCGCAGCAATTGAAGGTGTACCTGTCCTGCTTGCCGAGCCACTCCTGGTACACTTCGTTGTCGAATGAATCGGTTTTCATTTTTGCAATTGTCTAAGGGTTCTCAAATCGGTTTTCAACTGGAGCAGCGAGTAGTTCATGTCGATGAGCTGCTTGCGCTCGCTCTCACTCTCTGCGTCGGCTGCCTGCGCCACGAGATTGTCGCGTACGGTGTCGATGAGGTCGATGCGGTCGGTCAGCGCGTCCTTGTCGAGAAACTCGCGCAGGGCGTCGCTGAGCTCAGGGCTGAGGGAAAGGGTGTTGCTCATGCCTCGCCTCCTTTCTCGCTTGTGTGGTTCAGACGGTACACCATCCATGCGGCTGCGGCCATGGCGGCCACGCTCACCACGGGCTCCTGCTCCACGCACACGGCGGTAACGGCGATGGCCACGCCCACCAGGTTGACCCGCACCACGACGCGGCGGGTTACGTCGAACTCGGCTATGCGGCTGTAGAAAGCCGAACGTGCGTCGAGCCAGTTGTTGACACGCTGTCCAATGCGTCTCATCCTCTCTGCGAGGCTCACCTGTGCTTGGACGTCCTGCACGGTGAAGTTCAATGCTTGTTGTTGCATATACACTGTTCTTTAAGCAAAACCGGATAACGCCGGCACGTTTGCACAGAAAATGGCGGCTGCGCTCCGCTGCTTAAAGAACAGTGATTTCACCCGAGGGCTTATCAAATTCTACGGAGGCAACCGCCAATAGCTTATGCGGGTGGAACCCGCTCGTCAGGGCATAAAAAATGCCCGTACGTCGTATCGAGCAATAACCGTTGCTCCTCGGAGTGGTCTACCACTGTTCTCTAAGCGAAGGCAAAATTAGGTGAAAAAGGTCGAACGTGCAAGCCTTTGGCCGTTTATTTTCAAAATGAAAACGAATTTTAACGTTTGGGGAGGGTAATTTTAGGTCGCGGCGCACGCGGTGGGGTGGGGGTGTATGCTAAAAAAGCCTCCGACGCATCGCGCGCAGGAGGCTCAAAGAGTTCATGTAATTAAATTATGAAATAGCCGAATCAAAAAGACGCGGCCAGTAAGTCTTTCTTTATGGCGTTGAAGCATTCCGAGAGTCTCTCGTACGTCTTTTCGCCAGCTTTCTTGCATCCGCTGCTGTACTGGCGGAGCAAGGACGGGTTGACGCCAGCGCGGCGCGCCACTTCGTTCACGTTGAAATAGTCGAAGTAGTTGAAGAATGACTGCAAGTCGTACTTATACTCAAGCGTCAAGTCTCCTTTTATGTCGCCTGCCTCTCTCGCTTCCTCGATACACGCTGCCAAGTCGTTCTTGGCCTCGCTCACCGTTGCGCCGCAGCCATTGAAGCCTCCATCGCCAATTTCGGTGCTGCACCAATAATTGCCATCGGTGCCCTTTTCCACAATTACGATTGCCTTTGCCATATCTTTATTTTTATAAGTTCATAAAAAAGAGTCCATCCCATTAAGAAAGAAGAGAAATCGGCCAGGGGCAAGCCCCTGACCTTTTTCTTTAGGCATCCAGCTTTTTAAGAATCTTGTGTGCCGTACCCGTAGCAATTTCCTTGCTGTGCCGCGGCACCCATTCAAACTTGCCAGTCTTGGGATTAACCCACCTGTCATGCCTTGAACCGTTTCGAGACAGGACGCATCCCGCGTCTCTCAGTCTCTTTTCCAATTCGCTTCTTTTCATAATTTAAATGAACTCTTTGTCTTATTGACACTGCAAAGGTAGCTAAAAAGCTACTAATTTCCAAATATTCATATAGCTTTTTTGCTACCTTGTGAAATATTTAACATTTCAGGCCGTTGGATGGGTGCCGTAGATTGGTGTAAAGATAACAGAGGTGGCCAAAACGGGCGTTATTCGGCAAGCGCTGGAACCCTCGTTTTGCAGCTTTGCCCCTTGGAAACGATGGCAGCGCACGGGAAATGGCCTGCGTTTTGCACAAAACCTCGCCCGAACGCGGCCATACGTCACGGGAAAGAGCCATTTTTGCGCGTCTTTTCCGCGGCAAAAAATCGGAAGTGGGCCAAAATGAGGCAGTTAGCTTTCGAAAAGCAAGAATCTTTTCCATTTGCTCCCGTTGTTGCCCCCACCGCCCTACGCTCGGTTGGCAATTGCCGCCTTACCGAATAGCGGTATATGTAAAGCCTTTTGTAAGTTGCAACCCAATGGACGCAACCCGATGGCGGAGCGGCAATTGCCAAACGTGCGTGGGGCGGTGGTGACACGAAAAAGCCTCCAACGCATCGTGCGCTAGAGGCTCAATGGTTCCACAAAACGAAAAGCCCTGGGCGTAACGTCCAGGGCGTGCGCCCTTAGGCCATGGGCGACTTGGTGTTAAACGGGCAGGACAATGTGCCCAGCCTAAAGGTCTATAGAGTCGGCTGCTCGGCGGATGCGATTGCTCAAATCGACAAGCGCTCCCTTAAGTTCGGCGCGTTCTTCGAGGTTAAACTCTGTGGGCTTGCCATTGCCGTCACGCCCATCCATCTTGTGGTAGAACCATGATGCTGACTTTGTGAAGTAAGTCTTTGCGAGGTTTCCCCATGATATGGCAAGCAGAATGTCGTCCATCTGCTGCTTCATGGTTTTCTGCTGAGTTGTTTGTTTTATATCCATAGTCTATATATTGTTAAAGCCCCCGCCCGCCTGAGGCGGGGGTGTGGTGGTTAGCCGTAAACCATTTCTTCAAAAACCATTACCGCATAGCGGAGGAGTTCTTTCTGTCCGTTTGGATAAGCTCGCTTGTAGTTTCTGATGGCTTCGATGAGGTCGTTTTCCTCGTTTGTGATTTCTTTAATCATATTGTTTGTCCCTAATTGTTTAACAATACAAAGGTAATACAATTTTTTGTACTATCCAAATATTTAGTACACTATTTTATATTAACGAGGAGATTTAACATTTGAAACAGCTATTGGCTTGTGCTGCGTCCCTGTAGCAATGGGTAGTTCTCTACGCCGATGCAGAGCGTGTCGAAGGCGTCGGAGCCGTCGGTGCGGCTCTCCAGCTTGTCTTCCTCGGTCTCGGCCAACTTCTCGCCCGACTTGTCTTTCTTTCCTCCACGCACGCCAGCCGATGTGATGGAGATGAGCAGGTCGGGATTGTTGTCGCGATTGATGAGCACCTGGTGTCGACCACGGCCGCGGAGCATCATGTTGATGAGCGAGTTCTTCTTGATGTGGTCCATGGGCTTGCCGATATACTTCTCGCGCACGTTCCATTGCTTTTTCTTCAGGTTCAGCTTGATGAACCGATGGAAGTCCATGTTGTTGATGCCATAGTTGTTGCCAACGAACGTGGAGTCGAAATAGAACACCACTTGTCGGCGGCGGTGGTACTTGTAATAGTCGGCGAAATCGTCGAGCAGCTCGGGGATCTTACGCTCATACTTTACGAAGAACGACTTCAGCACACGAAGTTTACCGTCCATGCCCACCTGGCCCACCACCATCCAGTTGATGAGATTGTTGGCATCGAACGCCACGCAGAGCGGGAGTTTCGGGTCGAGGTCGGCGTCCTGCCGGCAATCGTTTGGTATCTCGCCCTCGTTGAGCGCTTCGAGGTTGAGCACCGCTTCGTTGGGCGCCGTGTAGATGTTCACGTCCTCGCGCAAACCGCCGTAGAAGCCGTCGGAGCTGATGGCTATGCGCTTGCACATGATGGATGTGGCGAAGGTGAGCGGCGGGAGATCGCGCTTGGCGCGCCTGATAAACTCCTCGCCCAACAGCGCCAGGTTCTGGATGCTGGTGTACTCGCGGTAAAGAAGGCATTGCGAGCGCAGGAAAGCCAGCTTTCGCTCTATGCGGTCGATCTTCCGCTGGATGGCTTCGGCCTCCGATGGCAAGGCGGCCATGCGTCGACGCTCCTTGTACTTGGCATAGATGAGCCCCTCGATGGCCTCGACAAGCTCGGGGTCCATGTCGTCCTTGTAGTTGAGAAACCATGATCCCTTCTTCGTGACGGGCATGTCGCTGGTGATGGTCATGCCATGGTGAAGAGGGAAACTATGGAAATATTGCTCATTGCCGCGGTTGGCCTGAAAGGTCTCGTCCTTGAGTTGCTCAAAATCGATGAACTTGGCCTCGTCGATGATGATGTAGTCGAGCGACATGGAGTTGGACGTACCGCTGCGGTCCTGCGAGATGATGTTGCACACCGACCCATTGTAGAACGACACCGTGTTCTCCCAGTTGGCCGGTGTGAAGATGGGCGACTTCCAATGCAGGGCGCGCCATGGACGCTTGCCCACCACGTAATGGAGGTCGCGCTTGAAGCCCCACCGTTCCAGATGGATGAGCATGGATGGCAAGATGTTGGTTAGGCAGCGCTTGACCGACGGCGACACGAAGCCACCCATGCTCCCCGGCATGCCTTGGAAGCACGATTGTAAACGACCCGCCTGAATGGCGCCCTTGCCCAATCCGCGCCCGGCGACTATCACCTCGTCGCGCGTGTTCATGAGCAGAGAGTACATCTGCGGGTCGTTAAAGTATTGCTTATTCGTAGGGTTCGTCTCCATCCTTTATCTCTTCATATTCAGCGTCTTCGATGTTTCGGCCATACTTCTTCTCCAGCCTCCTGATTCGGTCGCGCAGGCCCGGTACCTTCTTGATGCCGATGACCGATGGGTCGTCGGTGGGTTCGAAGGTTTGCGGAACAATCTTGTCGTACTCCAGCTCGGGCTCGTCGTCCTTGTCGGTGCGGTTGTTGAGGATGCGGTTCTTCTCGATCGAGGCCACGGCTCGCATGTCGTTGATGTTGCGGGCCAACTGTAGGTCGTGCTCAAGGTCCTGGTTGATCTTCCACCGCATGAACTCCTTGGAGGTCTGTTGCAGGTTGCCCAGGAGCACTTGCGTGAGATGGAGGTCGTCGTAAGCCTGCGCACGGCCCACGCCGAACATCTTCATGTTGTAGTCGACGATCTCCTTGCTTGTCTTTGTAGGGAATTGCAGCCAATAGGCGTAAACACCCCGAATGCGCTTCAGTCGCTCACGGATTGCCGCGGCGACGTTCTGCTCCCGAAGCTCGTCGTCGTTGAGCACCACGAGCCTCGAATATTGGTCTATGTTTGCCGGTACTCCCATCAGGTGTGTCAATAGCCAAAAGGCTCGATTTCATCGTTGTTTTCGTTGCCTTTGGCGCTCTCGACGGAGGCTTCTGGGAACGATACGCCACCATCGATAAGGCGCTGGCGTAGCTCGTCGCCGATGACCTCATGGTTGGCCAGCAACACATCGACACGCTGCTGCACCTTGCCCAACAGGTCGGCGTAGGCCTTGACGGCCTTGTCGTCGGCGTTGTCGGACATGGCCGCTTGCTTGGCCTGCGACAACTTGCCGTCCTTGAGGGCCTTGGAGATGTACGACTTGGCGTTGTTGACATCCTTGGCGGTTACCACTTTGTCGGCGGCCACGGTTGACTCGGTGTCCGAGAGTTCGTAGTCGTCGTAGCGGGCAAACTCCGACTTGTACTTGTACCAGGTTTCCTTGAGGGCGTGGGCCGTCTCGGCACGGTCGCAAGCCTTGTCGAAGCCCAGGCAGGTGTTATACATCCGCTTGATCTTCTTCCAGCGCTCGGCATTTTGTTCCCAAATGGCCTTGATGTCATCGGGGAGGCGGTCGTGGTCGGGGCGTTGGCCACCATGGGCAGGCAGCACCGCCTCGTTGGCGTCGGGAGCGGGCTCCTCGCTGATGACGGTGCGCACCTGGCTCAAGGTTTCCTCTGCCTCGTGGTCGGCCTCGTCGAGCGTCTGGCCACGCTTGCGCATGGGCAGGAATTTGCGAAGCTCGTAGTCGATGGTTGCAACAAAGCGCTTGGGACGTGTAATAACCGTTTGGTAGAGCACACGGTTGCGATTGAGCTGGAGGAGCATCTTGGCGCCATGAAGGATATCCTCGTCGGTGTCGTGCGAAGGCTTGCTGAGCCACGCTTCGAGGTTCTGTGTCAATTCGTTGTCTATCATTTGCTAATGTAATTAAGAAAGGCGGCCTCCACGATCGCTCGTGAGGACCGCCCTCGGTTGCTATATATATTGTAGTAATGAAAAAGAAAAGTCTCGCGCGTTATCCTGAAACTCTCTTTTTACTCTTTGGGATTACTCTCGGTGGCCGCTGTGATCTTGCCAGTGGCACCATCGATGTCGCCCTCGGTGGTGTGGATCTTACCCGTATAGAAAGGAGCGGGATGGAGATCGGTGCAGACCGCCTCGACCGTAGTGGTGTTGGCGTCGGTGGCCGTCTTGCCGGTGTCCTGCTTCAGCGACAGCTCGGGCGAGAAGTCTTCGGATCCGATGAGACGGGCCTTGCCGTTGCGCTGGAAGAAGACCAGCACCACCTCATCGTTGTTGAGCTGGTCGATGTATCCGGTGGCCTCCTCCTCAGTGCCTGGGATGGCAAACGTAAGGGTGTTCTTGAAGGTCTTGCAGCCGTCGGTGCCCTGGTTCTCGGTCTGGTACTGGCCATCGTCCTTGACGATACCCACTTTGTTGAAATACTTGTCGGACGCAAGCGTGAAGTCGCCCGTCAGCTGCACGGCCTCGGCCAACGTCTTGGGAGCGGCTGCGGCTGTTGGGAAGAGCAAGATATCGCGCTTGGAGACACTATACACATAGTCGCGGACACCAGGTAACTTCTTCTGGCCCGGACATTTCTCGAGGTCCTCATAGAATGAGGCGTTCTTCGTGCATTTTGCCATATCGATTGTTGTTTTATGCGTTTAGAAAAAAATGATGGGCGCCGCCCCCATGGAACGACGGCCACCTGATGATGGTTACAAAGTCTTCTTTTTCGCCACGGCAAAGGTCTCTGATGAAACAGAGGCGAATTGGGTTCCGAAGAAGAGGTTGGCGATGAAGTCGACGTCGTAGTGGTTCGTCAGCGACTTCTCGACGATGTAGCGCTCGTCGTCGCTCTTCTGGTTGAAGAGCAGGAGCATGTTGGTCTTCGGCGTGAGAAGAAGGAAGTCCTTGGGCACGTTGGGAAGCGGCACGAGCTCCACGTTGGAAGCGCCCTCAAGGGTGCGCTTGTCGTAGTTCTGGTTGTAGGGCAGCGCTCCATGGCGTGTTTGGTAGGCCTCCGTGTAGTAGTGGTAGGTCATGTCGCTCATGAACATCTTGAGTGGGCGGGTGCGCAAGATGGGGTTGAGGGTCTCCGAGAAGTAGAAGTCCTTCAGGGCGTCCTCGGCGTTCTCCTTGGTGATCGAGTCGGTTAAGTACTTGAGGTTCTTGAGGTCCTCGGAGATGTATACCTTTTTGTTCTCGTTGGTTCCGGCAATGTCGTTG
The DNA here is from genome assembly GCA_050875105.1 of Prevotella sp. Taxonomy (GTDB): domain Bacteria; phylum Bacteroidota; class Bacteroidia; order Bacteroidales; family Bacteroidaceae; genus Prevotella. Next base: position 17,057 of record JBNMMB010000045.1, on the reverse strand, counting down.
TCGATGATCGTGCCGAAGCCGTTGAAGAAGGAGGCGGTCTTGTCGAAGACCGTTCCGTCGTGCTTGGCGGTGAAGGCGTTGAAGAACAGGCGCTCGCCAATCTTCTTGAGGATGTAGGCGCATACCTGTACCACGATGGGCACGTTCTTCAGGCCGTCGCCCTTGGTGACGTTGCTTCCCCAGATGGTCTGGTAGATGGCGTTGGGGTCGATGGTCTCGATGCAGTTGCCGAAGAAGGTCTCAAGCACGCGGCCGTCGATGGTTACATCAGCCTCGTGCTGCTTATCCTTCTTGTAGTTGCCCATCTCAAAATTGCCCGACATCTCGCTGATTGTCTCGCGGTAACGGATGCCCGTGCGGATCGAACAGTGCTCGAGCAGCTGGCTCATGGCGAACATAGGCTGCACGATGAGTTCCTTGCGGTATGTCTGGAAAGTCCTGGTAAGGACTTCAGGGGTAAAGGTTATGTTACCCACCTTAGTTGTGTTTTCTCCCATGGCTATACTTCTTTTAAACAGTTAGCGACATCCGAGGCCCCAAAGGCGGGCTGGCCGTCGGCCGGATGGTCGTTTGATTTGTCGCCAGGGTTGGCGCTGCCCTGGAGGTTCTTGATCTGCTCGTCGCGCTGGGCCAGACTGGCCTTCATCTGCTCGAGCTCTGCCCTGATGTTTGCGATCTCATCGGTCGGTGCCTCTTCGGGATGGTCGGCGGGCGCGCCCGTGCCCGGCTTCTCATTGACAGGCTCACCAGGTGCGTTGGCGAATTTCTCGTTCAGAGTTCTCGCCTGCTCCTCAGTGAGACAGAGCAACCCGTTCTCATCGAGGGTGAGAGCGTCTACGCCAAGCGCCACGGCCAAGGCCGTAAATGTTGAAACAGTAGTTTTACTCATTTGTTCATTGTTTTCGGCGTTGTCTTTATGAAGGAACAGGTTTTTGATTCCCTGCGCTGCCTTACGCAGGAAACCGGGAGTTGGATTGCCCTCGCTGTCGACCACGGAGAGTAGCGATGGCTGCCCCTGTGTCGTTGGCAACGGCGGTATGCCTGCCTCCTCGAAATGATTGTTGTTTGAATAAAGGTTCACGAAACGATTGGAGATAGCGGCTGCCTTCTTCTCGTCCTCGCCATCCTCGCGTATGGAGTCGACGAGGCCGAAGTCGACGGCCTGCTGGGCGGTGAGCCAGTTGCCTTTCTTCATCTGGGCTGCGCACGCCTCCTTGCTTTTGCCCGTCTTCTCTGCGTACATCTGTGCGAGCACGTCGTCGAACGTGGAGAGGTCGTTACGCTGGCGCGTGATCTCCTTGATGTAGATATCGAGTTGCTCTTTGTTCTTCTGATCGTACTTGCAGATAAGCGTCGACGTGTTGTGGATAAGGAAGAAGCTGCCCTTCACGATGTCGATGGTCGAGCAGCCCAGCATGGCAATGGTCGAAATGCTGGCGTTCATGCCGAAAGCATGGGCGTGGACCCTGCCATGGTCCTTGAAGAGCTGGTTCATGACAAGGCCGTCTCTTACGTAGCCGCCAAGAGAGCAGACGGCCACATGGACATCCTTGTCCTTTTTCTGGTCGAGCAGATATCGCACGTAACCAGTGGAGAGGCAGTCCCATCCACCGATCGTTCCTGATATGACTATATCGTATTGCATTTCCCCGTCATTTTTTTTGTTCATGGCAAAGGTATAGTAATAATAGGTGGGGACAAAACACCCGCTAAACAAAGAATGTTTGCGGTGGGAAGGCCGTGGTCCATGAAACGGAGGCCTCGTTCCACTGGTTGTCGGATGGCTTCTCCGGGGCTGTACGTTGAACGGTAAGCACGGGGAACGGGCGCGACGAGGAGCCTATGAGGGCATAATTGCCACCTGCGAACTTTAGGCGGTAGACGTAGCGGGTGGATGTGTCGCCGAGGTCATGGCAGGTGAAAAACTTTAGGGTGGTGGTCCACATGCGCACTTTTTCCTCAATTTTGTCGGAAATGGTGAGCACGGGGTGGGGGCGTACGTCGATAGGCTCCCATTGAACAGCTTCGGGGATGACCATGCGTTCAGTGCCTAAACCGAACATTCCATCGAGCGACGAGCAGGGCGTGCGCTCCACGGATATGACAAGATGGATTCTATTCATATTTATGGTGTTGATTGGATGCGAAATCTCGATTATCCCACCATCGTTTGAAAAACGTACGCTCCCGAACAAAAACGGGGCTATAGTGGAAACGAATATTGCAAAAAAGTTACATTATTCCTTGTTTTTACCCTTGGGACGCTTACGGAGATCCACGCCATGCGCCAAATAGGAGTCGCGCATGCGTTGGTAGCGCATCTTCAAGGTGTAGTCGTAATCGGTATCGACGCCATTGTTCTCACACCAGGTGCGCACACACTTGAGGAGGGTGCAGCCACAACGCGTCATCTCGTTGAGATCGTTCCACATCTGCAACTTAAATGTGTCGTCGATGATCTCAAGGAGTGCCTCCTGAGCCGACTTCGACATATAGTTCCAACAAATGGTCTTCTTTCGCTTCGATTCGGGAATGACTATGGGGAGCACCATGACTGATGGATCGGAGGCGGGTGGCACGTCGGTGACGTTCTCGCCACTGGCTGTCCTCGGTCGCAATCCTATGAAGCGCCTGATGCACGCGTTCTCGGCCGATCGGCGAGGGAACACGACAGGGTTGCCGTAATGGGTGGTAAGCCATTGGCCAATGAAGGGTTTTACGCGTAGGTAGAAGACGAATTTGCTCATCGGTGATAGGTTTTATCGGTTGAATCTCATACAAAGGTAGGAATTTTTGGCGAGTTTTCCAAACAAAGTGGGAAAAGCGTGGCGTTTTGAGAAATTTTACTACAAAGCGCCATTTTCGCGCTCTCGTTTCGCTGCGTTTTCGCTGGTGTTTTCTTCTCTGAGTTCTTTTCGTCAGAAAAGTTTGCAACCGTGCAATTTCTGTGACCAAAGAGCTAACACGCTGATTTTCAAGAGTTACAAATTTTACCGAAGGCCGTTGCAAGTTTGTGACTGGGCCATAAAGTTTGTGACCAGCGCAACAGGCGCACGAGCGGTCACAAACTTGGAAAGGTTTGCAACCATTTGTGACGCAACTTTGTGACCTTTGTGACCGCTTCTAACTCTCTTATTATTAAGACTTTTCTTCCTTTTTCAAACAAAGGTTACAAAGTTGCAAAGTTTTGGAACAAAAATGAGGGAGGGGTTCGGGGAGCCGAACGGCTGGATTTGTCATGTTTTTGAACAGTTTGTGGGGCAACCCTAATTTGTGACCGACCCCTAAGAACGGCGAAACGGTGCCCCTGCTCACGCAGAACCACCGCTAAAACCTTTGTGAATTACCTGATTATGATTACTTGTTGAAATTAGAAAGGGGTATCTGGTCCGAAAAAGTCTTGTTCCACCGCTGCGGGGCTTTCAGGAACAGCATCAATGGGTTTGCTACGCACATAGATCATGTCTTTCACCTTTTTCACTCCAGGCGTGACCTCGACCTTTTGTTGTATGCGGCCAGACGCGTTTTGGAGGTCGCGTGGGTTCATTTCGTCGATCCATGGGCAGATCTCGCAGAACGCCCGCATCTTCTTAGAGAAGCTCTGCATGGTGATGCGGTTGACGTTGGCGTAATGCACGTAGTCGGCAAAGACGACATCTCGCTCAAGGTAGGTGTCGAGGTGGTCGCTCTCGGTAGAGAAATAGCCATTGGCCCACTCCTCGAAGTTGGCGCCCATGTCGGCCTTGTACTTGCGCTGTATGATGTTTTCCATGAGTGGCTGTGGCTTGGCACCGCTGTCCATTACGCTGAGGTAGAACTGGCAGCACTGAAGCCAGAAATTGAGATCGGCGTTCCACTCGTCGTCGGTATAGTCGTAGGCGTAGAGCGTTTTGCCAAAGTCATCGCGGATAGAACGGGTCTCGAAGTAGTCGTTTTCCTCCGTTTTCTGGTGATACCAGTCGGAAAAGACCATGTATAAGGAGCGCGCCTCCGTTGACGGGTCGAAGTCGTTGGGCACGTAGTTGGTGGTGAAGGCCAGCTTCGGGCTCTCGTTGAACTCTATGGTGAACGAATGGTTGTTCTTTGGGTTCACGGTCATGTCGGACGTGATGTTGTCGTAGAACAGGCCAAGGTTCAGATAACGGTCGCAGTCATCGACGAGGAGCAGGTCGGTGTCTTGTGTTACCTGGTCGAAAACGTGTGGGTTGTCCATGAGCTTGGGGTTTCGTCCGGAGAGCTTCACGGTCTTCATCATAAACGAGAGCACACGGAAGAAGAAGCTCTTACCGCTACGGCCATTGCATTCGTCGGTCTCGCCAATCTTGTTGTCCATGGCCATAGGAGCCCAGGCTCGGACGAAATCCTTGTACCGATGGAGCATGTAGCCGAATGTGAAGATCTTATTGATGAGATTCTGCTTCTGCTCCCACACCTCTGTGTCGGTAAGTCCCTCGCCAGCGATGTCGAATGGGTGGGCAGCAAGGTAAGCGAGCCGTTCCTCCTCCGGTTTACACTCAAAGTTGCCTTCGGTCTCTTTGCGCCAGAAGAGGCGGCTCGTATTGATGAGATAGCCAAAGAAATGGCTTCGAAGGTGTAGGATATCGATGTCGAAATAGGGAGCGCGCCCCTCTTCTTCCACCTTGCGAATCTTAAACATTGGATCGAGCTTCTTGAATGGGTGGGCGATGACATTCTCTTTCCATACGTAGTTGCGGAAGTTGTCAGAGTTGCGATCTTTTATGGTAAATCCGCCGTCGCCTGCCCCAATGGGCTTGTGCACCTCCACGGTGGCGTTGGGGAAAAAGAAAAACTGGCTGGTGGGCGTGAAGCTCGTGAAGTCGAGTGTGATGCGGTCGAGGCTCTCCAGTGAGGCCGGAAGGAGCTTCGGGGTGCCAAGAATCAGGTTGATGACACCCACCTCTTCATGACGCTCGACAACCCAGTTGCGCACGAATTCGCGCACGTCGGACACCTTGATCTGCTCCACCACGTTGCCGTCGATGTGGATGAACCGACTGGAGTCGGAGTTCTCGTCGCGGAGGATGTAATAACCGTTGAGCTTCAGAAAATAATAAAGATAGGCCGTGTTGACCTCATATTTGGGTTTGCCCTTGTCGTTGTAGGAAACCTCCCAAAACCTCGCAGGGTAAGCCAATTTCATCAGGTCCTTGAAATTCTTCTTCTCGGAGCGTATCTCCATCCAGTCGCGAAGGTCCTTACGAGCTTTTCCGCGATTGTCATGATAGTCTTCGAGCCATTCGGGGAGCCAGACGGTTCGGATGTCTACATAAGTCAGCGCCAATTCGCGGCCTTTGTGACGGCCTGTCTCGTCGATGTCGGGGATGTTGTAGAGAACCTCCACGTACTTCATAATCTCTTTGTACTCTTCTACGGAGAGGCGATAGGTCTCAGAGTTGAACCATAATGGATGGAACCCCATGGAGCGGCAACAAAGCGAGTCGCGCTCGCCGGAGCAGATGAAAGCCTCGGGAAGTTTCTTTTCCTTATAGGGTTTGTCGTCATCGTGGGTGCGCTGCCATTCCTTCTCCTCCTCGGAGTTGAACTGGTGGAAGGCTGCCTTCAGCTCGGTCAGGCCGTTGATATAGCGTTGCGGTTTTACGCCGGCAGGGGTGTAGGAGAAGCGGAAGCCCTTGTCACAGTTCAGTGGCTCGTAGACCTTATAGAATTTCACTTCAGGCTCGTCACCATGGGCTTCCTTCACCAGGCACTCGCGCATGAAGATGGGGTAGTGGCTGTTCGACGTCTTGACCAGAACCTCGCGGTTCTTGACCGTGGTGATCCATTTCACACTATGCCAGTGGAGAGCGTCGACGTCCTCCTGCTTCACTTTCGGTCCGAGGATGCGGAGCTCATCGTCTGTGAACCGCTCGTTGAGCTCGAAGCTGCGCGAGCCATCAGGCTCATCCTGTCGGGCGGGCCGCTTACGGATGTTGGGCTTGTTGATGGTGTGGTTGAGCTCGTCTTTCACGCCATACTGAGCCGCGAGCTGCAACAAAGCCTCGTTGAACTGGCTTTGTCGCATGCCCTTGTAGTTCATGTAGACGCTGATGCCGTTCTCGCCCTTGCCCTCACCGCCAAAATCGGTGACTTGCCATATCTTGCCATAACTTTTCGAGTCGTATTGACGAAGGCTGGCCGACGGTGTGCGCTCGTCGCGAATGGCGAAATGCTTCTTGGCGTTCACGCAATCCCGCGCTTGCGGATAGCAGTCGAGGATGATATCGAGGCCGCCATGGGTTGCGTTTAAAATGTCTTCGGCTTTAATCATAATCCATAAAATTCTTGATGCAAAGGTAGATTGGGATGGTGTAAGCGTCAAATACTTACGTTTGCCAAGTCGAGATATTCGGCCCTGCCAGCCGCTTTGCCGTCAACGAATAGGCAATCCATGCTCTCATGCCCCTTGATTGCGGCATAACTAATGTCGCTGGGAAAATCGAAAAAGAAGCTAATGTAGGCCTCTCCCTTGTTGTTGTACACAATCAGCGAACGTGCGCTGCCTTTTCCTATGGCACACAAGAAGTATGATACTTGCCCACCCTTTCCCAGGCGCGCTTCCAATTTGTCAAGGCCTAATGCGTCGATTTTAGGTTCCATTTCACAAAGTTTCATAATCAATGATCTTAAATTATTATCTGATGCCGGGGGCGGAGTCGAACCGCCTAATGCCAAGTTATTTAATCCCATGCGCCTATCCGATTAACGCTCTATCACGGCAACCTGTTATTAACGGTTATGCTTGTATCTTTTGACGGTCGGGCAATCGTTCTTATCCCAATAGCGGCAAGTTCCGCACCTATAGAGCGCACAATCGGTTGTGCAGCACATAGACATTGCTCCATCGAGGGGTGTTTCTTCCATACGTTTATTCGCATTTAGGTTTCGAAGAATATTGCACGTAGATTTTCAGTTTCTCGCACCAACGGCCATTGATGCAGTTCCGGCCATACTGGCATGTTTCGCACTTCATATTCATAGCATGAATTTTCCAAGTCGGAAGACCTTGATGATATCACGGCAGCTCTTCACGTTGAGCTTGTCGCGTATTCTTAGGAGCTGCGTCTTCACCGTGCTCCGGTTCTTGCCCAGTTCGGCCGCTATAGAATCGATCTTGTAGCCATTGATGTAAAGTCGGACGATGTCCTTCTGACCTTCGGACAACCGAATGAGGCTCTTTGGCTTGCAGATCACATGCTCGTCGGGGCAAATGCCGCGGAGCGGACAATGCACTTCTTCGAAATTCAGGAGGTCGTGCTCGATGTCCTGGGTGAGAAGGTCGTGTTCCCCGAAATTGCATCGAATGAATCGGCCGCACATCTGAGAGGCGTTCTCTTTATAGAGTATGGCCAGACGGGCGTAACATTCAGGGAAACGGTTGCGGACAATGGTAATCAACGGACTGATGATGTCGGTCGAGAACTTTGTTAGTCGCTGTTCCTTGTCGCCATTGATGCTATAGTACACATGGCCGTCAGGGCTTGTTCTGAATTCTACGTTCTCCATAGGTTTTCGTTTTCAATGGCCAGGTTCAGCAGGAACACGTCGGTTTCCGACATTTCGTGACGCCCAGCCAGTTTGTTAACAATGGTAGAGTAACCCATTCCATACTCTCTGGTTAAAAATCTGAGGAGTTTCCCCTTCTCTTTTTTCTTCAGGGTGCTATAGTAATCCTGTAGGTCTACAGGTTGCAAATCACCGTTCCTTTTCTTGTTCATATCAACGTATTTTATTAAATTTGCGACAAAGATAAAAACAAAACACGAATAATCCAACGTTGGAAGGAAGTTTTTCCTACGTTGGTGTAATTTTAACATTTCGCTATGGCAACAGAACTTAACACGCCCAACGTGGAAATTATCATCGAAGCGCTGAAAAAGCGAGGTATGACCGCCAGGCAATTGTCTAAGCTAATATATGGCGAAGACACGCATCGCGACATCGTCAAGGAAATTACTAAGAAGCCAGACGTGCGAGCTTCGACCGTAGTAAAACTGTGCAGAGCCCTTGGAATTACCATGGATAGTCTGTATCAAAACCGGAACACTAACAATGGAGAGATTCTTATTGTGGAAGGAGGTAACGAGGACACAAAACCCAGTGATGACGAAACAGATTCGGCTGTCTTAATGGCTGAAAATCGTGCACTTAAGTTGGTGATTGAGGAAAAAGACAAGAGAATCAGCGATCTTGTTACCGTAAAAGAGCAGCTCGACCGACGACTTGACCTGCTGCTTGAGCTTCAAAAGGCCGCAAAGTGACTCCTGTAGCCATTCTAAAGCAAAATCCAGTCAATTTGTATGCTATCCTGCCTCCGCAACTAATATGCTTAGAAGTTCTTCCAATGAAGAATTCTGAGCATTTTTCTTTTTTATAGGTCAGGACAATAGTGAGACCACTTATTTTATCCCGTTATTTAAAATTTGTATAGCTCTTGCAGCCAAATCTTCTGTGATGCCATCGTAGGGATTGGTCATTACGAAATGTGGCAATTGTGATTCCAAGACAACATATTCATCGTCAATGATGACATACGGTGCGTCTTGTTTCTCATTGTCGGCAAGCCAAGAGGCTATCTCCGCCCCTTTGCAATGAAGCGAGGAAGGATCCGTAATGTCCAAGTCGGCATAGAGCAGCACGCTGTCGCTGATGGCAGACGGGGTTATACCTACCATCTTACCTGGCAACTGTCGGTCTTTCCACATGGCTTGCATGGCTGCCAAGCCAAGATATTTCCACGACGACTCTATCACGATACTGGCATGGGTGGCGTCAACAATTCTCTGCAATTGCTCCACGGCTTCCGGATCGAAAAAAGCACCATGCTTGTCTTGCCTCGGCTTGCCCTCATATTGCAACATGCGCTGATAGTGTTCCGTGTTCAGCACACCGTCAAGGTCAAGGAAAATAAATCCTTTTGTCATACTATTTTTTGTAATTGTCGGAAAATGACAAAGCCAATTTCATTTTTGGGACGACCTCTTCTTCTGAAACTTGCATTGTATCTGTTCCGGCTTTTCCTCCTAACTTTTTGATCAATTCTTGAGGTGGTCTGATGCTTCCTTCGCGTACGGATTTGCAAGCACCAATAGTCCATTCCCCATCTAAGCAATCAGGGCCGACAACCATTGAAACGCCATCGTAATTGGTTGTACAATAGCATTTATCATTTATTTCAGGTCTTTGCTCTTGGAAATTTGCATCGATAAATAATTTTATCTCTTTTGCAAATTTCTCATAGCAAGAAGCTGCATATTCATCATTAATTCTATCTCGCGCATCATTTATTTCTTGTATAGCTTCTTCCAACTTGTCGCTTAAATCATAGCCTAAATTATCCAAAGCCTGACATTTCTCTATGACATTCAGTCCTTCCAAGTCCTCCAATACTTCTTCAATGTCAAATTCGTACTCTTCCATATCTATATTTGTAAACTTGATAATCAATCGTTTTCATACAGTTCGCACAAATCTCTTATCCACCCTTTCATGGTCTGGCGCAGCGATTGGGGCTCAAGCACCTCTATCATGGCTCCACGGCTCAACAGCTCCATGATGAAATCGTAGGTGGGGTGAAGCGTCAGTTCAAAGTCTGCATAGTCGGCGCAAGTGTGCAGCTCTGTTTGAGAGGAATGCAATGGGAGCGAGCGCATGTAGTGCTGGTGAGTGCCATAGGCGCGAATGACGATGCGCTGCATGGGCACGTCCTCGCCGATCACGATACCGAAGAAAGAGGAAAAATATTCTTTGGCATCGAAATCAGCCGGAAGGTTGAAATGCTCCTTTGTCACTTCTATATTTTCGAACCTGTCAAGCCCATAGATGCGCAGTTTGTCCTCATTGATGCTGAGCGCAAGCACATACCAACGCTTCTGAAACATCTTCAGACAATAAGGCGCTATGGGGAAGGTGCATGATTGATTGTGGTGGAAATTCCGATAAGTAGCCGTTACGACACAGTTGGACTTCATGGCCTCAACAATATCCGTAAGGAAATGACGACTCGACGGAATTTCCTCCACAAGAATGCGGTCTTTGAGCGATGTGTTTTGCGACAGCGTGCTGGCAGTGGAATAAGCATCGAGCAGCCAGCGCGACAATTCGCCGTCGGCAAGACTCTCGGGATTGGCGATATAGTAGCGATAGCCACCCTTCAGACGGCAGTCGATGTTCACGCCAAGCGACATGAGGATGTTGTCTTTCCAGCGGTTGAAGGTTTGGCGCGGCAGCGGTTCGCCACGACTCACATTGTCGTCGCGTTCCCATTGGTCACTAAGTTCCTTCAGCGACAGTCCGCTGTTGCCAGCGCGATACAGCGCATTGAGCAGCCAAATGTACTTTTCCAGTGTTGTCATTGTTTCTAATATTAATAGAATGTTTTCTTTGTCCAAAGTTACAAAAAATATTCATCAGCCCTTCCCTTCGTTAAAAATTAATTATTCCTAATATGTGGCATAATCGTATTTCACAGAGATTTCTATCATTCGCCGATACAGATCTTCGTCATCTCTGCCACCACGGATAGAGCCTGCAAAATAGATTTTCTTATTCATTGCTTCATGTCTAATTGTTACTTGCTGACAAAGTTATTCAAAAGATGACTCAACATGTAGTACAAGCAAGACATTTTTATAAAATCTTTATTTTCTCTCAAGTGTTTATTAGTTGTGCCGCTTTTTGGCATACCTATATGATACTTTTGCCGCGTAATAAATAAAAAACAAAGATGAATAAGTCAACGAAATATGAAAGTGCGGCAAGGAATGCGGATACATTGGGGGCCGTTGTTCCCAAGCAGCTTGCCGAGTACACGAGTAGGGCTTTGACAAAACTGAATGATGCCCTTGGTGGCGACGTTTGTGGATACGTGGCCAACAGACTGTACATGAGCGATGTGGAACTATGCCAAGCCATGGCTGCCGAACAGATTGATGGTGTGGCACTTGCCATGTACAATATTGAAAAACGGGGGCAGTCGGTAATCATAGGCGACCAAACAGGCATTGGCAAAGGCCGACAGGCAGCTGCCATGATACGCTATGGACTGTTGGCAGGCTATCTGCCCATATTCTTCACCGACCGCTACACGCTGTTCAGCGACATGTACCGCGACTGCAAGGCTCTCGGCATCAAGGATGCGCGACCGATGGTGGTGAACGCCGGGGTGTCGGTAGTAGATTTTGACCATGTGGTGGAAGAAGACGAGACAGAGGCACCAGATGAAATATGGTCGCCCGCAAACGACGATGAAGACAATGAGAAACTTGAAGCCGATCGTATGGCTCTCTACCAAAAACAATATGAGGTAGTGTACAGAGCGCCCAAGAAGCCCGCTCTTCAGGAGATATTCAGTAAAGGAGACGTGCCTACGGATGTGTTCGATTACCTCATGATGACCTACTCGCAACTGAAAGATGCCAGGCGAGACATGACCCGTCTCAACTTCCTTAGAATGGTATGCGAAAAACATCGCGTGCTGTACGTCTTCGACGAGGCACACAAAAGCAGTGGCGTGAATGCCGGCAAGGCATCCATCATCACGCAAGGCATCAACTTGATTCTCGAAGAAACACTGCAAACGCAATGTGTATTCCTTTCAGCTACCTTTGCCAAACGCCCGGAATGTTTGCTCACCTTCATGAGACGCACAACACTAAGTGCCTTGACTACAGAGAACACACTCAAGGTGGCTCTGCACAGTGGAGGAGTGCCTATGCAAGAGTACGTGTCATCATGCCTTGCGTCGGAAGGGCAGATGATCAGACGGGAACACTCAGACGAAGGTCTGCCGGCGCCAATATACACCTATCTTAATGAAGACCTTACTGTACACGGTGAGCAATTTGACAAAGTGATGTTCTTTTTCCGGGAGATAGTAAAATTGTCGGCAATGGTTCACACATTAGTCAACCATGCCCAAATGCAAGACTTGTTGTTGTTTTTCAAGTGCTACCCCACAAGAGCGCAGCTGTTCTATATAAATAAGGTATTGCTGCTTTCCTTAAAGGCAAAGAATGTGGCACAGGCTGCCATCGAGAATGTAAAACAGGGAAGGAGCGTGGTGATAGGCATGAGCGACACGTTGGAGTGTGTGGTCCGTGACGTGATGGTGCGAGAAGACGGCTCGGTGCGTGGTGACATCTCGGCATTGTTGCTGCGACTGTTGGACAAGACGGTTTGCGGAAGCTGTTTGCCAGACGGTGTTTCGCAGCCTATCTTTGAAATCACAGAAGAAATGGACAACGACTCGTTGAAGGCTGAAGCACAGGAAATAAGAGACTATTACGAAAGCATCAAACACGACATAAATGAAGAGATTTTTCATCTGCCGATGTCGCCAATCGACGTCATACGCCAACTGATAACAGCAGAGAAGTTCATTGCGCCAAACGGTGACTATATAAACATCCGGTTTGAGGAATGTACAGGACGTGCCCACCAACTTGAATATCTTTCTCCAGAGGGGAATGACGACTTCATAAACGCTGTCATAAAGTCACGAAAGAAACGTCACTCCAACCTTATATTCAATGATTTCCAGAACAACAAGCTTGATGTCATACTCATCAACGCTTGTGGAGCCATCGGTGCAAGTGCGCATGCCATCTCCACCGCCGAGGTGCCCGAAGACCAAGTGCGACAGCGCAAGATGCTCATCGTGCAGAACGACCTTGACGTAAACATTGACTTACAGAAGCGCGGACGCATCAACCGCACAGGACAACGCATGGACTTGCCGCCGCTGTACGAATATATTATCACAGCCATACCATCCGAGAAGCGTCTCAACATGATGCTTCGTGCAAAGTTGCGCTCGCTGAGTGCCAACACGGCAGCCTGGCAAGACCAAGACCGGGAGCAGGCCGACTTTGTGGACATTGACAACAAATATGGCAATGAGGTGGCAACCGATTATCTGGCAGGGCGCCCAGAACTGGCATTGGTTCTCGACCTCTCTCGCAAAGTGTCTGCAAGCAAGCTGCTTGCGCGGAGTGCCATGCTGAGCGTCGCGGCACAGCAGGCCATTGTGGACGACTTGATAGCCGCCTACACCTCGCTTGAGGCGGAACTGCGTCGCATCAACCAATGGGACTTGGAGCGAGAGTATCGCGATTTCGAGGCAGACTATGTTGGAGAAGAACTGTTCACAACAGCGAAGGCGAAAACACGGCTGGGCAGTTGCTCCTATCTGACGACCTATAAATGCAAGCAGAAGACTTTCCCTTACAGCTTTGCTGCTCTGACCGAATGTTGCAAGGAAGCAAAAACTGTCTACGGAAGTCCATACGCAGAGAACTCGGAGTTGAAGAAACAGGTGAGGGACTACTATGCTCACCGCGACAAGGAAGCCCACCGACGTTTCAAGACCCGCAGCCAATTGCTGTATGATGGGACAAAGCGTGTCTTGACCAACTATTGCGGCAAAGAGGAGCTTGCTGAAGCTTGGCTGCAAAAGGCATACACACCGACAGACCAATGGGGATCAACAGAATTTGAAAAAGTGAAAGAGCTAAAACTCGCCAAGCAAATCAAGCGTAAGTTGGTGTCATACTCCAATGAGTACAACCACCTTATAGAAGCGAAGAAACAGGAAATGAAGAAATACTCAGAAGAAAGAAAAAGGCTCATCAAGGTTCTTTCAAGAGCAGAGATTAGAAAAGGTTATAGGGACATCAGTGAGATGTTGGCAGGCGAGGACAGTCCGCAAAAGGTGATGGCCATACTTAAAGATATCCGCTTTGGGAAGGAAGAGAGAAACCGATTCTTGCCAAGCCGTGTGGAGCTTGTGTTTGCCTTGACCGCTCTGCACACGGAGATACGCATCAATCTGGTTCACAACAGCAAGTACAGCAACTACAGGCGCATCATGGATATACTCAACTCGCGCGCTTGGAATCCAAACGCAAGTGTCTGGGACGAAGAGATTGCACGCAACAACAATAAGATTGTGGAGCGAAAAATCATAACGGGCAACATTTTAGGGGCATACGTCCACCCTGCCATTGCTGAACTGAAGCCGCGCTTCATATCGTTCTCCCTTAAGAAGAAGGCTAAAGGCAAAATCCAGACACAGATAGGTTTACTCTTGCCAATGGACGAATCAAAGACACGCAAGGCCATAAACAGCGTCTCCATACCTCTCCATGAAGGCTTCAAGTATGCCACGAATACAAACACGAGCTATACAATAGCTGGTGTGGGCGTAAATTTTAACTTATTGCCTTACAGCGGTTTGATGTATGTGATCAGCGTGAGCGACAAACACTCCAAGGCGTTTGAGAAGGACAAGCGTTTTGATACAATACGCTCTTTCTTCACGGGCACTCCTATAAGTTCGATATACGACAAGGTCAAAGAAGATGAAGAACAACACGACAAGAAAAAGCGCAACCCCATCATGCACTACCAAACGGAACAATTGCCCGTCGAATCAGAACCCTTACAAACCATTATCCAGACCCTCGCACAGATGGATGCCGTGATCATAGTGCCACGCGACCAGATGCCTTATGGTGACATGAAGCAATTTGCATCGCGCTCTGAGCATGACGACAACGAACCATGGGATGCCTTGGATTGGAAGAATACGGACGAGGTGGCAATGCCGCCAGTAAAAGAGAACCTGCTTCTGCGCATATCTGCCCCGGCTGCGACAGAGGAACAGAAAGGCAAGCCTGTGTTCAGACATTCTGAATGTTACAACCTTGCACAGGAAACGATGGCACTCGAAGGGTTACCTCTTACCATGTGCAGTACCATAGAAGCACTGCGCCGATGCTATATGAAATGGAAGTCATACTTCAACCAGTCTGTCAAAAATGTAGATCTACGACAAGAGGTGCAACCTTCGCTGTCCGACCAGCGTGAAGTATGCCACTTGTTGAGACAGGTGACGGAAAACAAGGCAAAGACTGCCTCCGTCATTCTTGGCAGCAATGTAAAGGCAATGCTGCAAGAAATTCTTGACAGCGAATACCTGAGTACTGACGGACTCTATTTCTCAAAATTTGAGGACGAGATGCTCTTCATGTCGCCGGGTAAGGCCGATGCACAGGCATTCATGGATGCCATGCCTTGCTCACATACACTTGATGGCATACGGAATTGTATCCAAGACTACATCGATGGAAAGACTGACATCATTAATTCTCCAGACAAGTGGTAATATGAGCTATATAGGTATAATTGGTGCAAGAAGACTTGACGAGAGTAATGCTTCGTCAGGTCTTCTTAAAGCGCACAAGGAGGCAATGTTGATGTTGAGAGACAACACCGACATGCGCAAGATAAAGCAACTGACAGGTTGGGAAATTGGAGTGAACGGCAAATGGCGGTATGAGATAGCCGATCCATTTCATGATACAGAAAAGATAGAAGACCATCTGAAAAGGCATTTCGGTGAATCCATCAACATCCGCCTTTGCATGCACGATACCACATTGCTCACGGCTTATCCAGCTTTCGACAGACTACGGCTGTTTGCCCGGTATACTCCGACCCACAGATTCGCAGGCTATTTCGACCCAGTCAATTACGCCATGATGGTTTGCATGGGCACCGCCCGCTCTCCTTTCGAGTATCAAACGGAAGGTGTGTTGTTGCATGAAGTGCAGCATCTCATACAAGAGGAAGAGGACTTTGCCCGTGGCGGAGACGTCTCGCTAAGCATCATGCGGTATCTAAGGATGGCTGGCGAGGTGGAATCACGAAACATTTGCTTCAGACACTCTCTTAGTAACGAACAACGACGTTCGTCGCTGCGTACAGACACACAGGACGTACCAGACGAAAAACAAATCATAGAGATTTGATGAAATTTACTGATATGGGAATTCTAATAAAGATATGAAGGTATAATAATTGCAGAATGTTTAAGACGCATGTCCTTCGATGAGATCGTATGTATACGTTTAGGGATATCCGCAACTTTTTCATCATGCATCTTGTCGATTTGTCGAAAAAATGTATTACCTTTGCAGAAGACAATCTAGGAAGATCGAAAAACACAACAGCCTGCAAGCAAGGCTTATGAACATCAAGTCGCAAGACGCCTCACATTATGATAACAGGAAGTGGCTCACGTGGCCACAGGGAAGTCAAGTTCCCAAAATAATTAACCCTAAATCACAAAACACAAAACACAAACACACATGGCAAAGAAAGAGTACTACTCGCTGCCAGACGATTATCCCGTCTGCCAGCACGCCGACTGCCCCATGGCCGGCACCTGTCTTCACCAAGAGTCGTATGCAAAGCTGCTGGTCAAAGCCGAACGCCTGCAACTCATCAACCCCACGTGTTGCACCAAGGACAGCACCTGCGCCTACTATCGCAGCGACCGCCCCGTGACCTACGCCCGCGGTTTCGAGCAGTTTCAGAAGCGCATGTATCCCGACCAGTATCGGCAATTTACAACGATCTGCATCAATCACTGGAGCCGGACACCCTACTATGAGCGGCGCCGTGGAGACCGCTCCCTGCCGCCCAACGAACAAGCTTTCATCCGCAAGGCACTCAAGCGGGTGGGTGTCGAAGACGACTGGGAGTTTGACGCCTACGAGGAACGAAACAACTGGTACGACTAACCACTGAGGACCTGATATCAAGTACAGCTGGCTTCTCTATCAAGTACAGCTGGCTTCTCTACCAAGTACAGCTGGCTTCTCTACCAAGTACAGCTGGCTTCTCTACCAAGTACAACTATGATCAACTAAAGGCCGCTATTGTTTGAGCAACAATAGCGGCCTTTTTCGTATACCAGCGACAGGTCCATCTGCCTGTTGCCATGAGCCATGGACAAGCTGTGGGTGCAAATACAAAACATGAATTTTTTATCGTTTCATAAACGATTTGTAACACGATTCCGAAAAAAAAACGGTCTAGTGTGCATGTTTTTAGGGTTCTTCCGTTAAATGCATAGATAAGGAATAAGAATATTTTCTCTTCTATGGCAAAAATAAAGCTGGCATTATCTATCTTTGTAGTGACCAAACTCAATGATAAATGAATGCCAGCATAATGCATAAAGCTTTTGGCAT
>JBNMMB010000044.1:0-29357 GCA_050875105.1 Prevotella sp. | reverse complement strand
CCTGTTGTGACGTGGGACACGTCACCCACTAAAAACGCTTTGTGCCGGCTGCGCTCATCCATTGCCGCGTGCGCGGGCCGAAGGCCCAACAATTACATAGCCCAGGGCAAGCGAAGCGACACCCTGGGTATCGACGTGCCAAGATATGGCTGACGCCCTGTAAGGGCAAAAGTATAGAAAAGCAATGTGCTGTCACGGCGGTCGGAAGGCATAACGTGTAAGCAAAGCGCCTACACTTTTGCCCTTACAGGGCGCATGCTCACGCGCACCATCCTCTTACCCAGGGTGCCGCTGCGCTTGCCCTGGGCTATGTAATTGTTGGCCTTTCAGGCCGTGCAAGCGGCAGAGCCGAGCGCAGGCCGTGCAAGGCCTTCTCCTCCCATACGCGTGACGTGGGACACGTCACCCACTAAGAGAACCCATGTTATGACGTGGGGACACGTCACCCACTGCAACGAAGCAAGCACCCACGTGAGCGGTTTAATCAGTATCGCTCCCAGCGCCGCTTGCGGTTTAATCGGTATCCCCCCCACGACGGCGTGAGCGGTTTAATTCGGTTTATAGCCAGCTGGTTTTCTGAGTGGCGCTGGGGCGCCACTGGTCGCCTTGCCCTGTCGTGGCCGTCGTGAGCTCGCTCACGTAAGGACGCGGCGGGGCAAGACGACCAAGCCGTCAGGCTCAGAAAACCAGCTGGGGTTTAATCCGGTTTTTGTCAAACCACACACGAACACCCCAGTTTTTGTCAAACCACACACGAACACCCCAGTTTTTGTCAAACCACACACGAACACCCCAGTTTTTGTCAAACCACACACACAAAAAGGTTACACGGTTACAGGTTACAAGGTTACAATAAGGTGGTTCCGCCATGTGCAGCGACCCACGGCCGCCCACCCCGCACCAGGCAAACCGAAAGAAACCAGCAAGGCAAAACTTGAACAAAACTCACAAAAACCTTTGCCGTCTCATTATTTCTGCGTATCTTTACGCCGAATAAACAAACAGGAAGCGACAACACAGCAACATGACGACACAAAGCAACAAAAGGAGACTGCCTGTTGGCATACAGTCGTTCAAATACATGAGGGACGGCAACTATATTTATGTCGACAAGTCAGACATGATCTGGCACCTGGCGAACGACGGCGACAAGTTCAACTACCTGAGCCGCCCACGCCGCTTCGGCAAGTCGCTGCTCATCGACACCCTGCAATCCTACCTGGAGGGAAAGCGAGAGCTCTTCGACGGACTGAAGATCATGGACCTGGAGAGCGACTGGAAGCAACATCCCGTCATCAGGCTCGACATGAGCTGTGGCGGCGCCACGGCCGAGACCGTGCGCTCGTATCTCGACGTCAGCTTCGGCGAATACGAGAAGAAATATGGCATCACGCCCAAGCCAACAGCCCACCTCGCCGACCGCTTCCACGCCATCATCAAGACCGCCTACGAGACGACAGGGCTCGGCGTCTGCGTGCTCATCGACGAGTACGACTCGCCACTGCAGCACTCATGGCGCACCCCCGACCACGAGGCCTGCACGGCCGCCTACCGCGAGGTGTTCGCCATACTGAAGGCCGACGACGAGTACGAGAGGCTTGTCTTCATCACGGGCATCACCAAGTTCACGCAGATCTCCCTGTTCTCGGCCTTGAACAACCTGACCAACATCAGTTTCCTGCCCGAGTACGCCACGCTGTGCGGAATAACCGAGGACGAGATCGAGGAAAACTTCAAGCCAGAGATGGAGAAGATGGCCGAGGCCAACGGATGGACCTTGCAGGAGACCCACGACAACCTGAAGGACTATTACGACGGCTACCACTTCAGCGAAGACAACATGGCCGACGTCTACAACCCGTTCAGCCTTGTCAACGCCCTGAAGCAATCGAAGTTGCGCAACTTCTGGGCCTCGTCGGGCGCCACATCCCTGCTGCCCAAGTTTGTCGACGACATGGAGATACGCCTGAAGGACTTCGAGGACTGCATGATCATCCGCAACGTCATCGAGACGTCCGACGTCACCGGAGGCGGAGCCGAACTGTTTCTCTACCAGTCGGGCTACCTCACCATCAAGTCGGTCGAGGGCGGCGTCTACCATCTCGGATTTCCCAACGAAGAGGTAAGGCAGGCGCTCTACGAGTGTGTGCTCCCAGCGCTGACACTCCGCCAGTCGGGCGACATACAGTCGCTGCAGGCACAGTTCTACGCCTACATGGACGCAGGAAAGACAGCCGAGGCCATGAAGGCACTGAAGGCGCTCATCGCCGACGTGCCCTACAGCAACAAGAAAATGGCATCGATGGACATGGAGGAACGCTACCGGCTCATCATCAGCACCATCTGCAACGCCATCGGCTTCAAGGTAGCCGTGGAGCGGATGCTTGCCAGCGGCAGGATAGACCTCGTCATCACCACCCCACACCGCATCTATGTGGTGGAACTGAAACTCAAGAACAACGGCGGCAAGGAGGCTGCCGTAAAGCAGATCATCGACAACAGATACATGGAACCGTTCAAGGCCGACAAGCGCCAGGTCACAGGGCTCGCACTGGAGCTCGACGACATGGGCAAGGGACTGCTCGACTGGGCAACGGCCTGACAACAACACACATTAACCCCCAACAAGCCATGAACCACAACCCACATTGCGACTTCACCCTGCCCGCCGAGTGGGAGCCACAGAGCGGCATACAGCTGACGTGGCCACACGCACACACCGACTGGCGGCCCTACCTGGCCGACATCACCGCGACCTTCATCGAGATGGCGCGACAGATCACACGGCGCGAACTGCTGCTCGTCGTCACGCCCGACAAGCAAGCCACACACGCACAGCTCGCCCAGGCTCTCGACGCCGACCAGCTCGCACGCGTCATCATACGCCAGGTAGACACCAACGACACCTGGGCACGCGACCACGCACCGCTGACCCTCACCTCCACCCACCAGGCACGGGGCTTCTTCGTCAAGAACCACCTCCTCGACTTCAAGTTCAACGGATGGGGAGAGAAGTTCCAGTGGCAGAAAGACAACGCCATCAACCTGCAACTCTACTACGACGGCGTGTTCCAGGCCGCCCTGGAGAACCACACCGACTTCGTGCTCGAGGGCGGATCCATCGAGAGCGACGGCCGAGGCACCATCATGACCACCACCTCGTGCATGACAGCGCCACACCGCAACCAGCCCCTCGACCAGCGCGAGATAGACCGCCGCCTGCGCATCCTGCTCCACGCCGACCGCGTCATCTGGCTCGACCACGGCCGCCTGCAGGGCGACGACACCGACGGACACATCGACACCATCGTGCGCATGGCACCTCACGACACCCTGCTCTACGTGGGCTGCGACGACCAGGCCGACGAACACTACGCCGACTTCGCCGCCCTCGAGCAGCAGCTCCAGGGCCTCAAGACCCTCGACGGCCGCCCCTACCGCCTGCTGCGGCTGCCCATGCCCGCCGCCATCCGCGACGACGGCGAGCGCCTGCCAGCCACCTACGCCAACTTCGTCATCCTCAACGGAGCCGTGCTCGTGCCCACCTACCACCAGCCCTCGACCGACAGCGCGGCCATGGAGACCATCCGCCAGGCCTTCCCCGACCGCGAGATCATCGGCATCGACGCACGCACCGCCATCCGCCAGCACGGCTCACTCCACTGCCTCACCATGCAGTACCCACAAGGCGTGCTGCAAGCCGACAACGCCTACTGGGCACAATAGGCCCATCACAAACCACATAAAACCCACCATCACCCATGCCATTAAGAATAGGTATCATCCAGCAACACAACACCCCCTCCACCACCGACAACCTCAACCGACTGGCCGAAGGCATCGCCGAACTCGCCCGCCAGGGCGCACAGCTCATCGTGCTACAAGAGCTCCACAACTCGCTCTACTTCTGCCAGACCGAAGACGTCAGCCAGTTTGACCTGGCCGAACCCATACCCGGGCCCTCCACCCACTTCTTCGCCCTCCTGGCCAAGCAGCACGGCGTGGTCATCGTCACCTCGCTCTTCGAGCGCCGCGCGCCAGGCCTCTACCACAACACAGCCGTCGTCATCGAGAAAGACGGAACCATCGCCGGCAAATACCGCAAGATGCACATACCCGACGACCCTGCCTACTACGAGAAGTTCTACTTCACCCCAGGCGACCTCGGCTTCCACCCCATCGACACCTCCGTGGGCCGACTGGGCGTCATGGTCTGCTGGGACCAGTGGTACCCCGAGGCAGCCCGCCTCATGGCCCTGCAGGGCGCCGACCTGCTCATCTACCCCACAGCCATCGGCTACGAGCGAAGCGACACACCCGACGAGCAGCAGCGGCAGCGCACGGCATGGACCACCGTGCAGCGTGGCCACGCCGTGGCCAACGGACTGCCCGTCGTGGCCGTCAACCGCGTGGGACACGAGGACGACCCCAGCCACCAGACAGCGGGCATCGACTTCTGGGGCTCCAGCTTCGTGGCCGGACCGCAAGGCGAACTCATCCACCAGGCACCCACCGACCAGGAGCAGCGAGCCGTCGTCGACATAGACCTCGCCCACTCCGAACAGGTCAGGCGCTGGTGGCCCTTCCTGCGCGACAGGCGCATCGAAGCCTACAACGACATCCTCAGGCGGTTTGTCGACTAACCACACATAATAACATTATTTACAATTATATCTGCCCCATTCTCGTTTATATTTCGTAACTTTGCGCCCAAATTACGAACACAGCAATAATCAAAATAAATTATGAGCAAACAAACAGAGAAGATTAAGGACCTCGTTGCCAAGCGCGAGCAAGCTCGTCTCGGTGGCGGACAGAAGGCCATCGACAAGCAGCATGCACGCGGCAAGTACACCGCACGCGAACGCATCGAGATGCTCGTGGATAAAGACAGTTTTGAGGAATACGACATGTTCAAGCTCCACCGCTGCCACAACTTCGGCATGGAGAAGAAGCAGTTCCTCGGCGACGGCGTCGTGGCAGGATCGGCCACCATCGACGGCCGACTGGTCTACGTCTACGCGCAAGACTTCACCGTCAACGGCGGCTCGCTCTCGGAGACCATGGCACAGAAGATGTGCAAGATCATGGACATGGCCATGCAAAACGGCGCACCCGTCATCGGCATGAACGACTCAGGAGGCGCACGCATCCAGGAGGGCATCTCAGCACTGGCAGGATACGGTGAGATCTTCGAGCGCAACATCCTCGCATCGGGCGTCGTGCCACAGATCTCCATGATCATGGGCCCATGCGCCGGCGGTGCCGTCTACTCGCCCGCACTCACCGACTTCATCGTCATGACCGAGGGCACCAGCTACATGTTCCTCACGGGCCCGAAGGTGGTGAAGACCGTCACTGGCGAGGAAATCGACTCTGAGCACCTCGGAGGAGCCAGCGTCCACGCCAGCAAGAGCGGCGTGACCAGCTTCACGGCCAAGACCGAGGAAGACGCCATGACGCTCATCAAGAAGCTTCTCAGCTACCTGCCCTCCAACAACACCGAGGAGGCTCCGCGCGTGGAATGCACTGACCCCATCGACCGCAAGGAAGACCTGCTCAACGACATCCTGCCCGACGACCCCAACAAGGCCTACGACATGTACAAGGTCATCACGGCCATCACCGATGGCAACGAGTTCTTCGAGGTGCAGCCCAAGTTTGCCAAGAACATCATCACGGGCTTCGCTCGCTTCAACGGACAGAGCGTGGGCATCGTGGCCAACCAGCCCTCGGCCTACGCCGGCGTGCTCGACGTCAACGCCAGCCGCAAGGGTGCACGCTTCGTGCGCTTCTGCGACGCCTTCAACATCCCCATCGTCAGCCTCGTCGACGTGCCTGGCTTCCTGCCCGGCACCGGACAGGAGTACAACGCCGTCATCCTCCACGGCGCACAGCTGCTCTACGCCTACGGTGAGGCCACCGTGCCAAAGATCACCATCACCCTCCGCAAGAGCTACGGAGGCAGCCACATCGTCATGGGATGCAAGCAGCTCCGCTCAGACCTCAACTTCGCATGGCCCACAGCCGAGATCGCCGTCATGGGCGCATCGGGCGCCGTGGCCGTGCTCTGCGCCAAGGAGGCCAAGAAGATCAAGGAGGAGGGCGGCGACGTCAAGGCCTTCCTCGCTGAGAAGGAAGACGAGTACACCGAGACCTTCGCCAACCCCTACCAGGCTGCACAGTTCGGATACATCGAC
Organism: Prevotella sp.; assembly: GCA_050875105.1. GTDB lineage: Bacteria > Bacteroidota > Bacteroidia > Bacteroidales > Bacteroidaceae > Prevotella. Next base: position 23,157 of record JBNMMB010000044.1, on the reverse strand, counting down.
GACGTCATCGAGCCGCGCAACACGCGCTTCCGCATCTGCCGCGGACTGGCACAGCTGGCCTCCAAGCGCCAGAGCCTGCCCGCCAAGAAGCACGGATGCATGCCGATGTAACCTTATATAAATAAGCGACCAGAATATAGTTCAACGTTTCCAATGGATAAGAACATTTACGCAGCCATTGCCATGGCGCTCTATGAGTACCAGGGCAACAACGTCCATGACAAGGAACCCAACGTCATCACCATCAAGCCCAAGCAGACTTTGTGGAACGCCAAGTTCCTGTCGTTCACAGCTAAACCATCAAGACAATGAAAGAATTCAAATACACCATCGACGGAAAGGAATACAACGTCGAGATCGGCGACATCAATGAGGAGACCTACGTCGCCAGCGTGAAGGTCAACGGAGAGGCCTACGAGGTGGGCATGGAGAAGCCCGCCGAGCCCGAGAAGAAGAAAGTGGAACTGGGCAAGCCCGTCGCCGAGAGCGACGACGAGAGCGCCGCTCCAGCAGCCGCCGCCAACACCGCAGGAGCCATCAAGGCTCCGCTGCCCGGCACCATCACCGCCATCAACGTGAAGGTCGGCGACGAGGTCAAGGCCGGCGACGCCGTGCTCGTGCTCGAGGCCATGAAGATGGCCAACAACATCGAGGCTGAGAAGAGCGGAAAGGTCACGGCCATCTGCGTCAAGATCGGACAGAGCGTGCTCGAGGACGATCCTCTCTTCGTCGTCGAATAACAACACCCGCGGTGGCCAGCAGGCGCACCCCACGGCCACCCGGCAATGATAAACACCCTTAAAATCGCCCTCTTTTGTGTGAATTCATGCAAAAGAGGGCGTTTTATCAATATTTTTTCGTAACTTTGCACGCATGAAGTTAACTTGGGTAGCGTGTGTGCATACCCCATCGCCACACCCCCACCAATTGACTTTTCACAATTAACAGGAAAAGAAGAATGATCAAGAAAAAGGTTTTATTCATCAACCAGGAAATCACCCCCTATGTGCCCGAATCAGAAATGTCTGTCATGGGACGCCAACTGCCGCAAAAGATGCAGGACAATGGCTTCGAAATCCGCACCTTCATGCCCAAGTGGGGAGCCATCAACGAGCGCCGCGGACAGCTCCATGAGGTCATACGCCTGTCGGGCATGAACTTGATCATCGACGACACCGACCATCCGCTGATCATCAAGGTGGCCAGCATCCCCGTGTCGCGACTGCAAGTCTACTTCATCGACAACGAGGACTACTTCCTCCACCGACAGGCCATGACCGAGGACGAGAACGGCACCGAATACGCCGACAACGGCGAGCGAGCCATCTTCTTCGCACGTGGCGTGCTCGAGACCGTCAAGAAGCTGCGCTGGACACCCGACATCGTGCAGTGCCAGGGATGGATGGCGGCCGTGGTGCCCCTCTACATCAAGACGGCCTACCACGACGACCCCTCATTCGCCAACGCCAAGGTGGTCACCTCGCTCTTCGGCTCACAGCCCAAGGCATCGCTCGGAGAAAACTTCAAGAAGTGTGTGGAGTTCCGCGAAGCCAACGCCGAACTGCTCAAGCCCTACGCCGACAACTTCGACTTCAAGGAGCTCGCCAAGCTCGCCATCGACTACAGCGACGGCGTCGTGGAGGCCGGAGAGAACGTCAACGCCGACCTGCTGGCCTACGCCAAGGGAAAGGACATGCCCCTGCTCGCCTACCCCGGACAAGACTATGTGGCGGCCTACAAGGACTTCTACAACCAGATCCTCGACAAGTAAGCAGCCACACAGGCCCGACCATCACCCCCACCCAAGAACACACCTTAACAAGCGCTTTCACATGAATTCTAAGTTATACGTAGCCCTCTCCATAGCCGCCATCGCAATGGCCAGCTGCGACTCGACAACGGACACCATCGGATCGTCGCTCAACGACAACCGAGACGGACTGCAAATATCCGCACAGACCTACAGCGTGGCCAGCCGATCCATCGTGGCCGACTCAGTGCTCTCGCGCAACACCACAGGATACCTGGGAAAGGTGAGAGACCCCGAGACGGGCGCCTACATCACGGGCGACTTCATGGCTCAGTTCAACAACCTCGAGGACTTCACCTTCCCCGAGAAAGCCAACCTCGTGGCCAACGACGCCAACGGACAGGAACACAGGGGAGTGGTCAAGGCCGACTCGTGTGAGCTGCGACTCTTCTACAACAGCCTCTACGGCGACTCCACACAGCTCATGAAGCTCACAGCCTATGAGATGGGACGCCCCATGAACGAGGACCAGGCCTACTACAGCAACTTCAGCCCCGCCGACAACGGATACATCCGAGAGGGCGGACTCAGAAGGGACAAGGTGTACAGCCTCATCGACTACAACGTCAAGCAGAGCACTCGCGACACGTCGACCTACACGCCATACATCACCATCAAGCTCAAGGGGCCCTACACCGACAAGGACGGAAAGACCTACGACAACTATGGCACCTACATCATGCAGAAGTACTACGACAACCCTGCCAACTTCAAGAATGCCTTCGCATTCAGAAACAATGTCGTGCCGGGCTTCTTCTTCAAGCACCAGAACGGCGTGGGCAACATGGCCTACATCTCACAGTCGCAGCTCGACGTCTACTTCAGCCATGTCGAGGACGACTCGCTCTACCACTCCGCAGCCGTCTTCTGGGGAACGGAGGAGGTGTTGCAGACGTCCACCATCACCAACGACAAGCAGACCATGGAGCGACTGGCCAACGACGAGTCGTGCACCTATCTCAAGACGCCTGCGGGCATCTTCACCGAACTGACGCTACCCGTGGAGAAAATCATGGAGGGACACGAGAACGACACCATCACATCGGCCAAGATCGTCGTGCAACGTCTCAACAACCAGACCACCAGCGACTACGCCTTCAGCGTGCCCAAGGAGATACTCATGATACCGGAGGACTCCATCCACTCGTTCTTCGAGAACAATGACATCTACAACAACAAAAACTCGTTTGTGACGAGCTGGTCATACAATGCCGCCAAGGGCAACTTCGACAACAGCTACACCTTCAACAACATCGCGGGCATGATCTCGGCCATGTACAACAGCGACCGCCGATCAGCCAACTGGAACAAGGTGGTGCTCATCCCCGTGCAGCTATCCACCACCGCCACCTCGTCGGGCTCCACCACCGTGGTGAAGGTCACCAACGACATGTCGCTCACCAGCACGCGCCTCGTGAAGGGCACCACTGCCGACGACAGCCCCATCAAGATCAACGTCATTTACAGCCGCTTCAAGTGAGCGAGCCACTAACAAATCCTCGATAGACCATGGCAGACAACTTCCTGGAGCGTCATCACGAAGAATACGAAGAACGGAAAAGGGCATGGCTTCGCAACAAGAAGCACATGCCCAAACTCAAACGCACAATAGAAAAGCCTGAAGACGAAAGTCTTTAGGCTTTTTTTCTTACCCCATCGCAACAAGGGACGGGGAAAACATTGGGCCCGTCAGCAAAAAAGTTACATGGTTACAGGTTACAAGGTTACAATAAGGTGGTTGCGACGTGTGCACGCCGCGGCTGAACATTGGGGTGAAGCGCGCTGACTCTTTGACAAAAACCGATATAAACCCCAGGGCGTCGGGAAGCCCTGTCGGGCTCATGCTGGCGAGCCAAGCCTCGGACTACGTGAGCAAGCTCACAGTCCGAGGCTTACCTCACCATCATGGGCGGCTCCCGCCGCCTTCCCAACACCCTGGCCATAAACCGAATTAAACCGCTCACGCATCTGTGTGACGTGGGACATGTCACCCACTAAACGTACATACGCTGTGACGTGAGGACGCGTCACCCACTAAAAGAACATACGCCGTGACGTGAGAACACGTCACCCACTAAAAGAACATACGCTGTGACGTGAGGACACGTCACCCACTGCATGCGGATAGTGGGTGCGGTGTCTCACCGCACAGGCCGTAAGGCCTTCCTCACCCATGATGTGACGTGGGACACGTCACCCACGAAAGAACATGTGTATGGCGTGTGCTGCCTGCGCTCGCCCATTGCCGTTCAACGGCCGTGCTCTTCCATTGCCGCTCGCGGGCTGAAAGCCCAACAATTACTTAGCCCAGGGCAAGCGAAGCGGCACCCTGGGTATAGACGCACCAAGATATGGCTGACGCCCTGTAAGGGCAAAAGTATAGAAAAGCAATGTGCTGTCGCACGGTTTAACCATCCCCCAGCTGCGTGAGCGGTTTATTCAGTATCCCCCTCCGACGGCGCTTGCGGTTTAATTCGGTTTATTGCCAGCTGGTTTTCTGAGTGGCGCCCCAGCGCCACTGGTCGCCTTGCCCCGTCGTGGCCGTCGTGAGCTCGCTCACGTAAGGACGCGGCGGGGCAAGGTGGCCAAGCCGTCAGGCTCAGAAAACCAGCTGGGGTTTAATCCGGTTTTTGTCAAAAAACACACGACACTCCGGTTTTTCTCAAAACCCCACAAACTCCTGTTTTTGCCAAAACACACAAAAAAAGGTTACACGGTTACAGTTACAAGGTTACAATAAGGCGGTTCCGATATGTGCACACACCTTGTCGAGCGCGCAAACGAGCCAAATGCGTCAGCCCACCACGCGCAACTTCGCAAACTTCAGCAAGAGCTGCTTGCGTCCCGTGGCGTCGAAGTCGACGGTAGCCTTCGCGTTCTCGCCCGTGCCCTCGACCTTCGCCACCACGCCACGGCCAAAGCGCTGGTGCTCGACCACCGTGCCCTCATGCAGGTCGGCCGCAGTGGCCGACGCCATGCCACGGCTCGCTGCCGCTGCGCGCCCGCCATTGGTGACAGCCCGCTCCACCCTGCTCCAGTTGCCACTCTGCTTGAGTCGCCGCTCAAACGACGGCGAGAAGGGGTTGACGGCCTGCTCAGCCTTGTGCGGACTCGTGATCTTGGGCTGCGGGTCCGCCATAAACTGCCCCGCAACAGGGTGCGAGTTCTGCATGCGGCTGCTCCGCTGAGGATATTCGCCGCCCCACACACGGCTGCCCGTGTAGGGCTTGTTGATCTCGTAGTCGTCCTCCCACGGGCGACGCGAAGGGCGCTCACTGCTGCCCCACGAGTCGCCATAAGAGCCATAACCGCCAGCGCCACGTCCGCCCTCCACCTGCACCTCCACATAACGCTGCGAGATGTCGTTCAGGAAACGGCTGGGGTTGACGAAACCGTCCATCTTGCCAAAGCGCCAGCGCGTGTGGGCCCACGTCAGGTAACAATGCTTCTCGGCGCGCGTGATGGCCACATAGAGCAGGCGCCGCTCCTCCTCCAAGTCGCGCGCCGACCCGACCGACATCTGACTGGGAAAGATGTTCTCCTCCAGGCCAACGATAAACACCGTGCCAAACTCCAGGCCCTTGGCCGCATGGATGGTCATGAGCGACACCTTGTCGTCCGACGAGTCGTCGGAGTCCTGGTCGGTCATCAGCGACACATTGGCCAGGTAGTCGGTCAGGAGCACGTGCTCCTCCTGGTCGTCCTCACGCTGCGCCTGCACAAAGTCGGCAATGCCCGATATGAGGCTGTCGAGGTTCTCGCGACGGCTGTCGCCCTCCGCCGTCCGGTCGGATGCCAGGTCGGCCTTGATGCCCGTCTTCTCGATGATGTCCTCGGCCAGCGTCAGGGCGTCGGTCGTAGCCCGTTGGGCCACAAACGTGTCGATGAGCGCGCGGAAGTTCAGCAGCTTCGTCGCCGTGCCCTTGTTGACCGGCAACTGATACCCGACGGGGTTGGAGATGACCTTCCACAGGCTCGCCCCATGCTCCTGGGCGCAGCTCATCACCCGCGCCAGCGTGGTGTCGCCGATGCCGCGCGACGGATAGTTGACAATCCGGCGAAACGCCTCCTCGTCGTCGGGGTTCACCACCAGTCGGAAATAGGCGATGACATCCTTGACCTCCTTGCGCTGGTAGAAGCTCAGGCCTCCGTAAATCCGATAATGGTCGCCCATCGCCACCTCGGGCTTGCGCATCTCCTCCTCGAAGAGGCGGCTCTGCGCGTTGGTGCGGTAGAGGATGGCGAAGTCGCTCCAGCGACAATGCTCCTGCTGGCGGATGCGCTTGATCTCACGGCAGACGAGCGACGCCTCGCGCTTGTCGGAGATGGTCTCCATGACCTTCACCCGCTCGCCGTCCTCGTTCTCGCTGTAGACCTCCTTGGGTATCTGCCGCTCGTTGTGCTTCATCAGCGAGTTGGCGGCCGCCACGATGAGCTTGGTGGAACGATAGTTGCGCTCCAACTTAAACAGGCGAGCGTCGGCATAGACCTTCTGGAAGTTGAGGATGTTGTCGATGTTGGCGCCACGGAAGGCGTAGATGCTCTGGTAGTCGTCGCCCACGACGCAGATGCGACGCGTCTCGCCCGTGAGCAGCCACAGGATCTGCTGCTGCACATAGTTGGTGTCCTGGTACTCGTCGACCAGCACATACTGGAAGCGCGCCGCGTACTTGCGGCGGATGTCCTCGTGCTCGCGCAACAGCTGGAACGTGTAGACCAACAGGTCGTCGAAGTCCATGGCGTTGGCCTGGCGCAGACGCTCCTGGTAGGCCGCGTAGACCTTGTGGGTCTCGGGCATGTTGCGCCGCCTGTCGCGCTCGCGCGCCTCGCCGTCGTCGGCATAGGCGCCGGGCAGTTGCAGGCGGTTCTTGGCCATCGAGATGGCCGCATGGACCGTCGAGGGCTTGTAGGTCTTGTCGTCGAGGCCCATCGTCTTGCACACGTTCTTGATGAGCGAGCGCGAGTCGGCCTCGTCGTAGATGGTGAAATCGGACGTGAAGCCCAGCGTCGACGCCTCCACACGGAGGATGCGCGAGAAGATGGAGTGGAAGGTGCCCATCTGCAAGGACCGAGCACGCTCCGCGCCCACGATGTCGGCGATGCGCCCTTTCATCTCGTTGGCGGCCTTGTTGGTGAAGGTCAGCGCCAGGATGTTCCAGGGCTTCAGGTCATAGTGCACCAGCAGGTAGGCTATCTTGTAGGTGAGCACACGCGTCTTGCCCGACCCGGCGCCGGCGATGACGAGCTGCGGGCCGTCGCAGTAGACCACGGCCTGGCGTTGGTTGTCGTTGAGCTGTTCGAGGAGATTTTGTTCCGATTGCATCGTTATGTTCCGATTGTGTCTTGCGTTTATATAAATAGGTGAGCCCATGTGCGGTGGGTGAGCCCTTCTGCGATGGAGTAAGCCCTTGTGCGATGTGGGGGTGAGCCCTTCTGCCCTGCCATCAAAGATGCGGGCGACACGGCAGGGCGCCCACCACCCTACCGGTAGGTGCTGCCCACGGCTGTGCGCGGGTCATAGTCCTCTCCCTCCTTGGGGAAGGCTGGTATGTAGCGCATGTTGTTCATGATCTGCCGCTGCCGCTTGCGCATGTAGGCGCTCGGCGACTTCGACGAGAACTTGCGCGGATTGGGCAGTGTGGCGGCGATGAGCGCACAGTCGGCACGCGTGAGTGCCGTGGCCGTCTTGCCGAAATTGTATTCCGCGCAAGCGTCGACGCCATAGATGCGGTCGCCCATCTCGATGGAGTTGAGATAGACCTCCATGATGCGCTGCTTGCTCCAGAAGAGCTCGATGAGCGCCGTGAAGTAAACCTCAAAGCCCTTGCGCACCCAGGAGCGCCCCGGCCAGAGGAAGACGTTCTTCGCCGTCTGCTGCGAGATGGTGCTCGCGCCATAGCGCTTGCCGCCCTTGCCACCAGCAAGGTTGCGCTTGGCCGCATGGTCGATGGCATTGAAGTCGAAGCCATGGTGAAGCAGGAAGTGGGAGTCTTCCGAAGCCATGACGGCCACGGGCATGTGCTTGGACATCTCGTCCAAGGGCACCCAGTGATGGTGGATGGTGAGACTGCCCGTCTGCACGCAGCGGATGAGCATCAGCGGCGTGACATACACGGGCATGAAGCGATAAGCCACCACCGCAAGGATGGTGGAGGCGAAAAAGAGGCTGAGAGCCCACTTGACGATTTTCTTGAACATGGCAAAACAGGGATGCTGACGCACCTATGGCACGTCCGCACCCCTACTTGTTGAGATGATGATAAATGTGCAAGTTATTAGTTGAGCTTGCCGGCATTGGCCTTGTCGATCATGGCCTGCGAAGCGTAGAGGTACACCTCCACACGACGGCTTGCCTTGACATTCTCTGAGCCATCGGCATTGGTCACCAGGTTGGTGGCGCCGAAGCCCTTGGTGCTCTTGATCTGCGTGCTGGGCACACCGCAGGTGCTCACCAGGTAAGCCTTCACAGCGTTGGCGCGGTTGTCGGAAAGCACTTGGTTGACCTCAGCCGAACCGTCGGAAGAGGCGTAGCCCTGGATGTCGACCTGGCAGTCGGCATTGTTCTTCAGCACACTGGAGAACTTGGACAGCTCGTTCTTGGCGTTGGCCTGCAAGGCATACTTGCCGACATTGAAGAGGATGCCGTTGTCGAAGGTCACCTTCACGGCCTTCAGGCCGTTGGCGTCGGTCACCTCCTCCACCTTGGCGTTCTTCACCTGGGCGGCCGTCTCAGCAGCCACCTTGTCCATATGCTTGCCGATCAGCGCGCCTGTGCCTGCGCCAACGGCAGCACCAATGGCGGCGCCAACAGCCGTGTTGCCGGCGATGGCTCCGATGATGGCGCCAACAGCCGTACCTCCACCCGTGCCGATGAGGGCACCCGTGCCCGTCTTCGTGGAACAACCGACACCCACCAGGGTGAGTGTGCACAAACCCACTGTAGCTACTTTCAGTCTTTTCATAATGCTTACTTTAATTTATTTTCCAATTATTTTCTTACTCGCAAAGTTACTGCTTTTTTCCCGAGATAGGTTCTTATTGAATATTTTTTTCGTAACTTTGCGGCAAAATTAACCAATCGTAAGGATTGGAGCAACGGGAAACGCCTACCCCACGATGGGGAAACCCCTAAACATCGAGGGGAAAAGGCGACCACCCACATCCAGGATTATTCAATAAAAGGTAAAGACATAACATGGCAAAAGAACTGAAACATCTTACCAAGCGCGCTGACGACTACAGTCAGTGGTACAGCGATCTGGTGACCAAGGCCGACCTGGCCGAGCAGGCTCCTGTTCGCGGTTGCATGATCATCAAGCCTTATGGCTATGCCATCTGGGAGAAAATCCAGGCTGGCCTCGACAAGGAATTCAAGAAACTGGGCGTGCAGAACGCCTACTTCCCTCTGCTCATACCGAAGAGCTTCTTCGCTCGCGAGGCTGAGCACGTCAAGGGCTTTGCCAAGGAGAGCGCCGTGGTGACACACTACCGACTGAAGACCAGCGACGACGGCAAGGACATCATCGTCGACCCGGAGGCCAAGCTCGATGAGGAGCTCATCATCCGACCCACATCTGAGACCATGATCTGGCACACCTATAAGAACTGGATACACTCTTGGCGCGACCTGCCCATCAAGTGCAACCAGTGGTGCAACGTCATGCGCTGGGAGATGCGCACACGTCCCTTCCTCCGCACGTCTGAGTTCCTCTGGCAGGAGGGCCACACGGCACACGCCACATCAGCCGAGGCTGAGGAGGAGGCAAAGACCATGCTCCATTGCTACGCCGACTTCGTCGAGGACGTGATGGCCGTGCCCGTCATCCGCGGCGAGAAGAGCGAGACCGAGCGCTTCGCCGGTGCCCTGCAGACCTACACCATCGAGGCCATGATGCAAGACGGAAAGGCACTGCAGAGCGGCACCAGCCACTTCCTCGGACAGAACTTCGCCAAGAGCTTCGACGTGACCTACCTCAACAAGGACAACAAGCCTGAGTATGTGTGGGCCACTTCATGGGGCGTCTCCACGCGTCTCATGGGCGCACTCATCATGGTCCACTCCGACGACAACGGACTGGTGCTCCCTCCGAAGCTCGCTCCCATCCAGGTGGTCATCATCCCCATCAACAAGAACGAGGAGCAGCTGCAGGCCATCACGGCCAAGTTGCAGCCCGTCATCGACCAACTGCGCGAGCTGGGCGTCAGCGTGAAGTATGACGACGCCGACAACAAGCGACCGGGCTTCAAGTTTGCCGACTATGAGCTCAAGGGCGTGCCCGTGCGCCTCGTCATGGGCGGACGCGACCTGGAGAACAACACCATCGAGATCATGCGCCGCGACACGCTCGAGAAGGAGAACGTCTCGTTCGACGGCATCGTTGAGCGCGTGAAGAACATGCTCGACGACATCCAGCGCAACATCTTCGAGAAGGCACGCAAGCTGCGCGACAGCAAGGTCTACGAGTGCACCAACTACGACGAGTTCAAGGAGCGCATCAAGGACGGTGGCTTCTTCCTCTGCCCCTGGGACGGCACTGCCGAGACCGAGGCCAAGATCAAGGAGGACACGCAGGCCACCATCCGCTGCATCCCCTACGGCTACGAGCAGAAGGAGGGCGCCGTCGACATGGTGAGCGGCAAGCCGGCCAAGAGCTGGGTCATCGTGGCTCGCGCCTACTAATTAGCACACGCAAACATCTTTTTCATCCCATCCGCCTCCCCCAAAAGGCGAATGGGATTTATTTTGCTTACCCATAAAATTTGTTTCCTCATAAATTTTGTTCCTCATAAATTTGTTTCCTCATAAAGCACAAGCATGAAGACACAACTTGACGTTCACACCCACACCATCGCCTCGGGCCACGGATACAGCACCATCCAGGAGATGGTGACCGCCGCGGCCAGCCTCGGACTGAAGATGCTCGGCATAACGGAGCACGGGCCCAGCATCCCCGGCACGTGCAACCCATTATACTTTCACAACCTCATCTGCGTGCCACGCGAGTTGTATGGCGTGAAGCTGCTCCTGGGCGCGGAACTCAACATCCTCAACACCCAGGGGGAGGTAGACCTCGACGAGGAGCACCTGCGCATGCTCGACCTGCGCATCGCCGGCATACACGGCGTCTGCTGGCAGGGCGGCACGCGTGAGGAGAACACGGCGGGCGTGGTGAGAGCTATGCGAAACCCCTACGTGCAGATCATCAGCCACCCGGGCGACGGCACGGCACAGCTCGACTTCGAACAACTCGTCGTGGCCGCCAAGGAGACCCACACGCTGCTCGAGATCAACAACCACTCGCTCCACCCTCTCCGCCACAAGGCCACGGCGCACGACAACACCCTGCAACTGCTCCGCTTGGCCAAGAAGCACCAGGTGCCCCTCATCCTCGGAAGCGACGCCCACTTCTCCACCATGATCGCCCAGTACGACCGACTGTTGCCCCTGATCGAAGAGACCGACTTCCCCGACGAACTCATCATCAACTACGACATGGAGCGCTTTTTGTCGTATCTGAAGCCCACTCCCGCGTAAAAACAAGATAAATATGGCAAGTTGTTTTGCAAAGTCAAGATAAAAGTTTAATTTTGCAAGCAAATGCACGTTGACACGCGCCCAACAAAGAAATAGTAACATGCCAGAAATATCTGTACGGGGCTTGGAAATGCCCGAGTCTCCGATTCGCAAACTTGCCCCCCTGGCCGTAGCGGCCAAGGAACGAGGCATCAAAGTTTACCACCTCAACATCGGACAGCCTGACCTGCCCACGCCTGAGTGTGGCCTCGACGCCCTGCGCCACATCGACCGCAAGGTGCTGGAGTACAGCCCCTCACAGGGCTACCTGAGCTACCGCAAGAAGTTGGTCGACTACTATGCCAAGTACGACATCCATGTCTCGCCCGACGACATCATCATCACGGCGGGTGGCTCCGAGGCGGTGCTGTTCGCCTTCATGAGTTGCCTCAACCCGGGCGACGAGATCATCGTCCCCGAACCCGCCTACGCCAACTACATGGCCTTCGCCGTGTCGGCAGGCGCCAAGATACGCACCATCGCCACCTCCATCGAGGAGGGCTTCGCGCTGCCCAAGGTGGAGAAGTTCAACGAGCTCATCAACGAGCGCACACGAGGCATCCTCATCTGCAACCCCAACAACCCCACTGGATACCTCTACACTCGGCGAGAGATGAACCAGATACGCGACCTGGTGAAGGAGCACGACCTCTACCTCTTCTCGGACGAGGTCTACCGCGAATACATCTACACGGGCTCGCCCTACATCAGTGCCATGCACCTCAAGGGCATCGAGGACAACGTGATACTAATCGACTCCGTGTCGAAGCGCTACTCTGAGTGTGGCATCCGCATCGGCGCGCTCATCACCAAGAACAGCGAGGTGAAGAAGGCCGTGATGAAGTTCTGCCAGGCGCGACTCTCGCCGCCGCTCATCGGACAGATCGTGGCCGAGGCGTCGCTCGACGCTCCTGCCGACTATTACCGCGACGTCTACGACGAATATGTGGAGCGACGCAAGTGCCTCATCGACGGACTGAACCGCATACCCGGCGTCTACTCGCCCATCCCCATGGGTGCCTTCTACACCGTGGCCCAGCTCCCCGTCGACGACTCGGAGAAGTTCTGCCGTTGGTGCCTGGAGGAGTTCAACTATGAGGGCGAGACCGTCATGATGGCTCCCGCCGCTGGCTTCTACACAACGCCCGGCGCGGGCATAGACCAAGTGCGCATCGCCTATGTGCTGAAGAAAGAAGACCTGGAGCGCGCCTTGTTCATTCTCAGAAAAGCACTGGAAGCCTATCCCGGAAGAAAATGAACTTCTCGCTCTTCATCGCCCATAAGCTCTACAAGGACAAGGGTGGACGCCAACGCGTCTCGCGCCCTGCCATCACGATTGCCACAGCCGGTGTGGCCATCGGACTGGCTGTCATGCTCCTGTCGGTCTTCGTCGTACTGGGCTTCAAGCACACCATACGCGACAAGGTCATCGGCTTCGGCGCACACATACAGGTGACCAACTTCATGAACCAGATGTCGGCCGACCAACAGCCCATCGTGGTCAACGACTCCATGATGGCCGTCTTGCGCGGCATCGAGGGCGTCAGACACGTGGAGCGCTTTGCCTACAAGCAAGGCATCTTGAAGACCGACAGCGACTTCCTGGGCGTGATGTTCGAGGGCGTCGGACCGGAATACGACAGCACGTTCATCCACCAAAACCTCGTGGCGGGCTCCATCCCACACTTCTCCGACCAACAGTCGGGCAACCGCATCGTCATCTCGCAGACCATCGCCGACAAACTCAAGGTGAAGGCGGGACAGCGCATCTTTGCTTATTTCATCGACGACAACGGGGTCCGGATGCGCCGCTTCACCATCCAAGGCGTCTACCAGACCAACCTCACACAATACGACGAGGTGATGTGCTTCACGGACCTCTACACAGCGGAGAAGCTCAACGGATGGAAGACCGGACAAGTGTCGGGTGCCGCCATCACGGTGAAGGACTTCAACAGGCTGGACGAGGTGGAGAACCGCTTTATTAATAAGGTGAACAAGACCGAGGACCCCTACGGTGAGACCTACTCGGCACAGACTATCCGCGACATCAACCCGCAGATCTTCTCGTGGCTCGACTTGCTCGACATGAACGTGTGGATCATCTTGGTGCTCATGGTGGCCGTGGCGGGCGTGACCATGATCTCGGGCCTGCTCATCATCATCCTCGAGCGCACCACCATGATCGGCGTGCTCAAGGCCCTCGGCGCACGCAACAAGACCATCCGCCACATCTTCCTGTGGTTCGCCACCTTCATCATCGGACGCGCACTCGTCATCGGCAATGTCATCGGCATAGGCCTCGCCCTGCTGCAGAAATGGACGGGCGTCATCAAGCTCGACCCCACCACCTATTATGTCAGCACGGTTCCGATGGAAATCAACATCCCCTTGATCGTGGCTCTCAACGTGGCCACGCTGCTCATCAGCCTCTTCGTGCTCGTGGCGCCCAGCTACCTCATCTCACACATCCATCCGGCAAAGAGCATGAGATACGAATAAGCAACGTCACGCAAAACAAACAACTCTTTTTCTGCACGTTCCCAATCATCGCTGCGCATAGGCCAAGCTGTGGTTGGAAACGTGCTTTTCTTTTGCATCATGCACATTCCACGCATGTGTGCAATTCACATTCTTGTAACATTTTCTAAAAAAATTGCACATGATTTTTGGGAATGTGCAAGATTGGTTGTACCTTTGCACACAAAATTTGAATTTGTGCAATGGACAAAGCATCCAGTTTTAATTTGCTGATAGAACAGGCCATCATCAAGAATTGGGAGAAAGACGCCCTGACAGACTATAAGGGTGCCACCCTCCAGTATCATGATGTGGCCCGAAAGATAGAGAAACTTCACATCATGTTCGAGTGTTCGGGCATCGAGAAGGGCGAAAAGATTGCCCTTTGCGGCCGCAACAGCTCGGCATGGGCCTGTGCTTTCTTGGCGGTCATCACCTATGGCGCCGTCGTCGTGCCCATACAACATGAGTTCAAGCCGGAACAGGTCTACAACGTGGTAAACCATTCTGAGTCGAAACTGCTCTTTGTGGGCGACGTGGTGTCCACCACCCTCGACTACAACATGATGCCCAACCTTGAGGGCGTCATCTATCTTCCCGACTACTCGCTCGTGGAAAGCCGCACGGAGAAGTTGACTTACGCGCGCGAACACCTCAACGAGATGTTTGGCCACAAGTATCCCAAGTATTTCCGCAAGGAACACATCAAATACCATGAGGACCAGGCCGAGGAGCTGATCATGATCAACTACACCAGCGGCACGACGGGCTTCTCCAAGGGTGTCATGCTCCCCTACCGTTCAGTGTGGAGCAACATCGACTTCCTGCAAGACGTGCTGGGCAGCAAACTGCCAGCCAACTCGCGCGTGCTCGACATCCTGCCCATGGCCCACATGTATGGCTTGGTCTGCGAGTTCCTGCTCCAGTTTGTGCTGGGCAACCACCTTTTCTTCCTCACTCGCCTGCCCAGCCCCACCATCATCCAGGAAGCCTTCACCGACATCCACCCCAACGTCATCATCTCCGTGCCACTCATCGTGGAGAAGATCATCAGGAAGAAGGTGTTCCCGATGCTCGACAACGCACGCATCAAGCTGCTCATGAAGATGCCTGGCATCAGCAAGAAGGTGAAGGAGCATGTGCTCAAGACCGTCATGGACATTTTTGGCGGCCAAGCCTACGAGGTCGTCGTGGGCGGCGCAGGCCTCAACCGCGAGATTGAGAACTTCCTTACAAGCATCCACTTCCCCATCACCATGGGATACGGCACCACGGAGACAGGTCCGCTGATCACCTTCTCCGACCACCACGACTTCATCGGCGGCTCCTGCGGCACACCCGTGAAGCACATGGAGGTGAAGATTGCCAGCAGTGACCCTGAGAACGTGGCCGGCGAAATCGTCACACGTGGCTTGAACGTGATGAAGGGCTACTACAAGAACGAGCAGGCCACACAAGCCGTCATCGACGAGGATGGCTGGTTCCACACGGGCGACCTCGCCAAGATGTCGAAAGACGGGCACGTCTTCATTCTTGGCCGCATCAAGAACATGCTCTTGGGTTCCAATGGCCAAAACGTCTATCCCGAGGAAATCGAGGACAAGCTCAACTCCATGGCCATGGTCAACGAGAGCCTCATCATCCAGCACGGCGACAAGCTCGTCGGACTGGTGCACCCCGACATGCACGAAGCCGAGGCGTTGGGCTTCACAGAGGACGACCTGCGAAACATCATGGAGCAAAACCGCAAGGAGCTGAACACCATGCTGCCCAGCTTCTGCAAAATCAGCGAGATAAGGCTCCAAGCCGAAGAGTTTGAGAAAACGCCCAAGAAATCCATCAAGCGATACCTTTACAAAGAAGCATAACGACAAAAGACAAGACCATGGAAAAGATTCCAAGTTTTAATGAGCTCATTGAAAAAAGCATCATAGACCATTGGGACCAAGACGCCCTCACCGACTTCAAGGGCGTAGCGCTCCAGTATCATGACGTGGCTCGAAAGATTGCCAAGTTGCACATCATGTTTGAAAGTTCGGGTGTGGAGCGCGGCGACAAGGTGGCCCTCTGCGGCCGCAACAGCGCCGCATGGGCCTGCGCCTTCCTCGCCGTTCTCACCTATGGTGCCGTGGCTGTGCCCATCCTGCATGAGTTCACCCCCGACCAGATACACAACATTGTCAACCACTCTGATGCCAAGTTGTTGTTTGTCGGCGACGTGGTGGCCACGCAGATTGACACCACCAAGATGCCCAACTTGGAAGGCGTCATCTATATACCGGACTACTCGCTGGTGCTCTCGCGCACCGACAAGTTGACTTATGCGCGCGAGCATCTCAACGAGATGTTTGGCCACAAGTATCCCAAATATTTCCGCAAGGAGCACATCAGCTACTACAAGGAGCAGTCGCCCGACGAACTGGCACTTATCAACTACACCAGCGGCACGACGGGTTTCTCCAAGGGTGTCATGTTGCCCTACCGTGCCTTGTGGAGCAACGCCGACTTTGCAGAGCACGTGTTGGGCAAGCACATCAAGCCTGGTGACAACGTCATCTCCATCCTGCCCATGGCCCACATGTATGGCATGGCCTTCGAGTTCCTCTTTGAGTTCATCAAGGGTTGCCACATCTTCTTCCTGACACGCATCCCCTCGCCTGCCATCATCGCGGCGGCCTTTGCCGAGGTGAAGCCTTGCGTCATCATCTCCGTGCCACTGATCATCGAGAAGATCATCAAGAAGAAGGTCTTCCCGAAGATACAAGACCCCAAGATGCGCCTGCTGATGAAGATGCCGGGCATCAACAAGAAGGTCTACGAGAAGATCTGCGCCCAGGTGACCCAAGCCTTCGGCGGCAACTTCTACGAGGTCATCATCGGCGGAGCGGCCTTCAACCAGGAGGTGGAGGCGTTCCTTCACCAGATTCATTTCCGCTACACGGTGGGCTACGGAGCCACCGAGTGTGCCCCCATCATCTGCTACGCCGACTACAAGGAGTTTGTTCCGGGTTCATGCGGCAAGGCGGCCTTGCACATGCAAGTGCGGGTGGACAGCAACGATCCTGAGAACGAGCCTGGAGAAATCCTGTGCAAAGGCCCCAACGTGATGCTGGGTTACTATAAGAACGAGGAGGCCACCGAGGCGGCCATCGACAAGGGCGGCTGGTTCCACACGGGCGACCTGGGCACCATCGATGCCGAGGGCAACGTCTTCATCAAGGGCCGCTCGAAAAACATGCTGCTTGGCTCCAACGGACAGAACATCTACCCTGAGGAGATCGAGGACAAGCTCAACTCGATGACCATGGTCAACGAGAGCGTGGTCATACAAGAGGGCGACAAGCTCGTCGGACTGGTCTTCCCCGACTTCGACGAGGCCAAGCAGATGGGCTTCAACGAGAGCGACCTCAACAACATCATGGAGGAAAACCGCAAGCAGATCAACACCATCCTGCCCAACTATTGCCACCTCTCAGCCATCCGCCTGCACAACGAGGAGTTTGAGAAGACGCCCAAACGCTCCATCAAGCGCTTCCTCTACACACACTAAGCCAACACATTATTTCAACAAACAATCCTTCCCCCGCAATTTAGGAGTTACATCCTCCTACGTTGCGGGGTTCTTTTTGTCCCGTTCTTTTGTCCAGCTATGAAGAATAATTTGTCACTATGCGAGGGCGTTTATGCGGAAGGCACAAGCCATAAAAGAAATCCCCCAATCCACAGTATCACTACTCTGATTGGGGGCTCTTTAACCTTTTAAAAACTAACCTTAACCTATTGAAATGAATCTATGTTGCAAAAATAAATCATTCTTCGCAACATCTTGTCAAATATTCAGTAAATTTAAAAAAATAATTTGCTACCCATCAATCTTCGTCCCCTTCGTCATGATGTGGCACACCTTTTGTAATCTTCATTTCAGAAAACATAAAATCAAAAACACATACTATTATCATGCAAAAAGGTAATATCGGGGTTACGACAGAGAACATTTTCCCCGTCATCAAAAAGTTTCTCTACTCAGACCATGAGATCTTCCTTCGCGAAATGATCAGCAACGCCGTCGACGCCACACAGAAGTTGAAGACGCTGGCACAGAAAGGAGACTTCAAGGGAGAGCTGGGCGACCTGACCGTCCACGTCAGCCTCGACAAGGACGCCAAGACGCTTACCATCAGCGACCGTGGCATCGGCATGACCGCCGAGGAAATCGACAAATACATCAACCAGATAGCCTTCTCGGGCGTCACCGACTTCCTCGACAAATACAAGGACGAGGCCAACGCCATCATCGGCCACTTCGGCCTCGGCTTCTACTCATCGTTCATGGTGAGCGACAAGGTTGAGATCGTGACCAAGAGCTATCGCGAAGGCGCCAAGGCCATCCGCTGGAGCTGCGACGGCTCACCATCGTTCACCATCGACGACGCAGAGAAAGCCGACCGCGGATCAGACATCATCCTGCACATCTCAGACGACTGCAAGGACTTCCTGGAGAAGACACGCATCGAACAGTTGCTCAACAAGTACTGCAAGTTCATGCCCGTGCCCGTGGCCTTCGGCAAGAAGACCGAATGGAAAGACGGAAAGCAGGTGGAGACTGATGAGGACAACATCATCAACAACGTGGAGCCCTTGTGGACCAAGACACCCTCAACGCTGAAGGACGAAGACTACAAGAAGTTCTACCACACGCTGTATCCCATGCAAGACGAGCCCCTGTTCTGGATACACCTCAATGTGGACTATCCCTTCCATCTGACAGGCATCCTCTACTTCCCACGCACCCACAGCAACATCGACTTGCAGCGCAACAAGATCCAGCTCTACTGCAACCAGGTGTTTGTCACCGACCAGGTGGAAGGCATCGTACCCGACTTCCTGACTTTGCTCCACGGCGTCATCGACTCGCCCGACATTCCACTCAACGTGAGCCGCAGCTATCTGCAGAGCGACGCCAACGTGAAGAAGATCTCCACCTATATCACTAAGAAGGTGGCCGACCGCTTGCAGCAGACCTTCAAGGACGACCGCAAGGACTATGAGACCAAGTGGGACGACCTGAAGATCTTCATCAACTACGGCATGCTCTCGCAAGACGACTTCTACGACCGCGCCAAGGACTTCGCCCTCTTCAAGGATGTTGACGGCAAGTATTTCACCTTCGAGGAATACAAGACCCTCATCAAGGACAACCAGACCGACAAGAACGGTGAGCTCGTCTATCTCTACGCCACCAACAAGGACGACCAATACTCCTACATCAAGTCGGCCGAAGACAAGGGCTACAGTGTGCTCCTGCTCGACGGACAGCTCGACGTGCCCATGGTTTCCATGCTCGAGAGCAAGTTTGAGAAAAGCCATTTCGCACGTGTCGACGCCGACATCATCGACCGCCTCATAGTCAAGGACGACAAGAAAGAAGAGACCATCAAGGGCGACGACCGCGACAATTTGTCAGAGGTCTTCCGCTCACAGATGCCAAAGATGGACAAGGCCCAGTTCAATGTCGACATCGAGTCGCTGGGCGAGAACGCTCAGCCCGTCATCATCACCGAGAGCGAATACATGCGTCGCATGAAGGAGATGAGCCACTTCCAGCCAGGCATGAGCTTCTACGGACAGATGCCCGACACCTACACCATCGTGCTCAACGCCGACCACAAGCTGGTCAAGGAGGTGCTCGACGACACCAACAAGGCCACGGAGGAAGCCCTGAAGCCCGTGGTGAGCGAACTGAAGGGCCTGTCGGCACGACTGGCCGC
This sequence comes from Prevotella sp., assembly GCA_050875105.1. GTDB lineage: Bacteria > Bacteroidota > Bacteroidia > Bacteroidales > Bacteroidaceae > Prevotella. The sequence goes on along the minus strand of JBNMMB010000044.1, from coordinate 3,485 downwards.
CCTGCACCAGAGCCAAAACGGCAAGAAGCCTGAGGAAATCACGCAAGAGGAAAAAGACGACCTGCAGAAGACCGAGAAGGCTGTCGACGAGCAACGTGACAAGAAGAACCAGATCCTCAGCGACTACGCCAAGGACAACAACATCGTGCATCAGCTGATCGACCTGGCGCTCCTGCAGAACGGCATGCTCAAGGGCGAGGCGCTCGACAAGTTCCTCAAACGCTCTGTGGAGATGATCGGATGACCCGAAAAGAACGCTACGAGCGCGTGCTCGACACCTTCAGGGCCACACAGCCCCATGTGACGACAGAGCTGCTGTTTGCCTCGGCATTTCAGCTGCTCGTCGCCACAGTGCTTTCGGCGCAATGCACCGACAAGCGTGTCAACCAAGTGACACCCGAACTCTTCTGCCACTACCCCGACGCTTACAGCATGGCCCAGGCCACAGCCGACGACGTGCTGGAGCACATCCAGTCGGTGAGCTACCCCAATGCCAAGGCGCGCCACCTCGTGGACATGGCTCGCATGCTGGTCGACGAGTTTGGAGGCGAAGTGCCCGAAAACCACCAGCAACTGGTGAGGCTGCCTGGCGTGGGACAGAAGACGGCCAACGTGGTGGAGGCCGTGTGGTTCGGCCACGCCACCATGGCGGTCGACACCCACGTCTTCCGCGTGGCCCACAGGTTGGGACTGGTGCCCCGCGACGCCACCACTCCGCTCAAGGTGGAGGCCTATCTCATGCGCCACATCCCACAGGCCGACATCCCCAACGCCCACCACTGGCTCCTATTACACGGACGTTACGTCTGCAAGAGTGCCAAGCCACTCTGCGACAAATGCCAGTTTGACGGTTTTTGCCCCAAGTTGCTGGAAGGAAGCAAACTCTGAAATTGCCTCCTCCCAGTAGCCCTTGGGGCTTTTTGTTTTCTTTCTTACCCACAATTCTAGACATGGACACAACACGCATATTCCGCTTTCTGCAACAGATTGCGGCTCACAACGATACCAACTGGTTTCACGAACACAAGGCCGAATACCTGCAAGCCAAACAGGAGTTTGAACAGGGCGTCGAGGAGGCCATCAAGACCATCACCGCCTTCGACTCCACCATCGCCCACCTGACGCCCAAGGACTGCTGCTACCGCTTCAACCGCGACATCCGCTTCTCGAAGGACAAGAGCCCCTACAAGCGCCACTTTGGTGCCTACATCTCTGCCCACGGCAAGAAAGGGCTCCATGGCGGTTACTACCTCCACATGCAGCCTGGCCATTGTCTGCTCGCCGTGGGTTCCTACTGGTTACCCACCAACATCCTTACAGCCATGCGCAACGAAATCATGGGCAACATCGGCCAATGGCGTGCCTGCGTGGAAAACGAGGCATTCGTCAACACGTTTGGCAAACCGGGCGAAGGCTACTGGAACGATGACGACGACAGCACCACCGACAGGGGCTTCGGCATTACCCACCTGAAAAAGGCACCGCGCGACTTCCCCGCCGACTATGAGCACATCCAATACCTGAAGATGAAGGACTACTGCTGTTGGAAACGCGTGGACGACGACTTTTTCGCCCAACCCGACTGGCTCCAACAGATGACCGACCTCTTCCAGGTGGCGAAGCCCATGATGGACTTCGCCAACAGCGTCATCGACGACTATGAATAGTCTCTTCTCCACTACAAGAGACAGCCTTCACGGCAACGGAAAAAGTGAACCAAAGGCCCAGTGATTCCCCGAAAAACAGCGAAAATCGGCGAAAAAAGAAGAAAAACGCACAAAAACCAAAAAAAGTAGTCCAAAAATTTGGAAGTTCCAACTTTTACCACTACCTTTGCAATCGCTTAAACAAAGAGGCTCCGTAGCTCAACTGAATAGAGCATCTGACTACGGATCAGAAGGTTCCGGGTTTGAATCCCAGCGGAGTCACTTTTAATAAGCAACAAAATTTATGGTTTGGCTCCGTAGCTCAACTGAATAGAGCATCTGACTACGGATCAGAAGGTTCCGGGTTTGAATCCCAGCGGAGTCACAATGAATTCCACGAGAATTACAAAGGAATTAAATTTAGAGAAGAGGATGTTATTCATTTAACATCCTCTTTTTCTGTATATTACAGACTTTACGCGGCGGCGTACAACATACATTTCTACTATCGTTTAGAGTGAGGATTTCGTGTCTAACTTCGTGGCGGAATTTAGCCAAGGGGACAGAACGGTACAAAAAAGTACACTGCGGTACAAATTTGTGTTACACTATGTGTTACACTCTAACTTGGAAATGTGTTACACTTTTTTTGTTACCTCTGATTATCCTCAAAAAGCTGATGATGCCACCAAAAACTTTAAAAGAGATGAAAAAGAAATTGGTTGATGTCATCTATGACAGAAGAAAACTTGTCCCGACCAAAGGTTACGGTTTTCTGGAGGTGAGAGTGTACCTCGGCCGCACTGGTCGTAAGTACATTAAGGTAGACAAGTGCCGCCCTGATGAATGGGAAAAACTTGCCGCATCTGACAAAGCTGTCGAAATCATCAAGAAATGCGAGGGTATCATCACTGCAATGGAGGTACTTGACGAGGAAATGAATGTTGAGAATTTCAATTTCCACTACTCCGGCGAGATGAAAAAGCCGAAAGAGGTTGTCGAGGCAGAGAAGAAGGCGGAAGAGTCACCGTCAAAGAAGAGTTTCATCCGCTACATGGAAATGGCTCTTGAAGATGAGGAACTGCGTCATGGGACTTGGAAGAACAAGCGTGTTGTGATAGATGCCGTAAAACGCTATGGCAAGCTGAACACTTATGGGGATCTCACTCCTGCAAAAATCATGGACTTTGACAACTGGCTTCATGACGGCACCCGTACAGATGTGACTTGCAGTGGCTACCACAAGAAAATCCACAAGTGGGTGCGCCAACTTGTGGAAGCCGAGGAGATAGACCATGACCCCTACGCCCGTGTTACTATCAAGCATGGCAAGAGCAAGGAGCGCACACCACTCACGGAGAATGAGTTGAGAAAGCTGCGCGAATTTCCTTTTACAGGGAAATTGGAACGTGTGCGTGACCTGTTTGTGTTTTCTGCTTACACAGGTCTTGCCTATGCAGATACACAAGTTTTCGATTTTTATCAGATGACAATATCGAAAGACGGATTGTACTATGTTGATGGAAGCCGTGTAAAAACTGGCACACGGTTTTTCACGCCAATACTTGCTCCAGCAATGGATGTGCTGAAGAAGTACGATTTCAAGTTGCCGCATATCAGCAATCAGAAAGCGAACGACTATCTCCATGTGATAGAAGCTCAACTCGGTCTTATACACAGTTTGACTTTCCACGTCGCGAGTCACAATAAAATCTTTTATTGATTGAATATCAACGTATTAAGTATAGTAAAGAATGTAACTGCTAACGATTTAGAAACGAGCTATATTCTTTTTCTTTCACAACTTTGCAATATACAAAGAACGCTTCGATTACGAGT
>JBNMMB010000043.1:0-29487 GCA_050875105.1 Prevotella sp. | reverse complement strand
GAAAAATCCAGCACTTCTGGACTGCACCTTCTAGAGAAAAATAAACCGCTTTTGTCCGATTAAATTTTGTTAAAAGTCTTAATGTCGGTTAATTTATATGAAATTGTTCGGCGAAAGAGGCCTAACGGAGTCGCGATAGATATCGAATCGAGACTCGATAGATATCTTATCGAGACTCGATAGATGCTTAACGGAGACTCGATAAGATATCTATCGCAAAACTATGAGCATGCACAAAGTTTTCTGAAGGCCACATATTCGCGTAACATCCTAATATTTAGCCGATTATACAAAACGCGCTGAGAATCGCGTATTTGAGAGCAAAAGTAGACGTGGTGGCAAAAATCGCAAAATTCGAGCTATAGATTGTCCTCGTTTTTCTGAAAAAGCAAGACCGGGGCACTTGCATGGCCTTTATACCTTATATATAAAGTTGATTTCGGATTTGACACTACTCGGCCTCGTCTTGCTCACTTCAAGAAAGTCGAGCACTCACCATTTTCGCCTCTCAGAAATTTGGGTAAAAGCATGAGCACAACGTGACCGAAAGGGCTTGTTCAACCTCAAAATGCCCGCGAAAACGACAAAAATGAACTTTTTCATAAAATTCTTGCCGAAAAATTTGGAGGTAACGAAAATCTTTCGTAATTTTGCACACCGAAAACAGGGGCGTAGCCCAGTTGGTTTAGAGCGCTGCAGTCACATTGCAGAGGTCATCGGTTCGAGCCCGATCGTCCCTACCAACACAAAAAGGTGTGTCAGAGATAACTCCGGCACACCTTTTTTCGTTGCACCCCTGCCAAGGCCATCGCCCCGCCTAAAGGGCCACTACCCAAACGATAACTAAGACGTACAACCAACTTCATAACCATGAACAAACATCTTGAACGCTTGTTGCTCTCCGCCCTGATGGCATCAGCCCCGACGCTGGCCACCCTGGCAGCAGACGTGACAGGCATCAGACGCATCAACGCCACCACAGCCGAGGTGACGCTGGCCGACGGCCACACCATGACCATCGACTTCTACGGCCCCAACATCTTCCGTCTCTTCCAGGACAACAGCGGGGGCATCATCCGCGACCCGCAAGCCAAGCCTGAGGCGCAGATCCTTACCAACAACCCACGACGCGAGGTGGGACCGCTGGCCATCGCCAGCGACAACGACAAGGTGAGCGTCAGCACCAGCGACGTGCGCGTGGACTTCAGCAAGAAGGGAGCGCTCGTCAGCGTCACCGACCTGCGCCGGCAACAGACCGTGGTCAGCCAAGCCCTGCCCACCAGCTTTGAGCACGGGCAGACCACGCTCACGCTCAGCCAGAAACCCGACGAGTGGTACTATGGCGGCGGCGTGCAGAACGGCCGTTTCTCGCACCGCGGACAGAAGATCGACATCGTCAACACCAACTCTTGGACCGACGGCGGCGTCTGCTCGCCCGCGCCGTTCTATTGGTCGACGGGTGGCTACGGCCTGATGTGCTACACCTTCCAGCCGGGTGCCTACGACTTTGGCAAGACCAACAAGGGACAGGTGGCCATCACCCACGACACGCCTTGGATGGACGTGTTCTTCATGGTCGACGAGCACCCCACCGAACTCCTCAACGACTACTACCAGCTCACGGGCAACCCCGTGCTGCTGCCTAAGTTTGCCTTCTACGAGGGACATCTCAACGCCTACAACCGCGACTACTGGAAGGAGTCGACCGACCCCAACCGCGGTGTTCTCTTCGAGGACGGCAAGCGATACACTGAGAGCCAGAAAGACAACGGCGGCATCAAGGAGAGTCTCAACGGCGAGAAGAACAACTACCAGTTCTCCGCACGCGCCGTCATCGACCGCTACAATGCGGCCGACATGCCCCTCGGCTGGGTGCTGCCCAACGACGGCTACGGCGCCGGATACGGACAGACCAGCACCCTCGACGGCAACATCGCCAACCTGAAGAGCTTCGGCGACTACGCTCGCTCGAAAGGTGTGGAGATCGGCCTTTGGACGCAATCAAACCTCCACCCCATCGACAGCATACCGGCCTTGCTACAGCGCGACATCGTCAAGGAGGTGCGCGACGCTGGCGTGCGCGTGCTCAAGACCGACGTGGCTTGGGTCGGAGCTGGCTATAGCTTCGGACTCAACGGCATCGCCGACGTGGCACAGATCATGCCTTACTATGGCTCAGATGCACGTCCGTTCATCATCACCCTCGACGGTTGGGCTGGCACGCAGCGCTACGCGGGCGTGTGGACGGGCGACCAGAACGGCGGCGAATGGGAATACATCCGCTTCCACATCCCCACCTACATCGGCGCGGGCCTCTCGGGCATGGGCAACATCACGTCTGACATGGACGGCATCTTCGGAGGCAAGAACGCGCTGGTCAACATCCGCGACTTCCAGTGGAAGGCGTTCACACCGATGCAGCTCAACATGGACGGTTGGGGCGCCAACGAGAAATATCCGCAGGCGCTCGGCGAGCCGGCCACCAGCATCAACCGCAACTACCTGAAACTGAAGTCGGAGATGCTGCCCTACACCTACACCTGCGCACAGCAGGCCGTAACGGGCGAGCCGCTCATCCGGGCCATGTTCCTCGACTATCCCAGCCGCTACACCCACTCGGCCTCCACGAAATACCAATACATGTATGGTCCGTCGCTGCTCGTGGCTCCCATCTACCAGCAGACGCAGGCCGACAAGGAGGGCAACGACGTGCGCAACGGCATCTACCTACCCCAGGGCCAGTGGATCGACTATTTCACAGGCGATGTCTATGAGGGTGGCCGCATCCTCAACAACTTCGACGCGCCGATCTGGAAGCTCCCGCTCTTTGTGAAGGCGGGCGCCATCATCCCCATGAACCGCCCGAACAACAACATCAACCAGGTGAACAAGGGCGAGCGCATCTTCGAGATCTGGCCTGCCGGACACTCGGAGTTCACGCTCTACGACGACGATGGCACCACCGAGGCCTATCTCGGCGGCAAGCATGCCACAACGAAGGTCAGCTCCGACCTCGACGCCAAGGGCAACCTCCGTCTGACCATCTGTCCCACAGAGGGGTCATTCGACGGCATGACCAAGGAGCAATCGACCGTCGTGCGCATCAACGCCACTGCCAAGCCGAAGAGCGTGCGCGCCACCATCGGCAAGAAGAAACTGACCCTCAGCGAGGGAACGGGCGACAACACCTGGCGCTATGTGGAGCATCCACAGCTCAACCAGTTTGCCTCGGCGGGTTCGGCCATGGCCAACCTGCAAATCACCAAGAACCCGGTGATCGAGATCACTCTGGCCAAGGGCGACATCACTGCCGAGGAGACTACGGTCGACATCAAGGGATACGCCTACGACAAGCCGGCCACACGCCTGCTGTCGCATCATGGAACGCTCACTGCGCCCGTGGCTGGCGAGACCCAGGCTGCGCCCTACTCGCTCACACCGAGCTGGAAGGCCGTCGACAACGCTGACTACTATGAGGTTCGCTTCGACTCGATGACCTACTCCACCATCCGCAACAACAGCCTGCTCTTCGAGGACTTGCAGCCGGGCACCGACTACGCCTTTGAGGTGCGCGCCGTCAATGCCGACGGACACAGCGACTGGACGGCCATCAACGCCAAGACGAGCAAGAACCCGCTGGAGTATGCCATCCACGGCATCACAGCCACCAGCACGGCCAAGGACATGGACGGCTTCGCCATCGACCGTCTCTTCGACTTCCAGGAGGGCGGCGACATCTGGCACACCGACTACTACACCAAGGCGGTGCCGTTCTCGGTCACGATGGACCTGCACGCCACGGTGACACTCGACAAGATGCAATATGTGCCGCGCGCCAACGCGGGCAACGGCACCATCCTCCAGGCCGACATCTTCACCTCGAAGGACGGCAAGACCTGGACACCGGCTGGCTCACAGCAATGGAAGCGCACAGGGAACAAGAAGGACGTGACCTTCGCCGACCATCCGCAGGCTCGCTACATCCGCATGGACGTGAAGAAGGCTGTGGGCGACTTCGGTTCGGGCGCCGAGCTCTATGTGTTCCGCCTGCCCGACACCAAGGTGCTCATCCCCGGCGATGTCAACCAGGACGGTAAGATCGACGAGAACGACCTCACCTCTTACATGAACTACACTGGCCTGAAGAAGGGCGACAGCGAGTTCGACGGCTACATCTCCAACGGCGACATCAATGGCAACGGACTCATCGACGCCTACGACATCTCGAACGTGGCCACACTGCTCGAGGGCGGCATCGCCCATCAGGACGCCCGCCAACCGCAAGGCACCATCACCTACACCTACAACAAGCCCAACTATCAGGCTGGCGACGACGTGGTGGTCACGGTGAAGGGCACAGGCCTGCAGGCCGTCAACGCGCTCAGCCTCGTGATGCCGTATGACCTGAAGGTCATGCAGTACACCAAGACCGAAGCGGCTGCCGTGAAGGGCATGCGCAACATGACCTACGACCGTCACCACACTGATGGCTCGCAGGTGCTCTACCCCACCTTCGTCAACATCGGTGAGCAACCCACCATCGAGGGATCGGCCACGCTCTTCACCATCCACTTCAAGGCCACTCGCGCCTTCCGCGCACCGAAGGTCAGCGTGAAGGGCATGTTGGTGAGCCGCAACTTGAAGGAGACTGACCTGAAATAAGCATGCGACCACATAGGGGCCAAACACCAGCCCCTTAAGACACATATAAAAACAAAAAATCCCCGCCGACCGAAGTCGACGGGGATTTTTTGTTTCCTCAACATCTCGCCACATGCGATTGGCGACACTCTGACGTGTTTTCATTCCATCATCAAACAGTTCCTCTACAAGGAGGATTTTGTTTTATTTCTGTGGAAAATTTGTTTTAATTCTGTAATAACTCTGTAATTAAAAAGATAATATAGGGGAAAATGCGTATCTTTGCACCTATATCAAGCAAGAATATTCATGGCAGACTATAATCTCCACGACCTTCACCAGGTGATGCTGGGCACCCTGAAGGCCATCGACGAGACATGCAAGAAGCACCATCTGCGCTATTTCATTGCAGCAGGAACCCAGCTGGGTGCCGTGCGCCACAAGGGCTTCATCCCTTGGGACGACGACGCCGATGTGTGCATGCCCCATAGCGACTACGACAAACTCATCGAGCACAGCAAGGAATGGTTGCCAAAGGACTACGAGCTGATCTGCGCCGAGAACGACAAGCACTACCCGCAACCCTTCGCCAAGATACAGGATGCACGCACCACGCTCATCGAGCATGCCCACCTGCGTTATCTCGGCGGTGTCTATGTCGACGTGTTCCCCCTCGACGGCATGCCCGACAACCGCCTGCGCCAGTGGCTCCACGTGCGCCACTACAAGCATCTCTGCAAGTTGCTCTACTTCACCTATCGCGACCCGTATCGTCACGGACATGGTCCCAGCTGTTGGCTGCCGCTGCTCTGCCGACGCCTCTTTACTGTTGAGGGCCTGCAACGCAGCATCAGTCGCCTCCTCCACAAGTACGACTATGACAAGTCGCGCTATGCGCTCTGCTTCGACGACGACTTTAGGTCGATTGTTCCCCGTGAGGTGTTTGGCGACAGCAAGCCCTACACCTTCGAGGGCCTGACGCTGCAAGGTGCCGCCGACAGCGACTACCTGCTCACAAAGATGTATGGCGACTACATGACACCGCCCAAGCAGGGCACCGAGTTTCAGCATAACTTCTATTATCTCGACTTGGCGCATCCCTACAAGGACTCACCCGCATCATTGATGAAAAACCATGATTAAGAATATCGTTTTTGACTTTGGGGCCGTGCTTGTGGCCTACGACTTCCAAGGTTTCTTCGCCCGCGCGCTGGGCAGCGAGGAGCAAGCCCACCAGTTTATGACCCAAGTGCTCACCGAGGAAAACAACGGTCGCCTCGACAAGGCTGACAAGTCGTTCGACGAGTACATGGCGGAGTGGAAACAGCAATGGCCCCAGTTCACACAGGCCATCGAACTGCTCGACAAGCATTACACCGACATCTTCACATCGGAGGTGCCAGGCATTGCCGAACTCATGAAAGAACTGAAAGACAAGGGTTACCGACTGTTGGGACTGTCCAACTGGTCGACCAAGGTGTTTGACATCATGCGCAAGTTCCCAAGGCCCTTCGCACTGCTCGACGGAAGCCTCATCTCCCACCAAGTGCACCTGCTGAAACCCGACAAGGCCATCTATGCGGCTTTTTGCCAGAAGTTCGGCGTGAAGGCCGACGAGTGCCTGTTCATCGACGACAAGGCCGAGAACATCGAGGGGGGCCAGCGAGCCGGGTGGCACGGCGTGGTGTTCACCACCACCGACCAATTGCGCCAAAACCTCCAGAAAGCCAACATCTTATGATGCCGGATCATTCGCGATAGAACCAGGCAAAGAGGTTGTTGAGCCAACTGGGCATGACCTTAAACCAGCGATAGGAGCTGGCGGGCTTGCCGCCAAAAGAGAGGATGAAGTCGCGAAACGGACTATGTGGAACGGGAAGGCCCACATCCAAGAAGAAGATATGGGCATAGTTGTGTACCCACGCCCAGTTGATGGCATGCCAAATGGTCATCATGTTCGGGTGAAGATGCGGATAACTCTTGCGGCGTGAAGCCAGATACCATAGGTAGCAGTTGCCTTCGGAGAAGAGGCACAGGCTGCCACCGATCACCTTTCCCTTATAAAGGGTGATGAAGACACGCGCCCGGTCGCTTCGGTCAAACTGCCGAAGCTGTGACTCAGAGGGAATGACACGCCGCATCTTGAAACGATAGAAGCCGTTGAGCAACTGATAGAACTGATGCAATTCCTCCTCGGTTTCCACCTCACGCGTCTCCACCCCCATCTTCCTGACACGCTCGATGCGGTCGAGCATCTTCTGGCTCAAGCGGTCGCAAGGCACCACGGAGTGGAGCGAGTTGTAGACCTCCATCCACGACACGGGGAAATAGCCATTCTCGCGAAACAGCCGATAGCCAAACATTTTCTTGGAAAGGTCGCTAAACTCAATCACGAAGCATAGCCGCCGGCGCAACTTATGGGTGATGGCCCTGAGCAATGCGCTGAACACCTCCTCGCGATTGGCGCCCTCAGCATATTCGCCTTCGCCGTAGGCACGCCCTTTCGAATAGCGAAAAGGCGGCAACCACATGCCATGCACATGGACGAAAGCCAACAGATGGCCCAACTCATGTCCGTCGCCATCGGTGGCAACAGCCATGAAAGGACGCTGGCCGGGCGACTTCTCGACGATGTGGAAGAGCTCGGCACTATGGAAGAAGTTGCTGCCGATGAGGGGCGGCAACGTCTCCCCACGCGAATAGATGGTCACTCGTATAGCGTTCACGTCGGCAAAATTAGTAAAAAATGCGGGGATAGCGTAGCATTTATCTCACGTTTTTTGTAACTTTGCGATGAAACGTTAAAACTGCCATCTATGAAAGATTTCAAGACCCTGGTACAGATGCGGCGCAGCCACCGCAAGTACACCGACGAGAAAGTTAGCGCCGACGATGTGCGCCTCATCCTTCGTGCGGCCCTCATGTCGCCTACCGCCAAGTGTGTGCGCGCTTGGCATTTTGCCGTGACCGACGACCCTCAAGCTCTCGCCGCCCTGTCAGCGGCCAAGGAGAGCGGAGCGACCTTCCTCAAGGACGCACCCCTGGCCATCGTCGTCATGGGTGACCCGAAGACCAACCCGTGTTGGATCGAGGACGGATCGATTGCCGCCATCATGATGCAACTGCAAGCCGAAGACCTCGGACTAGGCTCCTGCTGGATACAGATGCGCGACAAGCACCAGGCCGACGGAACGCCATCCAATAAGGTCATCCACGACATCCTCGGACTGCCCGAGGACCAAGAGGTGCTCTTCGTCGTGGCCATCGGCCATCCCGCCGATGAGCGCAAGCCTCAAAACGAGGAAAAGTTGAAGTGGGAAAATGTCATCAACAAGTCGAGCATCGACCTCTGAAACGCCTTTATCTCCCATCACCATGATTAATTATGACTTGAAGAAGATCCGTGCCATCATCTTCGATGTCGACGGCGTGCTGTCGGCTTCGACCATCGGCATGGACGATGAGGGCATGCCCGTGCGCACCATCAACATCAAGGACGGCTACGCCATCCAACTGGCACAGAAGGAAGGCATCCGCTGCGCCATCATGACGGGTGGCCAGGCCGACGCCATCGGCAAGCGCTACAGCTACCTGGGCGTTACCGACATCTACCAGAAGTGTGCCGTGAAGATCAAGGTCTACGAGCAGTTCGTGAACCAGTATGGGCTCCACGACGACGAGATCATCTACATGGGCGACGACATTCCCGACCTGCAGGTCATGCAGCGCGTGGGGTGTCCCTGTTGCCCCGCCGATGCCTGTCCGGAAGCCAAGGCTGTCGCCATCTACGTCTCCGACAAGCAGGGCGGCTACGGTTGCGCCCGCGACGTCATCGAACAGGTGCTCCAGGCCCAAGGCAAATGGCTGAGCAACGCCCACGCCTTCGGCTGGTAAGGCGATGCCAATCACACTCAGCGAAACAACAAACAAACATCATGCTCAAACCCATTCCTTATAAAATCATCCTGGCCAGCAATTCGCCGCGCCGCCGCGAGTTGCTCGCGGGCTTGGGTCTCGACTTCGAGGTCCACGTCATCAAGGGCATCAGCGAAGCTTATCCCCACGACTTGCCCGTGAGCCAGATACCCCAATACATTGCCCGCGAGAAGGCTGCCGCCTACGAGGTGAAGCCCGGCGAACTCGTCATCACAGCCGACACCGTGGTAGTGGTGGGCGACGACGGGCACGACTGTCGCGTGCTGGGCAAGCCCAAGGATGCTGACGACGCACGGCGCATGCTCCACGCCATCAGCGGCCGTTCGCACCGCGTCATCACAGGCGTGTGCCTCACCACCCACGACGGCCAACGGCAATTCTCCGTCACAACCCATGTCACCTTCCGTGAGCTCACCGACGACGAGATCGATTATTACATCTCTCACTACCGCCCATTCGACAAGGCTGGCGCCTACGGCATCCAGGAGTGGATCGGCTACATCGGCGTGACGGGCATCCAAGGCAGTTACTTCAATGTGATGGGCCTCCCCGTGCAGCGCATCTGGCAGGAACTGCGCAAGTTGAGCGACGAGACTGAACACTGAACAACAGCTCGACAAACCACGAGACCACCATTCAAAAAGTCCCACGCTTGTGACCTCATGATCACAGGCGTGGGACTTTAGTTATTGGGCAATGGAAGGGTAGTCAACAAGACATATCCACAGGGCTATTATGAAATGGCCAACTAAGATGACATCAGAGTCTCCATGGCCTTGCGCTTGGCCGAAGCGGCACGATGCCATCGGCCTGGCCAACCTCAAAGTTGGCTGTGGAATGTGAAGCAGTCGGCAAAAGTGTCGGCCAAGCCTTGCGGCTCTTGGCGGAAAATGCCGAAGAGGGCGGAGCCTGATCCGCTCATGGCAGCATAGACGGCGCCCATCTCATAGAGTTTCGCCTTGATCTGCGCCAACTCAGGATGCATGGCAAAGACAGGCGCTTCGAAGTCGTTCACCAGTTCGTCGCGCCATGTGTCGATGGGCTGCCTGACGATGTCGCGACAGCTCTTCGCCGGCTTCAGACACGTGATCTGGGCGTAGGCCTCACGTGTGGAGACCGCCACATTGGGCTTCACGATGGCAATGTGGTAGCCGTCGAGGTTGCCCTTCGGTCCATCGGCGGGCTGAAGCACCTCGCCACGCCCCGTCGCAAACGACGGCTCAGCGGTGATGAAGAAAGCACAGTCGGAGCCCAACTGGGCCGCATAGCGTTCCATCTCCGCAATGCCAATATTGAGCCGGAAGCGCTCATCGAGCAAACGGATCATGAAGGCGCCGTCGGCCGATCCTCCGCCCAAGCCAGCCTGCGAGGGGATGCGCTTGTAGAGGTGGGCATGGATGGGTGGCAGGTTGAAGTCGGCAGCCAACAACTCGTAAGCTTTCACCACCAGGTTCTTACGCTCGTCGCAGTCCACCTGGTTGCCCGTCACTTTCAAGTCGCAAGGCGCATCGTGTGGAAAGAGGGGATCCATGTGTTTGATCTCCAACGCGTCGGTGAGCGGGACGGGATAAAACACCGTCTCCAGGTCATGGTAGCCATCGGCTCGCTCAGCGGTGATGTTGAGCCCGAGGTTGATTTTTGCACAAGGGAATGTCAGCATATTCTTGTCTTGTTTACTTGTCGATATTGATGATTTTGTATTTCTTGGAACCCAGTCCGATCTTCTCGGCCCAGTCGATGGTGTGCGTGCCATGCTGCTTGTCGATGCGCTTCAGCAAGTCGGTGGGATCACTCTCTGCCGTCACCTTCTGCTCGTTGATGATGTCGACACAAGCCTGGTCGAGGGCCACAGGGTCGGTGGAGGCGAGGATGCCATAGTCCTTGAGCTTCACGGGGGCGGGATGGTCCACGCAGTCGCAGTCTACCGACATGTTGTTCATCACCGATATATAGATGATGCCATTCTGCTTGTTGAAATAGTTGACCACGGCCTGTGCCGCAGCCGCCATCGACTCGAGGAAGCCATCCTGGTCACCGATCATCTCTGGCGTCCACAACTTGCGCGCGTCGAGCTTGTTCATCTTGCCCGCCGAGTGGATGTAGGCCTTTCCGTTCTGGCTGGCGCAACCGATGGAGAGGTTCTTCAGCGCCCCGCCATAGCCACCCATGGGATGTCCCTTGAAATGGTTGAGGGCAATCATGAAGTCGTAGTTGGCCATGTGTCCACCCACGATGTCATAGTGGAGATGGGTCTGGTCGCGCACGGGGATGCGTATCTCATCGTACTCGTCCATGATGTCGACGGGAAAATACTTGGTGAATCCGTGGCGGTCGATGACGCGCCAATGGTTCTCCGAGTTGTTGCGCACATCGTTGGGATCGCCCCCGTAGGCGGTGTTGTTCTCCACGATGGTTCCGTCGACCTCAAACATGAGGTCCTTGATGAGCTCAGGCTTGAGATAGTTGGGGTTGGAGCCCTCGCCCGTCGACACCTTGACGGCCACGCGGCCTTTGGCCTTCACACCCAGTGCCTTGTAGATTTTCACCAGCGCCTGAGGTGTGATCTGGCGCGTCAGGTAGACCTTCGACTGTGCCGAGGCCGTGAGGGCCAGCAGCACGGAGCAGGCAACGACAAAGAGTCTTTTCATGGTCATGCGTATTTTTATGGGATCATACGTTATGATTGCAAAAATAATGTTTTTTGTACGAAAAGTCCGTCGTTCACCTTTCTTTTTTTCTTCGTTGGCACAAAAAAATGAGGGACAAGCCGTGTGGCATGTCCCCCAATGAAGATTACATATGCGTTAGACCTATTTCACGACCACCTTCTTGCCCTGGTGGATGTAGACACCATGTGTGGGCTTGCTGACGCGACGGCCCATCAAGTCGTAATAAGCATCGTCGCGGACCGACGGCGAGGCCGTGATCTCACGCACACCTGCCGACACCGGACCGTTGTAGGTGAGCCTGAAGTTGTCCCACACCAGCCATGTGTTGCCCGACGAGGGCTCCGTGACGCCATAGGTCAACTTGCCACCCGTGACGTTGAGCGTCACCGACAAGAGGCCATACTGGCTGTTGGCGGCCATCTTGTCGCGCTGGGCGTCGAAGTTGGAGCCCGCGCAACTCTGCTTCACCACATCCTTGGCGGTCTCCGCACCCGACGTGGCATAGAGGCAACCCGTGTTGTTGCCCTCACCATTGGCCATCTGGCAACTGACAGTGTAAGAGCCCTCAGGCAAGCCGACCAACGACTGCGAGAAGTCGAAGTTGGTCGAGTGCCACACCTCCACGGCGCCATTGAAGCGCTGGTTGCCCCATGTGCCACTCATGTTCCAGCCATAACCGTTGCCGATAAAGGCCGGATTGACGATGAGCGGCGTGGCGTCGAGCGGTTCGCCCTCTTGGGCCTGTGCGATATAGTCGGCATAGAAGCGGCTGCGTTTGATGGCGAATATCTGCCAATGGGCAATGTCGTCGCCAGTCTTGTTGCAAGCCAGTTCCTCACCATCCTGATAGCCATTGGCTGGTGTCCACAGTCCGAGCCAGTTGCCCGTATACTTGCCGTTCTCCACGGTCCATGACCCATTGTCAAAGGCGAGCAAGAGGCGCGACCACTCACAGGCATACGGCTGGTCGTGGGTGCGCAGTTGGTCGGGACGGTCCCACTCGGTCTGGAGCAACAGTCCGTCATAGTCGATGTTGCGCAGGTGATAAGCACCATCGTTGGCCTCCAGAGTGAAGACCTTCGACAGATCGGTGACGGGATCGACAGGAGTCTCGACGAAGAGCGCCTTGTTGCCGTTGTTGGGTGCGTCCTTCAGTCCCATGAGTAGGTCAGCGTTGTCGCTGGCCACCACGAAGAAGTGGTCGTCCGCCAGTTGGTCGAGCTCACCGGTCGAGGTGACGAGGCTGTAGCCCTTGTCGGTGGTCAGGAGCGAGTAATAAGAGTAGTCGCCCAGGGCCTTGATGTCAATACGGAAGGTGTAGTCCTTTCCGCCGTAGGATGCCGTCAAGACGACATCTTGCTTCAGGTCGTTGAGTGTGCGCTCGCACCCCTTCACGCCGTCGCTCCACACCACCTCATCGGGATTGGCTGCCGTGGGGATCTCCAGGCTCAGCGTCACCGAGGCGCCACTGAGCACCTGGGCCTCCGTGGCCTCGGCGCCATTGATAAACTGTCGGGCCGGCACCACGTTGAGCACAAAGTGGCTCTCACTCACGGCACCACTCTGGTTGGCATACTGACAGGTGTAGGTATGCGGCGTCATGACCGACGGGAGGACGATGACGCTCGATGTCTCGCCCGTGTCCCAGAGGTAATCGTTGGTCCAGCCCGTGGTCGGTCCGGCATAGAGGATGACCTGCGTGCCGGCCAAGACGGTCTTCTCCGTGGTGCGCTCGATCACGCCGTCGACGGTGATCTCGTTGGTCATCTGGTCGGGATCGGCATCGCCACTGACGGCAATGGCAAACGACTGGTGGCTCACCTTGCCGTTGGCGGCGGTATAGGTCACGCGATAGATGTAGCTATGGTCGGCCTTGACGGTGATCTGGCGAGTGGTCTCGCCCGTGTTCCAGAGCCAGTGGCCCGTGTCCTCAGCGCCATCGGGCAACTGCGGCACGAGCACGATGTCACTGCCATCGGCCGGGATGCCCTTGGAGGGGCACACCTCATACTTATATCCCAGTCCGCCGAGGTTGGTCTGGTTGGCGAGTGTCTCACCTTTATAGATAATGTCACCATGGAGCGGCGTGATGGCCTCATCAGCCGTCACGGCGGGTCGCCAACTGGTCAGCGTGGAGAAGCCGACGGCATCGAAACCACCTGAGTTCTGGCTGTAGTTGCCACCACCGCCATCTGGGCAGACCTTGGCGCTGGCCTTTTCAGAATACTGCATCTTCACACCACGCAGTCCTTCGTAGTATCCGATGACACGGTCCCAGTAGGGACGATACTCGCCCTTGCCGCCCTCGTTGGGACCCGTCTGAGCCCAACCGGCACCCATGGTGCCACGACAGTCGGCATAGTTATAGGTGATCCAGGGCAGCGACGAGGCGGCCACGTCACCGAAGTTGAGTGCAGCCACATGCTCGGCGCCTGCGGCGATACGGTCGTTCATGTAGGCGAAGAGGTCGTCGCCCTGCGTCAGGCCCACCTGGCAGATGTCGAGAGCCAGTCCGAGGGCCATCAGTGCGTGTCCCTGGTCGCGTCCGCTTTCCTGCATCTGTCCGAGATAGCCGAAGGGGCCACGGTCGTCGGGCAGCACCACGGGCACGAGGTTGCCGATGAACTCATTGCAACCATCATTGAGGATGACACCCTGCTTCGAGCGGTCCTTGTAGGTTCCCACATGATCGTATTTATAGAAGCTGACGCCTTGGTTGTACATGTGAACATCGTCACAGAGGATGCCAATGCTCATCACGCAGAGAGCGTTACACAGTCCCCAGTTGCTCCAATAGTGTCCGGGACGCTGGCCGAGCGAGGCATAGCGGGCGTTGAGCCATGTGTCGTGGCGGCGGCGCAGGAAGTCGATCGACGGGTTGTAGAACACCTGGATCATCCACTGCTTGAACTTGGCAAAGTCTTCGGCCGACCAGCCCTCATAGTCGCGCATCAGTTCGGCGGCATTGGCAAACTCATGTCCATAGATGCCGGCGGCGAGCGAGATGTTGGTGTCGCCCCCGAGGCCCTTGCAGTTGTTGGCCCAGTTCATCATGATGCGCACGGCGGCATCGGCATTGGCCTTCGTGCCTCCGATCTTCCAGCGGAGTGCGTTCTGGTAGGCCATGGCGGCGCCACGCGCACAGTTCATGTAGTTCTGTCCCGAGCCACCGCCACGGATGACGGTCTCTGTGGGCCAGGTCTGCACATCAGCCTGCGAGTAGGCATTGGCGCAGAGGATGTCCCACGCCTTCTTGATGCGTGTGTCGCCAGCGGCAAGCAGTTGCTTGGCGCGGTCTATGTCTTCTTGCGACACGATGCCACCCGGATGCATGAAGCCATGGTCGGCACTGTGGGCAAAGGCGGTCTTGGGCTGGTAGCCCAGGGTGGCCTTGGTCTTGTCTTGCACCGACTGGAGCGAACTGACATATTGGTCGATGAGCGTCTGCGAGGCACGTCCCGCCTTCAGTTCCATCTCGGCCTGGAGGATGACGTCTTGCAGTTCGGCCAGGGCGCCGGGCGCATAGCCCGTGGTGGCCGATGCGAGAAACGACTGGCCTGCATCGATGGCTGTGCGGAGCGTGGTGAAGTCGCCCGGCGTGCCATAGCGGTAGTCTTGCTCGATCTGGGCGGCACCCTTGGCGAGGGCGGCCACCTCCTCATCGCTGAGCGAAGCGTCGTAGACACGGAAGTCGCTGACGAGCGTCTGTTTCAGGTAACTGTCTGTGGCAAAAGGAGCACGACCTATCCAGCAGTAGGCAGGCACCGCCGTGAAGGCCTTGCTGAGAATGGGCATGTTGGAGGCTTGGCGCACCTTCTTGCCGCCGATGAAGAGCTCGCCCTGCTGTCCGGCCTGGCGATAGAGCACATGGGTCCACTTGCCCTTGGCGGCCTCGGCGCTCATCTCCATGCCGGTCTCCGAGCCCCAGCCGCCTGTCGAGGTGGCCATGCGCTGCGCGTTGAGCCTGTAGGCGCTGTAGGGAGCACTGGTCTGGGTGTTGGCGTCCGACTGTGAGAAGCACCACAGGAAGAAGCCCGCCCCCGAGAGCGAGGCGTTGTTGTCCACGCGGTAATAGACCGACACGGTGAAGTCGGTCATGTTTCTCACCACGGCGCCAGCGGCCTTGGTCATGTCGAGATAGCCCGTGCCGTTGCCCAAGTCGAGCACATGGCGCGTGCCATAACTGACGACGGATGCTTCGTTCATGAGCTGAGCCGTCACTCCCGACACGGGGTCGGTGACGCTCTTGCCCGAGACATGCTCAAAATCGAACTGCAACTTCAAGTGATCTTGTGCCGACGCGGTCCACGTCGACATGAGGAGGACCAACAGCATCAGCGCGTTCCTCATCCTGCTCATCTTGCTTGTCATAGGTTTATATGCGTTTTAATGGTTTAGGTTTTCAGACATGGGGGCTCGTCCTGCCGCTCCCCCCCTTAGACGGAGGGGCCATGCAAGTGTCGAGCACCACCTTTTATATTATACGTTCAAACCCGACGTCACACACACATTTTTTGAAAAAAATATGGAAGTAAGTCAAAGAGCGCCGTCACAAGCCCTCACGCCAAAGCGCTGTCCGCCCTCTCGCGATGACTTGCGACGGCTGCAAAGATACCGCCATTTTACCATCAGACCAAGCAAGCAAGGGACACCTCGCGAGTCGCCCTTGCGGTCTGCGCCCTTCTATCCAGCAGATTACCAAACGCTTATGGCCTGTCCCACAAAACAAGAATCATTTCCCCACCCTTTCCAACCTTTCCTTCCATTTCAGGTACTCCTGATGCAGGGCAAACTTCTTTTGGGGTTGTCGTTCTTTTGCTTCCTTCTTCTTGATAGCCTCCATCGTTTTCCGGATGGCTTCAGTCTCTTTGGTCTCCATCACAGCTCGGCTCAGGTCTTGACTGGATGAGGCGATCTGTGTGGTAGCCACATGTCTGACCATGCATTCATAGAGCGCGTCCATGGAAGACAAAGGACATTCTCCTCCACTCGCCAAGGCCGACGACACGCTGGGTTGCATGATCGGCATGCTCAGTGATGCGGCGGGCATCCATTCAGTGGCGAAGGTCTTCACGATGTTGAATGTACCCATCCGCATGTCCTTCCATTGCTTGTAGTTGACAACCATCTTGAAGCGACAATCCCTTTGCAAGACGAAAAGCGTGTGGCGGGGCATTTGCGCGTCGATCCAGGTCAGCAGCTCGCCGATGTGGTTCTTTGCGTCCTGTTTCAGATGGATGAGAAAGACGGTTATCTCGTGCACGTCCTTCCCGTCGGCTATGTGCAGGTTGCTTGGCGCCAACTTGTAGAGCCATGTCACCTGTTCGATGTCCTCCACAAAGCGCTGTCTCACCTGGGCATTGGCGTCCATGTTCCGATAGAAGCTACTTTTCGGCACCACCCGATTCACCATTGTGAAATCGGGCCAGTTCAACAAGTTCTCATTCATGTTAATCACACACTTTATTTGCCACACGATTTGCCGCCACTGACGATCAGGAACGCGATCAGCTCAAAGTCGTCAAGTCCGTTGATCTCTCCGCTCAAGGCAGTTGTCTCGCCCAGCGAGAAGAGGCTGTCAATGTCGTTTGCTTCCTTGGCCTGCACCATGCTGTCGATGGCCTGCTGCAACAATGCGCTGTAATGCTCCATATGCCTTCCGTCGCCCGTCTGCCTGTTGACCAGGCCGCAAAGCTCGCGGTCATAGTCTTTTCTGTCTTTGCAGAGGAGGCGCATGCTGTCGAGCAGCTGTTTCGGGTGCAGGTGGTCGCACACCACCTCACCGTCGTCAGACAGATAGACCATATAAAAAGGATGCAACAGGTTTTTCTTGTCGATGTTGACCGCATTGTTTCTGTTTTTCAAGATGAAGATCACGCCAGGCTTGCAACCGTTTCCAGCCTTCACCACGGCACTCATGCCGAAGGGCGCGTGCTCAATGTCAGGATGTTCCTTGACATACTGCATCAGGTCGAGTCGAAACTCATTGAGTCCCAAGTCCATGATGTTGACACCAGTGTCCATGTCCTCGATGTCGACCACTTCCTCCTGCAGGTGTTTCAGTTGGTTGCGGCGATATTCCAAGTCACCCTTCTCGTTTTCGCTCAACAGGTTGTCATCGCCTGTAGCTGTCAGCACCGTGGCTTTCATGCGACTTTCCACACGTCCTTTCAGTTGGATGTACTCATCAAGTTCCATGTCGGGCCAATAGTTCACGAGCTGTATCACCTTGTTCTTGCTGCCAATGCGGTCAATACGCCCGAAGCGCTGTATGATGCGCACAGGGTTCCAGTGGATGTCATAGTTGATGAGTTCATCGCAGTCTTGCAGGTTCTGTCCTTCCGAGATACAGTCGGTGGCTATCAGCACGTCGATTTCCTCTTTCGACGACGATATGGCGGCCTTGTCCTTGGAGAGGGGTGAGAAGAAAGTGAGCACATTATTAAAGGTGCATTGAAACCTGGGTATGGTGCATTTGCCCTCCGTGGTGCCTGTGATCAATGCCACATTGAGCCCACAGTCGGCTTTGATCCTTTCGGCCAGGTTCTTGTAGAGATAGTTGGCCGTGTCGGCGAAGGCGGTGAAGATGAGCACTTTCCTGTTGCCCTCATTGATGGGCTTCGTGAACTTCTCCTTGAGGTCAGCTATCAGCGTTTGCAGTTTGCTGTCGTGTGCCGGGGTGATGTCGCCAAGCATCAAGAGGAGCATCTTCAGCTCTTCCTGGTCTGCGGCCAGGTCTCTTCGCCAACTCACATAGTCCATGTCAGCCAGTTTGATTTTCGATTTCTTCGTGGCGAAGGGCGGTGCGTCCTCGTCATCGAGTCCTTCCGCTATGGCGTTTGCGTCCATTTGGAAGCAGGCTGCCTCTGCGGCCATCGTTCCCTGTTCGTCGTGCCAAGCCGTTGGCGCCAGGTTGCGTTGCCTTGCCTGATAGTTGTCGATGAGCTGTATGGTCTGGTCGATATAGTGCTCGATGCGTTCGAGGGTGAGGCGAAACGAGTTGACGGAACTTTCCAGTCGTTTTAGCAGATTGGTGGCCATGAGCTTGCGCAGTCCCTTCTCACGTCCGTCGATCGAGAGTCCCTCGCCATCGTAGTTGATGGCGTAAGCACTCTTGGCGCTGTCGTGCAGGTAGAGCGACGGGGTGTAGACCGCCAGGTTGAGGTTGTCGAGCTCTGTGGCGATGTCCTTGAAGTTGATGGCATGGCTGATGTCGGTCAGCCGGGGCCTGCGCGAGATGGGTGGCAGCCGGTGGGGAAACTCCCCAATGGCGCTCGTGTCGTAGTACTTCATGATGTGTCTGCGCGAACGGGCAATGGTCACAGCGTCAAGCAGTTGGAAGAAGTCATAACTCAGGTCATCGAGCAGTCGCTGCGTGGTGCGTTGTTGTGCGGGGAGCTTCGCCCAGTGGTTGTAGGCTTTCTGCGCATTCACGAAGATGTCGTCCACGCTCTTGCCCAAGCCCAGGGCCTCATCGAAGTCGTCACTACGCCCCTCGTAGGCCAGCTGCAACTGGTTTTTGAGATCGCCGAAGCGATTGTTCACGGGTGTGGCGCTCAGCATCAGCACCTTGGTCTTCACGCCGGCACGTATCACCTTTCTCATCAGTCGCTGGTAGCGGTTCTCCTTCACGCCCTCCTGTTCCTCCTCGTCGTCATCCACATTTCCGCCATTGCGGAAGTTATGGCTCTCGTCGATCACCACAAGGTCGTAGTTGCCCCAGTTGATGAGTGCCAGGTCGATGTCGTTGCTCTTGCCGTGGTCGCGCGAGAGGTCGGTGTGGAAGAGGATGTCGTAGCGCAGCCGGTCGCCGGCTATCGGGTTGGTCTTGTAGTCGTGGTTGAAGGTGCTCCAGTTCTCATTGAGTTTCTTCGGACACAACACCAGCACGCTCTTGTTGCGGTTCTCATAGTATTTGATGACGGCGAGGGCGGTGAACGTCTTTCCCAGGCCCACACTGTCGGCGAGGATGCAGCCATTATACTTCTCCAGTTTGTTGATGATGGCGAGGGCGGCGTCTTTCTGGAAGTTGTAGAGCTTGTTCCAAATCACGCTGTTCTTGAAACCGGTGCGCTCATTGGGCAGCACATCCTCGGAGAGGTCCTCCAGAAACTCATTGAAGATGTTGTAGAGGGTGACGAAGTAGATGTATTCGGGTGCGTTCTCCTGATACACCGTCTCGATGTACTCGAGCACCTTGCCTGTCACGTCCTTGAACTTCTCATCATTCTCCCATTGCTGGTTGAAGATGTTGAGATACGCCTCGGCCGAGGGCGAGGGCAACACGTTGACCATGGTGTAGACCTCGTTGCCTCGCTCACACCCCAGCTGTGTGGTGCTGAAGTCGCTGAAGGGCAGGTAGACATGCTGCCCGCCGTGCTCACCTTCCGCGAGGTGCATGAAGCCGCCCATCGCCTCCTGCGAGGCGTTCGACTTAAACCGGGCCTTCCGCCTGATCCAGGCCGCACACTCCTTGGCGATGGCCTTCTGCGACAGTTGGTTGCGGAGCTTGATCTCAAACTCAGTGCCATAGAGGTTGCGTTCTCGGTTGAGTTTCGGGATGTAAAACTCGCGCTTTTCTTTTTTCGCCTTGTCTCTCACAAAGGTGGGCGAGGTGAAGATGAAGCGCAACTCCTCCACCTGGGCCAGTTCCCTCTTCAGTGCCTCGAAGGCATAGATGGAGAAGGAGGCAGCAGCGATGCTCACACGGCAATGGGCAGACAGCCTCGCCTTGAGGTCGTCCACCAGTCGCTCGCTGGTGTTGTTGATCTGTTTGGGTAGTTCCACGGTCGTCAGTCTTTTTGTTTGTCCGTCACTTCACCCACTCCATGAGGTCGTCGTAGCTCGTCACCTTGTGGTAGCAGATGCCGGAGGCCGACAGCTGTCCGAAGAGCTTGTCGGCGCAGGCTATCTTGCTTTTCTCTATCTCGCGGATGTCGAGGGTCGACATGCTGCCTTTGGTCTCGGCCACGAAGTAGATGTGCTTCACCGTGCCGTCCTTGAAGGCTATCGCCCAGTCGGGCGAGTAGTTGCCCACGGGTGTGGGTATGTGGAAGCCCTTGGGCAACTTGGCATAGACGGCCACATCGGCCGAGGTGTCGAGGTCTTCCACAAACTTGCGCTCCACGCTCTGCCGGGCGGTGCCATCGGTGAAGACGTAGTCCACGATGCTCTTTCGTCCGGCATAGGCCTTGTCGAAGGTGGTGTGTTTCTCCTCGGTGAAGATGGCGCTGTCGTAGTGGCCCTCTATCTCGTTGTAGCTGATGTGGTCGACGATGATCGTGGCTTTCTGCTCCAGGATGAGGCGGCTCACCCGGCGGATGAACTCCTCGGGGTTGGCCTGGTACATGGCAAACTTGCTGGGCAAGATCTTGCTGAGGATGGTGGCGACGGTCTTGCGTGTCAGGCGTGTGTTGGCGGCAATCTTGCCCAGGAGGTCATAGCTCACGGTGCTTGCCACATCGGTGGTCAGGTCGTCGTGCTGCATTTCCTCCTGCACCATCATGCCCCTGCCGCCCTGTCCCATGTCGTCGTGTTGCAGGTCATCGCGTTGCACGCCTCTCGTCACCACATAGCTGAGCCGTGAGACCATCAGCTGGCTGTCGATGGCCGTCACCGCCTTGGCGATGAGCTCCTGGCTGTCGAAGCTCACGGTGTAGGCATACTTGTGGTTGATGCGGTGCCAGAGCTCCTGAAACTCGGTCTTCATGAAGTTGTCGTTGAGCTTGTTCTCGGGTGTCTGCGGCTTGCTGCCGTCTTCGATCATGTCGTCGAGAGCCTTCGGGTTCCAGATGCCTTCTATCAACGTGTGTATCCACTTGCTGTAGGGTTGCAGTTCGGCGGGCAAGGGTGCGAGGGTGCCACCAGCCGAGTCTGCGCGGTAGGTCTCCGTCACGTGGTCGGCGTCATCGATGTAGTCGTTCTTGGCGAGATACTTGTAGATCTGCTTGGCTTCTTGCTGCGTGAGGCTGTGGCGGTGGCCATCGTCCATCACAAAGGTCTTGCCCTCGAAGTAGTCGGGGTCGGCCACCTTCGGACGGTCGTACAGGTCCTCGCTGATGTTCTTCTGTAGGTCCCCCACAAACTCGGCGTAGCCTTCCGACGCGATGACGGTGAGGCGGTTGACCTGATGCACCTGTTCGCCCAGGGTGTCGAGGTCTTGCCTGACGCCCCTGTCGTCCACGCAGAGGCGCAAGCCGCGTCCCACCTCCTGCCGCTTTTGTGAGACGCTGTTGGCCTGTCGGAGCGAACAGATCTGGAAGATGTTGGGGTTGTCCCATCCTTCTCTCAGCGCCGAGTGTGAGAAGATGAAGCGCACGGGCGAATAGGCCGGGTCGAGGCTCAGCAGCCGTTCCTTGTCCTTCATGATGAGGTCGTAGGCCGACACGTCGTCGCTGCCGGCACCCCGCTTCTCGTCGCTGTCCTTGGCTCGCTTGGTCTTCGGGTCGATGGAGAAGTAGCCCTCGTGGGTCTTGCCCACGCCGATGTTGTCGAGATAGCGCATATAGTCGGGGTCGAAGAGGTCGCGGTTCGCATTCAACTCATCGAGATACTCCTGTTCGAAGATCTCGCCATAGCGGCCGAGGCGGGGGTTGCCGTCGTCGTCATACTGGCGGTATTTGGCCACCTCATCGATGAAGAAGAGCGACAGGCACTTGATGCCCCTGTGGAAGAGGGCCTGCTCCTTGCGGAAGTGGGCCTTGATGGTCTCGCGTATCTGGATGCGTGCCTTGTGGTCGGCGGTGACGTTGCCGATGACCTCCTTGAGCCGCAGGCTCACGCCGTTGGCAAACGTCACCTGGCTGCGGGCGGGTTGACGGCTGTCCACGACGATGTCGGTGACGAGGTAGCCATCATATTGTGCCATGCCGCCTGAGAGACTATGGAGGTCGTCGCCCTCGCCCACCCGCTGGTAGACGCGCTTGATGGTGCCCGTGCCACGACTCTGCTGTTCCATCTCCAGGCGCACCTGTGGCGCATGGTCCTTGGAGAGCAGCAGGTCGGCAAAGTAGATGTAGCTGTCGGTGCCCTTCAGGTTTTTCAGTTCGAAGCCCACCACTTCGATCTTCTTCACCAGGCGGTGGTTGTAGGCGTCGAGGGCGTCGAGCACATAGACGGTGTTGTGGTGCTCGCGGTGGGTGGCCGAGTAGTTGAGGGTGAAGAGGGGGTTGAAGGCGCGGAGCGCCGTCTGCGTGGCGGCACCTCCCATCTTCTGCGGCTCGTCGAGGATGATGATGGGGTTGTTGGCGGCGAGCACGGCGATGGGCTTACGCGAGCCAAACTCGTCGCGCTCTGAGTTGATGATGCGGGCGGCCTTGGTGCGCCCGTCGGCCTTCATGGTGTTGAAGGCCTGGGTGTTGATGATCATCACGCTGATGTCGTTCGACTGCGAGAAGGTGTCGATGTCGTTGAGGCTGCTGCTGTCGTAGATGAAGTAGCGCGCCTTCTTGCCATACTGCTCCATGAAGTGGTCGACGGTGATGTCGAAGCTTTTCTTCACGCCCTCGCGGATGGCGACGCTGGGCACGACGACGATAAACTTGGTCCACCCGTAATGCCGGTTCAGCTCAAACATCGTCTTGATGTAGACATAGGTCTTTCCCGTGCCGGTCTCCATCTCCACGTCGAGCTGGCAGGCGCCGAGCTTGCAGCAGAGGGTCTCGTCGAGATGGATGTTGTTCTCGGTCTGCACCTGGTGGATGTTGTCGAGGAGCGCCAGGCCGCTGAGGGCCAGTCGGTTGTTCTTGTAGCCCAGGCCGTCGTCGGTGGCATAGAGCTGCGTCTGCACGAGGCGGGTCTGTCGCGTCTTGCTGTCCACCACATAGAGCTTGCCCTTGTCCATCTTGTAGGACAGGTTGGCTTGGTTAGGCTGTCCTTTGAAGACGTCCACCACACTCTCGACGGCATCGGTCTGGTATTGTTGAATCTTGAATTTCAGTTTCATGCACTTCCATTTTTATTTTAACGACAATGGGAGACAATGGGAGACAAAAACCATCATAATATTCTCGTCGTCGTATTCGGAGAATAGGTCTTGAAGATTTGCTCGAAGTTGGTGGCGGTGGCGTCGTCGGCCATGCTGGTGTCGCGCAGCACGGCATAGGTGGGCTGCATCTGTGCGATGGTCTTCACCACCTCGTCGCTCACGTCGCGGTCGAAGCAGGCCACAAGATAGCCGTCGGCCACGTCATAGAGGGTCTTGCCCGCCACGGTGGTGGTCTCGATCTTCGAGTCGAGGGTGGCGCCGAGCTCGAGCATCACCTGGAAGAGCAGGTCCTCGCCCGTGCGGTCGGGCTTCACGTTGTCCACCATATTAAATAAGGTGCGCTGGTCGGTGTCCTTCGGCGAGTAATAGACGTCCTCCATGTTGCTGCTGTCGAGCTTGAGCACACGGAAGCCCGTGTCGAGGTCTTGCGTGGTCAAAGGAGACTCCTCCTTGATCTTCTTGCCGGCACGACGGATGCGCTCCTTGCCGATCTCGCAGATGTTCTTGTAACCTGCCTTGTAAGCTTCGCTCTTATCGTCAGTCTTCTC
Organism: Prevotella sp.; assembly: GCA_050875105.1. Taxonomy (GTDB): domain Bacteria; phylum Bacteroidota; class Bacteroidia; order Bacteroidales; family Bacteroidaceae; genus Prevotella. The sequence continues at coordinate 5,707 of JBNMMB010000043.1, read as the reverse complement.
GGGGAGCTGCACCATGATGAACTTGCGGTTGCCTTTGTCTTCTGCATTGAGTTGCATGACAGCATGGGCGGTGGTGGCGGAACCACTGAAAAAGTCGAGAATGAGAGAATCTTTATCAGATGCAATCTGAAGAAACCTTATTATTAGCTTTATGGGCTTTGGGAAATCAAAGAAATTTCCTCCTAATAGGCTTTTGTTTTCTTTTGCCTGAGTTTGTGAGCAAGAAAGTCCTTCAAAAATAGATGATTGGGTAGAATAGACAATATCTGTTTTAAAAATTTTTCTCCGAGGAACTCCTTTGCCATTATCTGCAAAATAGATTCTTCCATCTGCAAGCAATCCCTCATACTCGTCTTTTGATACAGCCCAATCTCTATCGAACGATATTCCTGCAGGATTTGTTATTACAAAAGATTTTGAACCTCCAGTACTACCTTCTGAACCTCTACTGATATTAGCCGACATCCAAGCACCACGTGGATCATTATCTGCATTTGTCCAATCTGCATTAATATATTTTTGTGATGCATATTTCTTCAGCCGTTTACACAATTGAGATCTAAAACAAGCAATAATGTATTCATGTTCTTTTCTTACTGTAAGTTTTGCAGTTTTTGGCATAGTTCCTGGTTCTCGAACATCCCATACATAACATTCAACACATTGTTCTCCAAAAATTTCATCACATACCTTCTTTAGGTTTTCCACCTCATTATCATCAATGCTTATGAATATCACTCCGTCATCGGTGAGCAGGTCTCTTGCCACTTTGATTCTCGGGTAGATCATGTTGAGCCAGTCGGTGTGGAAGCGGCCATTGCTCTCGGCATTGGTCACCATGCGGTTGCCCTGGTGGTCATACTGGCCAGAGTTGGCGAGATATTCGTCGGTGGTCTGTGCGAAGTCGTCCTCATACACGAAGTCGTTGCCTGTGTTGTAGGGCGGGTCAATATAGATCATTTTGACCTTGTGGAGATAAGTCTCCTTGAGGCACTTCAGCACGTCGAGGTTGTCGCCCTCGATATAGAGGTTCTGCGTGTGGTCGAAGTCGACGCTCTCTTCGCGACAAGGGCGAAGGGTGGCATTGACGGGTGAGTTGGCCAGGAGGATGGCCTTGCTCTTGTCGGGCCAGGTGAACTGGTAGCGCTCGGCCTTCTCGGAGATGATGCTCCCGGAGAGGTTTTGCTTCAGCTTCTCAAAGTCTATGAGGTGTGTCAGCCGCCCATTGGCATCGACAGCCTCCGTCACGCAGTCGGGAAACGACTGCGCGATCTTCGCAATGTTGTCCTCGACCCCATTGCTACTCTGCATTCTTAGTTTGTCCATTGCTATAGTGTTAGGTTGCGCTGGAACTAAATCGTTATCGGAGTAAAAACGGGCATCGACAGAGAGAAACCATTTCTCAAAAAAGCCTTGCTGAAGTGAAGACAAAGAAAAGCGTGAGCTTTCCTTATCTACACTTGAGGCTTTGGCGGTGCCCGCAATCCACGATAAGTTCCGCCCACGCTATAGCGCAGGCGTTCACCGAACTTATTCATTCGTGGATAGCTAAACTTTCAATCGCCAAATTTCAAGTGTAATCCGAACAAATTAGTAAACGCAAGTTTAATGTTCTACTATGTTTTGTTTTTTATTCTTATATTCTTCTTGTTTTGAATGGTTAGACAATTATTATTTTTCCTTGTAGGGATGCCACATTATGACTCGTGCGCATAGTTGGCATAGTTGCCCAATATTTGCTCGATGTGGATCACCTCGGGGCATGAGTCCCACGTGAAGCCTCCACCTATCAGATACCAGTTGGGCCTTTCCTTGACAGGCACTTTCTTCATGCTTGGGAAAGCAGAGATAGGCATCGTTATCGAACGGCCATCTTGCAAAGTAACATCAAACTTACCTCTCTTTGGGAACGACAAAGCCTTGATTTTTGGCTTCACATTCCAATAACCTTCATTCTGATACATATTCTCAATTCTTGAAGACAAAAGGGTATCCTTCGCTTTCACTCATTCGCTGCACTATATTAATTGTTTATAGACAGGAATGCGAATCTTGTCAATCTGCTCTTTGGTTAACGCTTTGATTTCATCATTCACCGTGAAATACACCGTGGGGTAACGGTACTTGCCATTAGGCATGAGCACCTTGGTGACCTGCTTGATGATCTCCACGCCATCGAGCGTCACGATCTTTGTCTCCGTCTTATCGATTATCTTTCCCATAACTGAAAAATTCACTTGTCATTGTAATGTCCTTCGACATCTAAAATCAAGACTGTAACGACATCATCATGAATTTCATAGATGATTCTGTCATGCGCAGTGACATGCCTAGAGTAGACCATCGAGTTGCCTCCAACTAATGGCTCCGGATGACCAATCCCCGACCTTGGATGTTCAATTAACTCTTTGTAGATCTTTTGGTACTTCTTAAAAGGTTGGGATTTGATTTCTTCCATTTCTTGATAACCACTTCAACGGCCTTTGCGGATTTGATCGTGTACGTCATAAACTGGCAAAATATTTGTCAACATCCTCCTGGGATCTTAACGTAACACAATGTCCACGACTGATTTCTCCTCTGGCCTTGTCAAGCCTTGCTTGCAAAGCCGGCGTGATGACTTCTTCTTTAGAAGCACCATTAGAGGTGAACGTCTTGACCATGCTATACATTTTTTTCAGCACGTCCACATCATTTATTTGTAGGACCGCGCGCATGATTTCGCCATACAGAGCGTTGACTTCCAAGGCGGCGTTGGGATTTTCCTTCATCGTTGTTCCTCCGACTATCTGTTGTGTTAGACTTCCTATGTTGTCGTGCTTGCCTCCTGGCAACCGCTTGTTGTGGCGCCGATGAGCGCAAGTTTCGCATTCATGCCCCAAATTTACGAAAAACTATTGAGACACAGGCACCTGTCGCTACATTTTAACATTCAGCGGAGCGATTATTGGGAGTGTAGACAAAAACCTGATTAAACCGCTCACGCAAGTGGTAGGGGGAAAGGAATGCGCTAAATTTAAGACAACCGATACAACTTTCACAACTCTTTACAACCATCGTCTGGGCCCAACGGGCAACCAACAGAGACAACTTTTGTTGTGCCCCTGGCACAATGACGGGCGAAGGGGGGGGCTCTCGTTATCATGAGTGGTTGTAGGTAAGAGGTGACGTGAGACACGTCACCCACTAAAGGACACGCACAAGCAAGGCGGGCAGGCCGACAGGCCCAGAAAGTCCACAGGGGTTTTATCGGTTTTTGTCTAAACCCATCCCGCTCCTCCGAAAATCAGCTGGTGCCCCACACAGCCTGTTTCGCACAAAAGCACAAAAGCACCAAAAAGTCAAAAAAAACGCCTCCACTCCTTCCTTATTGTGGAGAATAGCTGTAACTTTGCAGCTGCATATCAATCATTTATCATTATGAACAAGAAAATGCTACTTGTGGGCCTGGCCCTGTGCGCCTCTACCGCCTTCGCCCAGACCACGCCCTCCTCGGGCATCGACCCGAAGAACCTCGACACCAGCGTGCGCCCTGGCGACGACTTCTACCACTATGCTGCCGGCGGTTGGCTGAAGAGCCATCCCCTCGACGCCGAGCACACCGACAACGGCGCCTTCACCGACCTCTATGAGCTCAACCAGAAACGCATACAGGACATCATCCTGCAATACGCCTCCAAGCCCCAGAAGCAGGGCACCCTCGCACAGAAGATCGGTTCGCTCTACAACCTGATGATGGACTCCACGCGCATGAACCGTGAGGGCTACAGCGTCATCAAGCCCACACTGGCCAAGATCGCAGCCATCAAGGACCGCCGCGAGTACCAGCTCGTGACGGCACAGCTCGACCGCAACGGCGAGGGCACCATGATGTTTGGCGTGGGCGTCACCGCCGACCAGAAGGACGCCGCGTGGAACATCGTCTACGTGGGCCAGGGCGGCCTCGGACTGGGCACCCGCGACTACTATCTCTCCGACGACGCCCAGAACAAGCGCGTGCTCGAAGCCTACAAGACCTACCTGAAGACGCTCTTCACCATGACGGGCAACGACGAGGCCACGGCCGAGAAGAAGATGCAGGCCGTGATCGCCATCGAGACGCGCATCGCCAAGGCGAGCTACGACCGCGTGAAGCTGCGCGACATCGAGGGCAACTACCACAAGCTGACCTACGCCCAGCTCATCACGGAGTATCCGGGCATCGACTGGGGCAACATCTTCCTGGCCAGCGGCTATCCCGCCTTCGACTGCGTGGACCTCGGACAGCCCGAGCCCATCCACGAGGTGGAGAAGATCCTGGCCGACACGCCCCTCGACGACCTGAAGACCTATGCCGAGGCCAAGGTCATCGGCGGCGCCACCTCGCAGATGGGCGACGCCTTCCGCAAGGTGTCGTTCGAACTGAGCAAGGTGCTGACGGGTGTCAAGGAGGACCGTCCGCGCTGGAAGCGTGCCGTGTCGCTCGTGAGCAGCGTGCTGGGCGAGGCCATCGGCAAGCTCTACGTGGAGAAATACTTCCCCGAGTCGAGCAAGAACCGCATGCTCGACATCGTGCACAACCTGCAGACGGCACTCGGACAGCGCATCGACGGACTGACCTGGATGAGCCCCGCCACGAAGGCGCAGGCCAAGGACAAGCTGGCCAACTTCATCATCAAGATCGGCTATCCCGACAAGTGGAAGGACTACACGGGCCTGGAGGTCGTCGACAGCCTGTCGCTCTATGAGAACATGGGCCGCATCGCCCGCTGGAGCAACGACGACGAGATCGCCCGCAACGTCAACAAGCGCGTGGACAAGATGGAATGGGGCATGACGCCGCAGACCATCAACGCCTACTACAACCCCACGACCAACGAGATCTGCTTCCCAGCCGCCATCCTGCAGCCGCCCTTCTTCGACCCCAACGCCGACGACGCCGTCAACTATGGCGCCATCGGTGGCGTGATCGGCCACGAGATGAGCCACGGCTTCGACGACCAGGGCGCACAGTTTGACAAGGACGGCAACCAGCGCAACTGGTGGACACAGGCCGACAAGAAGAACTTCGACGCCCGCACGGGTGTGCTGAACACGTTCTTCTCACAGTTTGAGGTGCTGCCTGGCGTGAAGGTGAACGGCAAGCAGACCCTCGGCGAGAACATCGGCGACAACGGCGGCCTGAACATCGCCTTCACCGCCCTCGAAAACTCGATGAAGGCCAAGCCGCTGGACAAGGTGGGTGGCTTCACGCCGGAGCAGCGTTTCTTCCTGGCATGGGCTCGCGTGTGGGCCTCCAACGCCACCGACGAGTATGTGAAATACCTGCTGACGGTCGACGTCCACTCCCCCAACATGGCCCGTGTGAACGGCGCCCTGCCGCATATCGACGCCTGGTACAACGCCTTCAACGTGAAGAAGGGTGACAAGATGTTCATCCCGAAGAAGCAGCGCGCACACATCTGGTAAACGCACACACTTCGCGAAAGCAACTACGATATGGAAACGAACGCAACTCTGCTCGTTTCCATATTTTTTTTGAAGCAAAGGCCGTCTCATTCCCGCAAAAAGACACAACAAAATACGTTACGTTCCACGGTTCACAAAGAGGACATGGCGGAATTGGCCGTTAACACCCTTCCGACCTATTAAATACTCAAGTTTCGGATTTAGAATGAGCTGGTAAAAAAGTACATAAAAAAGGCTTTGAGTATTTCCGCATGTCGCG
>JBNMMB010000042.1:0-29943 GCA_050875105.1 Prevotella sp. | reverse complement strand
CTTGCTCTTTCATAGGTATAAAGGTACGGAAAATATTTCAAATACACAAGAAAATAAGGCACTTTTTGCTATGCAAAATCAATGCGCTTTATTGGGCTTTAAGGATAAAAAACACCAATTGTTCAGCTACCGCTGAATAGTTACATGGGTTTCACTATGGTTTAACATTTGCAAAGATAAATAAAAAAGCGCAAATCCACAACCATCACATTTGCCCCTCAAGGCTTATTTGTATCAAACATCGCTTAATCGCCCTATTTTTAGGTCTATTCGTCATAAAGTCTCGACAACCACTCATCATGTATCCACAAAGGTGGCAGTTGTTAGGCACGAACAAAACTAAAGAATTCCACCCACGCGTCATAGGGGCACCCAAGAAGAAGGGCGACGGCCATTATTTGGCCACCGCCCTATTCTCCATGCATCGCCTACTCATAGACTTCGTCGATGCCGTTCTCGTCACTTCCCGAGTCATCATGGCCACAAGGATTGAAGTCCTCAGGCACATCGAAGACTGCCGTGGAGTCATACGGCAAGCTATGGTCGCGATAGATTTTCTTCATGAAATAAGCCCAGATGGGCAATGCCATCGTGGCGCCCTGTCCCATCTGCATGTTGTCGAAATGAATGTCACGGTCCTCGCCGCCAACCCACACGCCGCTGACGAGCTGTGGCGTGAAGCCCATGAACCACGCATCAGAGTTGCGGTTGGTCGTTCCTGTCTTTCCACCGATCTCCCCAGGTATCTGGTAGCGGAAACGCAGACGTCCGGCCGTGCCCTCGTCCACGACGGCCATCAGCTCCACCAACATCTTGTAGGCACTGGTCGAACTAATCACCTCGTTCATTCGCGGTTGGAATTCTGCCACCACATTGCCTTCATTGTCCTCGATCTTGGTGACAAACATGGGCGCAACACGAATGCCATTATTGGCAAAGGTGGTATACGCACTCACCATCTCGCCCACCGACACCTCACACGGACCGAGGCACAGCGACATGGAGGGATAGATGTCGGGGTTGTTGATGCCGAACTTGTGCAGGATGTTGACAAACTGTTGTGGGTTCAGACGGCTCATCAGATAAGCCGAAATCCAGTTGTTCGACTGTGCCAGGCCCCACTTCAGCGTCACCATCTGTCCATACCTTCTTCGGTTGGCGTTGCGGGGTGTCCATGGCCTGCCAGCCACCATGTAGGTCTTTTGCACATTGGGAGCCTTGTCGCAGGGCGAAGCGCCGTTTTCCATAGCCAGCGAATAGAGGAAGGGCTTGATGGTGGATCCCACCTGTCGGCGTCCGCCCATGACCATGTCATACTGGAAATGCTCGAAGTCGATGCCACCCACATAGGCCTTGACATGTCCTGTGTGGGCGTCCATGCTGGCGAAGCCCGCCCGCAGGAAAGACTTGTAATAACGGATGGAGTCGAGCGGCGTCATCAGGGTGTCGATGTCGCCACGATAGGTGAACACAGTCATGTCGACCGGTGTGTGGAAGGCGCGGTTGATCTCCTCATCCGAGCACCCATTATCCTTCATCACCCGGTAGCGCTCGCTCTGCCTGACGGCCCGGCCCATGATCTGCTTCACCTGTGCAGGCGTCAGTTCCTCGGTGAAAGGAGCGTTGGGCTTCGCCCGGTTCTCCTTGTCAAACGCTGGTTGGAGGTATCGAGCCACATGTCCGTAGACCGACTCCTCTGCATAGCGCTGCATCCTGGAGTCGATGGTTGTGTGAATCTTCAGGCCATCGGTGTAGATGTTATAGAAGGTGCCATCCTTCTTCGTGTTTTTCTTGCACCAGCCACACAAAGGATCTGTGGCATAAGCAATTGAGTCGATCACATACTGTCGGTTGTTCCATGAAGGATAGTTCTCCCTCTCGGGCCTGTCCATCATCATGTATTGGCGGAGGAACTCACGGAAATAGACAGCCGCGCCCTCCTTGTGATCGGCACGGTGGAAATGGAGCTCGATGGGCTGCGCGCTGTATTCGGCCCACTCTGCCTGCGACAGGTAACCCGCCTTGACCATCTGCGCCAACACCACATTGCGCCGATCCTTGCAACGCTCCGGATAACGCACGGGGTTGAACAACGACGGGTTCTTGCAGAGTCCGATGAGCAGCGCCGCCTCGTTGATCGTCAAGTCTTTGGGCTCCTTATTAAAATAGGTGTTGGCCGCCGTCTTGATGCCGACCGCCCCATGCAAGAAATCGAAGTAATTGAGATAGAGCGCGATGATCTCCTCCTTGGTGAAGTTGCGTTCCAGTTTGATGGCCGTCACCCACTCGATGGGCTTCTGCAACATACGTTCCACGCTGGAGTTGGCCGGTGCGGAATAGAGTTGCTTGGCCAGTTGCTGCGTGATGGTGCTACCTCCGCCAGCACTCTCATGTCCCAGCAAGCCACGCTTCACGATGGCACGTCCGAGGGCGAAAAAGTCGATGCCCGAGTGCTCATAGAAGCGCGCATCCTCTGTGGCCACCAGCGCCTGCACCAGGTAGGGCGACAACTTGGAATAGGAAATGGGGATGCGGTTGGCCTTGTCGGCGTTGTATGTGCCCAGGATCTTGCCATCCTCGGAAAAGACCAAGGAGGCCGACTTGCTAATGGGGTTCTGCAAGTTTTCGATGTCGGGCGAATAGCCAATCACGCCAAACCAAATGAGGAAGAACAGCAAGGCCGTCGTTCCCACCAGCAGTCCCAAGACAATCCATAATATGTGGATGAATTTCTTTCTCATCTTAAAAAACGCTTTATTTTTGCAAAAATACAATATTTCTTTTAAAATCTCACCCCCAACTAAAAAATTATGAGTAACTTAGCAGTCGAAATCGCAACCCATCAATCAAAACAAAATGGAAAAACATGATTTTGTGACCATTGCAGACCTCTCCAAGGAGCGCATATTGTACCTGCTTGGAATGGCGCAAGAATTTGAAAAACACCCCAACAGGGAATTGCTGAAAGGCAAGGTTGTGGCCACCCTTTTCTTCGAACCGTCGACCCGCACCCAGCTCAGCTTCCAGACCGCAGCCAACAGGCTTGGCGCTCGCGTCATCGGCTTCTCTGACGCCAAGACCTCGAGCACGACCAAAGGCGAGACGCTCAAAGACACCATCCTCATGGTAAGCAATTATGCCGACGTCATCGTCATGCGCCACTACATAGAGGGCGCAGCGCAGTATGCCAGCGAGGTGGCCCCGGTGCCCATCGTCAACGCGGGCGACGGCGCACACATGCACCCTTCACAATGTATGTTGGACCTCTACTCCATCTACAAGACCCAAGGCACCTTGGAAAACCTGAACATCTACCTGGTTGGCGATCTCAAATACGGACGCACCGTCCACTCCCTCATCACGGCCATGCGCCACTTCCATCCCATCTTCCATTTTGTTGCTCCCGAGGAGCTTGCCATGCCTGCCGAGTATAAGCTCTATTGTGACAAGCACGGCATCGAATACCACGAGCACACCAAGTTTGATGAAGATGTTATTGCCAATGCCGACATTCTCTATATGACCCGCGTGCAAAAGGAGCGTTTCTCAGACCTCATGGAGTATGAGCGCGTCAAGAACGTGTACATCCTGCGCAACAGCATGCTGGCCAAGGCCAAGCCCAACATGAAGATACTGCATCCGCTGCCACGCGTGAACGAGATTGCCTACGACGTGGACGACAACCCACACGCTTATTACATCCAGCAGGCCAAGAACGGCCTTTTCGCCCGTGAAGCCATCTTCTGCTACTGCTTGGGCATCAGCCTTGACGACGTGAAAAACGACACGACCATCATCGGATAGCAGAAACATCACACCCAACAACAAAAACAACACATCATGGGAAAGAGAGAATTGCAAGTGGCCGCCATTGAGAACGGCACGGTCATCGACCACATACCCGCAGAAAAGACCTATCAAGTGGCACGTCTGCTTGACCTCGACCATCTCGATGCACAGGTCACCATCGGCTACAACCTGCCCTCCAAGAAAATAGGCAGGAAGGGCATCATCAAGATTGCCAACAAATATTTCACAGACGAGGAAATCAGCCAGTTGTCGGTCATCGCACCGAAGATCGTGCTCAACGTCATCCGCAACTACGAGGTGGTGGAGAAACGCACTATCGAGACACCCGACGAACTGCACGGCATCGTGAAATGCAACAACCCCAAATGCATCACCAACAATGAGCCCATGTCCACTTTCTTCACCATTGTCGACAAGGAACGCGGCATCCTGAAGTGCCACTACTGCGACAAGGAGCAAGACATGGACAACGTGGAACTCGTCTGAACGTCATCCGTTGACAGCCAAGAAATTCATCATTAACATAACATCAACACAAATGGAAAGAGATTCTGAAATCTTCAACCTTATCGAGCAAGAACACCAGCGCCAACTGAGAGGCATGGAGCTCATCGCGTCAGAAAACTTCGTCAGCGACGAGGTGATGCAAGCCATGGGTAGCTACCTGACCAACAAGTATGCGGAGGGCCTTCCCGGCAAGCGCTATTACGGCGGATGCCAAATCGTGGACCAAGTGGAGAACATCGCCATCGAGCGTGTCAAGAAACTGTTCGACGCCGAGTTTGCCAACGTGCAGCCCCACTCTGGCGCACAGGCCAACCAGGCCGTTCTTCTTGCCGTGTTGAAACCCGGCGACACCTTCATGGGTCTCGACCTTGACCAGGGCGGCCACCTCTCTCACGGCAGCGAGGTCAACACCTCGGGCATTCTCTACCACCACATCGGCTACACGCTGAACCGCGAGACAGGCCGCGTGGACTACGACGAGATGGAGCGCCTGGCCCTGGAGCACAAGCCGAAGCTGATCATCGGCGGAGGCTCGGCCTACAGTCGCGAGTGGGACTATGAGCGCATGCGCAAGATCGCCGACGAGGTGGGCGCGCTCCTGATGATCGACATGGCACACCCCGCCGGACTCATCGCCGCCGGACTGCTGAAGAACCCTGTGAAGTACGCTCATATTGTGACCACCACCACCCACAAGACCCTGCGTGGCCCGCGTGGCGGCGTAATCCTCCTGGGCAAGGACTTCGACAACCCTTGGGGCCTGACCACCAAGAAGGGTGTGGTCAAGAAGATGAGCCAGCTGATCAACAGCGCCGTCTTCCCTGGCAACCAGGGCGGCCCCTTGGAGCACGTCATCGCTGCCAAGGCCGTCGGTTTCGGCGAGAACCTCAAGCCCTCATGGATTGAATATGCCAAGCAGGTGAAGAAGAATGCCGCCACACTGGCACAGGACCTGATGGACCTGGGCTACGACATCGTCAGCGGAGGCACCGACAACCACTCCATGTTGCTCGACCTGCGTCCCAAGTATCCCGACCTGACGGGCAAGGTGGCTGAGAACGCACTGGTGGCTGCCGACATCACGGTGAACAAGAACAAGGTGCCCTATGACGAGCGCAGCGCCTTCCAGACCTCGGGCATCCGCCTGGGCACAGCGGCCATGACTACCCGTGGCGCCAAGGAAGACATGATGCACCTCATCGCCAACCTCATCGACGAGGTGCTGGCCGATCCTGAGAACGAGCAAGTCATCAAGCGTGTCAAGGAGAAAGTCAACGAGACCATGAAGGCTTATCCCCTGTTTGCCTATTAAGCAAACGACAAACCCAAACCACATCATACGAACCACTTGCCAGGGGAAGCGAAACCCCTGGCAAGTGATTTTCATAAGCAACCGGCTTGTGAAGCCCCTTGCACAAACACCATCACATTGAAACGACATTTCCTGATCTTCAGTATCGTGTTGCTCGCCCACCTGGGCACCCTGGCGCAGACGCCCGTTGCCAATCGCGTGAAGGCGGTGGTCAAGAGCCTGCCTGCACAGGCACAAGTTGTGGCCAAATACACCGACAACCAGCGCCATTGCCTTTACTACACGCTCCGCAACCGGTTGTTTCGCTACGACGTGAAGACGGACAAGCGTGAGGAAATCTCGTTTTCACCCAACCCCTACTCTTCCATTATCACCACCTGGCTCAGCGCCGACGGCAATGCGTTTTTCATTGTCCTCGACCGCAAGAACCTCGTGTCTTTCTATCTTGACAACGGACAAGAGCTGTGGCGCTACGACTCGCACACCAAGCAACCCAAACGGATCGGCGTCGGCTTCTCCATCTCGCGTTTGGGCGAAAGGATCACCATCAAGCGTGCCTCGCGTTGCCTCAACCCACAAGCCGCACAGAGCCGCCAACGCTGGATGGTCTGTGACCATCACTACGACGGCAACGGAACGCCCCTTGGAAAGGGTGAGGAATATAAATTGAAGTGAGACTGCCACATCGCGTGAAAGCCCCCAGCCCTCATTCATTCCGTCATTGGGGCGCCAGTAAAGCCTAAAATTGATTGGTAAAATATTAGGAAAAAGAGTCTCTCCAGAATCGCTTGAAATCAATCAAGCCTACTTTTGCTCGCAAATACGCGATTCTGAGAGGGTTTTACACAAATAGCTGATATTCAGAGCGATAAGAGGAAATATGCCTTGTAGAAAACTCTGTGCATGTTCATAGTTTTGCGATAGATATCTTATCGAGTCTCCGTTAAGCATCTATCGAGACTCGAGAAGATATCTATCGAGTCTCGATTCGGTATCTATCGCGACTCCATTAGGCCTCTTTCGCCGAATAATTTCATACAAATTAACCACCGTTAAGACTTTTAACGAAATTTAATCGGACAAAAGCCTTTTATTTTTCTCTAGAAGGTGCAGTCGCCAGGTGCCTGTTTTTTCAGAATTTCCAAGACAAAACCAAAGGTTTAGGTAACCATAGAGTCCAACGAAGGCATCCACTTCATTTCTCACTTGACGGTGATGTGGAAACAGCCCTGGTGCACTTCATACTTCACGTAGCATCTGCCCGACTCGCGCATGTCGCGCAACACCTCGGCCAAGACCCATTTCAGCGTGTCGTTGCGCACCGCCCGGCGCCGCTCGCCCGGCGCCTCCACAGTCTTGTAGCGGTTGTAGCACACATCGAACGTCGTGCCATAGAGATGACAACTGTTTTGTGTGGCGTTGCTGTTTTTGCCACGGAGACTTTCCACGTCGGCCTTCGAGCGCAACACACTGGTCACAATGATCTTGTGAAGAGGAATGCCCTTGATTTGCAAACTGTCGAAGAACGAGCGTCCGACATCCTGCAACAACACCGAAGCCCTGGGCACCAGGTAAGGAATGCTGTTGCGCAAACGGTCCACATGAAAATATTGGTTGCTGCCCACATACACCAGTTCCGATTTTCTCTTCTCGGCGTCCTCACGGTCGAGCACAGGCTTCACGCCGTATTTTTGGGCAGCCAGAAGCTGCACGTCGTTTTGGTCGGGGAAAGACAGCGAGAAGCCCGGCACACTGAAAATGCGGTTCTTCACGAGCGAGCCATCTGCCTTGAAAAAGCGAGAGCCAGCCCTTGCAGAGTCACTTGACTGGAGTTCCACAACAGACTGTGCACCAGCAGACTTATTGCCGTTTGCGTCTTCGTTTCCTTGACCAGACTGCGGGCCTTCAGCGCCCCCACCCTCTATCTTTGTTGAGTCTTGCACGGCGCCTTCACCTTTGCCTCCCGCCACAGACGGGAAAACGCAGCGCACCAGCGCCAAGACCAGCGTGGCGGTGAGAAAAGAGGCGATGTATTTAGATTTCTTGATTTTCATTTCACATGCAAATTTACCACAAATAGAGATTATGACAAAACAAAAAGCACACAAAATATCACCTCGCCCTATTATATTTTTTATCTTTTCGCGTGGTATTTCACATAATTATCGTAAATTTGCAGCGTATTTTCAGACACAAAAAAGAAAGAATATTGACAGAGAAGCATATCGTGATTGAGGATGTCGACCCCGTAGTGTTTTACGGTGTCAACAACGGCCATCTCCAGATGGTCAAGTCCCTATACCCCAAACTGCGCATCGTGGCCCGCGACAACGTGATACGCGTGTTGGGCGATGAGGACGAGATGTCACGGGTCGAGCATGACCTGGAGGCCATGCGCCAGCATGTGGTGAAGTTCAACACCATTAGCGATGAAGACATCCTCGACATCGTGAAAGGGCAACCCACCAAGGCCGACGCCGTGAAGGGCGTCTTGGTCTACAGCGTGAGCGGCCGCCCCATCAAGAGCCGTTCGGAAAACCAGCAACAGCTCATCGACGCTTTCAGCAAAAGCGACATGATTTTCGCCGTCGGTCCCGCCGGCACAGGCAAGACCTACTTGAGCATCGCCCTTGCCGTCAAGGCGCTCAAGGACAAGGAGGTCAAGAAGATCATCCTCAGCCGCCCCGCCGTGGAGGCCGGAGAGAAGTTGGGCTTCCTGCCAGGCGACATGAAAGACAAGATCGACCCCTACTTGCAGCCCCTCTACGATGCCTTGGAAGACATGTTGCCCGCGAGTCGCCTGCAAGACATGATGGACAAGCACGTCATCCAGATAGCTCCCCTCGCCTTCATGCGCGGTCGCACGCTCAGCGACGCCGTCGTCATCCTCGACGAGGCGCAGAACACCACCCCCGCGCAAATCAGGATGTTTCTCACCCGCATGGGTTGGAACACGAAGATGATCATCACAGGCGACATGACCCAGATCGACCTGCCCCGGGGGCAGAAGAGCGGCCTGAAGGAAGCACTGGAGATCCTGTCGGGCATCGAGGGCATCGAGGTGGTCAACCTGACGCAGAAAGACATTGTCCGCCACAAGTTGGTGACCCGCATCGTCAACGCCTATGCGGCCCACGACAAGCGCGTAGACGCAAAGAAAGGCCACGTCGCGACACCCGACGCCTCAAACCCGACGAATGACAGAGAAAGAGAGTAAAGCTTATAAATAATCCAATTATGAAAGCATTAACAAAGACCGATTTCCATTTTGATGGACAGAAGAGTGTTTACCATGGCAAAGTGCGCGATGTCTATGACATCAACGACGACCTCATCGTGATGGTCGCCACCGACCGCATCTCTGCATTCGACGTTGTGTTGCCCAAGGGCATTCCGTTCAAGGGTCAGGTGCTCAACCAGATTGCAGCCAAGTTCCTCGACTCCACGAGCGACATCTGCCCCAACTGGAAGTTGGCCACCCCTGACCCCATGGTCACCGTGGGCCTGAAGTGCGAGGGTTTCCGTGTGGAGATGATCATCCGCTCCATCCTCACCGGTTCGGCATGGCGTGCCTACAAGGACGGTTGCCGCGAGCTGTGCGGTGTGAAGCTGCCCGACGGCATGAGAGAGAACGAGCGCTTCCCCGAGCCCATCATCACCCCGACGACGAAGGCCGACGAGGGTCACGACATGAACATCTCACGTGAGGAAATCATCAAGCAGGGCATCGTGTCGGCCGAGGACTACGCCGTCATCGAGGACTGGACCCGCAAGCTCTTCGCCCGCGGCCAGGAGATAGCCGCCCAGCGTGGCCTCATCCTCGTGGACACCAAGTATGAGTTTGGCAAGCGCAACGGCAAGCTTTACCTCATCGACGAGATTCACACGCCCGACTCCAGCCGCTACTTCTATGCCGACGGCTATGAGGAGAAGTTGGCCAAGGGTCTTCCCCAGCGTCAGCTGTCCAAGGAGTTTGTGCGCCAGTGGCTTATCGAGCGTGGCTTCATGAACCAGCCTGGCGAGCAGATGCCCGAGATTACCGATGAGTACGCCCAGCAGGTGTCAGACCGATACGTAGAGCTCTATGAGCACATCACTGGCGAGAAGTTTGACAAGGCCACCGAGGAGGGAGACATCGCCGCTCGCATCGAAAAGAATGTCAGCGACTATTTGGCTTCCAGACACTAAGCTCGGATGTACAAGCAAGAAAAGATCAACCCCTACGGCAAGCAGGGGGCCAAGGAGAAGTTGGTGGAGGAGATGTTTGACAACATCGCCCCCACCTACGACACCTTGAACCACCGCCTGTCGTGGAACATCGACAAGGGGTGGCGCCGCAAGGCCATCAGCCAATTGGCACCCAGCGGGCCCAAGTCCGTCCTCGACATTGCCACGGGCACGGGCGACTTCGCCATCCTCGCCGCCCAGATGTTGCGTCCCGACAAGATTGTGGGCATCGACATCTCTGAGGGCATGATGAAGGTGGCCAGGGTGAAGGTGAAGCAGGCCGGCCTGGAGCAGATCATCGAGATGAAGAAGGAAGACTGCCTTGCCATGTCGTTTCCCGACAACACGTTCGACGCGGCCACATCGGCCTTTGGCATCCGCAACTTCCAAAATCTCGACAAGGGACTGGCGGAGATCTGCCGCGTGATGAAGCCCGGAGGCCATCTGAGCCTGGTGGAGCTGACCACGCCCGTGTCGTTCCCCATGAAGCAACTTTTCAAGATTTACTCACACACCATCCTGCCAACCTATGGCAAGCTCATCTCAAAAGACCATGGCGCCTACGAGTACCTGACGGCGTCGATCGAGGCCTTCCCGCAAGGTGAGCAGATGGTGGGCATCCTGAAAAAGGCGGGCTTCTCGCAGGCTTCGTTCCGGCGCCTGACCTTTGGCATTTGCACCATGTATTTCGCGCAAAAATAAATCAGACTGACTATGGACAAATACGGTTTAATCGGCTACCCGTTGGGACACTCGTTCTCCATCAGCTTCTTCAACGAGAAGTTTGAAAACGAGGGCGTTGACGCCACGTATGAGAACTTTGAAATTCCCACCATCGAGGGTTTTCCGGAGATACTCGACTCCAATCCCAATCTCCGCGGGCTCAACGTCACAATCCCTTATAAAGAAAAGGTGATCGGCTACCTCGACTCACTCAGCAAGGAGGCGCAGGAGATCGGCGCCGTCAATGTCATCAAGGTGACACACAAGGGGAGCAAGACCATCCTCAAGGGTTACAACAGCGACGTCATCGGATTCACCAAGAGCATCGAGCCCATGCTGGAGCGCTTCCACAAGAAGGCGCTCATCCTCGGCACGGGTGGTGCGTCGAAAGCCATCGAGTACGGCCTGCGCACGCTCGGCCTGGAGACCGTAAAGGTCAGCCGTTCGGCCAAGCCCAGCACCCTGCAGTACAGCCAGATAACCGCCGAGACCATCAAGGAATACAATGTCATCGTCAACTGCACGCCGTGCGGCATGTACCCACACGCCGACGAGTGTCCCGACCTGCCCTATGAGGCCATGGACAACCGCACGTTGCTCTACGACCTCATCTACAACCCCGACGAGACGCTGTTCATGAAAAAAGGAAAAGCACAGGGCGCCATCGTCAAGAACGGACTGGAAATGCTCTTGCTGCAAGCCTATGCCAGTTGGGATTTTTGGAACAGCAAAGAATAATCATTAACACAATCATCAACCATGAACAACCGATACATGATGCGTGGCGTGAGCGCCGCCAAGGAAGACGTGCACAACGCCATCAAGAACATAGACAAAGGGCTCTTTCCGCAGGCTTTTTGTAAGATCATACCCGACATCCTGGGGGGAGACCCAGAATACTGCAACATCATGCATGCCGACGGAGCCGGCACCAAGTCGTCGCTCGCTTACATGTATTGGAAAGAGACGGGCGACCTGAGCGTGTGGAAGGGCATCGCCCAAGACGCCATCGTGATGAACACCGACGACCTGCTGTGTGTGGGCGCCGTGGACAACATCCTTCTCTCGAGCACCATCGGCCGCAACAAGATGCTCATTCCTGGAGAGGTGATCAGCGAGATCATCAACGGTACCGACAGCTTCCTTGAGGAGATGCGCAAGGTGGGCGTGGGCATCTGGCCCACCGGCGGCGAGACGGCCGACGTGGGTGACCTTGTGCGCACGATCATCGTCGACTCCACCGTCACCTGCCGCATGAAGCGCAGCGACGTCATCGACAACGCCAACATCCGTCCGGGCGACGTCATCGTGGGCCTGAGCTCTACAGGCCAGGCCACCTACGAGCACCGCTACAACGGCGGCATGGGCAGCAACGGCCTGACGAGCGCCCGCCACGACGTGTTTGCCAAGTACCTGGCAGAGAAGTTCCCGGAGAGCTACGACCAGGCCGTGCCCGACGAGCTGGTCTACAGTGGCAAGTACCACCTGACCGACAAGATCGAGGGCCTCACGGTGGACGCCGGCCAACTGGTGCTCTCACCCACCCGCACCTACGCGCCCGTCATCCGGAAGATGATCGACGAGCTGCGTCCGGAAATCCACGGCATGGTGCATTGCACGGGTGGCGCGCAGACCAAGGTGCTCCACTTCGTCGGAGAGAACTGCAAGGTGGTCAAGGACAACATGTTCCCCGTGCCCCCACTCTTCCAGATCATCCACGACTGCAGCGGAACAGACTGGAAGGAGATGTACCAGGTGTTCAACATGGGTCACCGCATGGAGATCTACGTCAGGCCCGAGGTGGCCGACCGTGTCATTGCCATCAGCCAGAGCTTTGGCATCGACGCCCAGGTGGTGGGCCACATCGAGGAGGGCCAGCGCTCGCTGACCATCAAGAGCGAGTTTGGCGAGTTCAATTATTAAAAGACAATATGGCAGACAACAACAAGATACTGGAAAAGCTGGAAGGCCTGGAGAGCCGTTATGAGGAGGTCAGCACCCTCATCACCGACCCTGAGGTCATTGCCGACCAGCAACGCTACGTGAAGCTGACGAAGGAATACAAGGACCTGGGCGACATCATGGACGCTCGCAACCGCTACATCGCTTGCCTCAACGCCATCAAGGAGGCCAAGGACATCCTGGCCAACGAGAGCGACCCCGACATGAAGGCCATGGCGAGGGAAGAGCTGCAGGCCAACGAGGAGTTGCAACCGAAGCTGGAAGAGGAGATCAAGATGGACCTGGTGCCCAAGGACCCCGAGGACGCCAAGAACGTGCAGATGGAGATCCGCGCCGGAACGGGTGGCGACGAGGCTGCACTCTTTGCCGGCGACCTCTTCAACATGTACAAGCGCTACTGCGAGAAGAAAGGATGGAGCGTGAGCGTCACGGCGGTCAACGAGGGCGCTGTGGGCGGCTACAAGGAGATAGACTTCGCCGTCAACGGCGACAACGTCTACGGCACGCTGAAATACGAGTCGGGCGTTCACCGCGTGCAACGCGTGCCCGCCACCGAGACGCAAGGCCGCATGCACACCAGCGCCGCCACGGTGGCCGTGTTGCCCGAGGCTGAGAAGTTTGAGGTGCACATCAACGAGGGCGACATCAAGTGGGACACCTTCCGCTCGAGCGGCGCCGGAGGCCAGAACGTGAACAAGGTGAGCTCGGGCGTGCGCCTGCGCTACCCATGGAAGAACCCGGAGACCGGCGAGGTGGAGGAAATTCTCATCGAGTGTACGGAGACCCGCGACCAGCCCAAGAACAAGGAGCGCGCGCTGAGCCGTCTCTACACCTACATCTACGACCATGAGCACAAGAAATACATGGACGACATCTCCAGCCGCCGCAAGTCGCTGGTGTCGACGGGCGACCGAAGCGCCAAGATCCGCACCTACAACTTCCCGCAAGGCCGCGTGACCGACCACCGCATTGGCTACACCACCCACGACCTGCAAGGCTTTTTGGGAGGCGACATCCAGGACATGATCGACGCGCTGACCGTGGCCGAGAACGCCGAGAAACTGAAAGAGAACGAATTATAGAACCCACCTTAAAAACATCGCAGCGATGAACAGACAACAAATCATTGAGCAGATTTTCAGCAAGAAGACCTTCCTTTGCGTGGGCCTGGACACGGACATCAAGAAGATTCCCCAGTGCCTGCTGAAGGAGGAAGACCCCATATTCGAGTTCAACAAGCAGATCATCGAGGCCACCGCGCCCTACTGCATGGCCTACAAGCCCAACCTCGCCTTCTATGAGAGCATGGGCGTGAAGGGCCTTGTGTCGTTCCAGAAGACCGTCGACTACCTGAAGGAGCACCATCCGAACCACTTCATCATCGCCGACGCCAAGCGTGGCGACATCGGCAACACGTCGGCAATGTACGCGCGCAGCTTCTTCGAGGACTTCGACGTCGACTCGCTGACCGTGGCGCCTTACATGGGTGAGGACAGCGTCAAGCCGTTCCTGGCCTACGAGGGCAAATGGGTGATCTTGCTGGTGCTGACATCCAACGCCGGCTCACACGACTTCCAGTTGACCGAGGACGCTCATGGCGAGCGTCTTTTTGAGAAGGTGCTTCGCAAGAGCATGCAGTGGGGCGACAAGAACAACATGATGTATGTCGTGGGCGCCACTCAAGGCCAGATGTTTGAGGACATTCGCCGGATCGTGCCCGACCACTTCCTGCTCGTGCCCGGCGTGGGCGCGCAGGGCGGCAGCCTGCAGGAGGTCTGCAAGTACGGCATGACGAAGGAGTGCGGCCTGATCGTCAACTCCAGCCGCGGCATCATCTACGCCAGCCAGGGCGACGACTTCGCCCAGGCAGCCGCTGAGAAGGCCAAGGCCCTGCAGCAGCAGATGGCCGTCGAACTTGAGAAGTGCTGACACACACCGTTTGAAGGTTCACATAAGGCGTACAATTGTGCAATTGTACGCCTTTACTCGCTAAAAAACTCAAATAATAGCTAAGTTTTTCCTCTTTTTAAAATATAAATTACTATATTTGCAGAAATATTTCAATTTAAACTAAAATGGAATTCTCTGCAAAGCAAATAGCCCAGTTCATCGGAGGAAAAATCGAGGGCGACGAAAACGCGAAAGTTCACACCTTTGCGAAGATAGAAGAAGGTGCGCCAGGGGCCATTTCCTTTTTGGCCAACGGCAAGTATGCCCATTACCTCAACGATACCCAGTCGAGCATCGTTCTCATCGACGAGAGCATCATGCTGGACCACCCCGTGAAGGCCACGCTCATCCGGGTGAAGAACGCTCGCGACTGTGTGGCTAAGCTTTTACAGATGTACGAAGCCGCCAAGCCGCAGAAGACCGGCATCGACGAGCTGGCTTTCATTTCTCCCAAGGCCACCATCGGCAAGGACGTCTACATCGGCGCGTTTGCCTACATCGGCGACGGCGCCCAGGTGGGCGACGGTTGCCAGGTCTATCCACACGCCGTGGTGGGCGACAACGTGACAGTGGGCGAAAAGAGCATCATCTACCCGAACGTCACCATCTACCACGACTGCAAGATCGGCAGCCACGTCATCCTGCACGCCGGCTGCGTGATCGGCGCCGACGGCTTCGGCTTCGCGCCCAACATGGAGACGGGCCAGTATGACAAGATCCCCCAGATCGGCATCGTGACCATCGAGGACAACGTGGAGATAGGCGCCAACACCTGCGTGGACCGCTCGACAATGGGCTCCACCTACATCCGCAAGGGCGTGAAGCTCGACAACCTGGTGCAGATCGCCCACAACACCGACATAGGCGAGAACACCGTCATGTCGGCTCAGGTGGGCATAGCCGGTTCGACGAAGGTGGGCCAGTGGTGCATGTTCGGCGGCCAGGTGGGCATAGCCGGCCACATACAGATCGGCGACAAGGTGTTCCTGGGTGCCCAGTCGGGCGTGCCGGGTTCGCTGAAGAGCAACCAGACGCTCATCGGCACGCCGCCAATGGAGCAACTGCCCTACTTCAAGAGCCAGGCCATCTTCCGCCGTCTGCCGGAGATCCACAAGCAGCTGAACGCGCTGCAAAAGGAAGTTGAGGAATTAAAGAAAAAACAATAAAAGCACATGGACACAGCAAAACAAACAACACTTGGCGGCAGCTTTTCCCTTTATGGAAAAGGCCTGCACACAGGGCTTAGTCTGACCGTGACTTTCAATCCTGCTCCAGAGAACTCAGGATACAAGATACAACGCATCGACATGGAGGGCGAGCCCGTCATCGAGGCCATCGCCGAGAACGTGGGTGACACGCAACGCGGCACGGTGCTGCAATCGGGCGACGTGAGGGTGTCGACCATCGAGCACGGCATGTCTGCGCTCTACGCGCTGGGCATCGACAACTGTCTCATCCAGGTCAACGGCCCCGAGTTCCCAATCCTTGACGGCTCGGCCAACCCCTACGTGGAGAAGATCCGAGAGGTGGGCATCGTGGAGCAGAACGCGCCCAAGGACTACTACATCATCCGCAAGAAGATAGAGGTGCGCGACGAGGAAACCGGTTCGTGCATCACGATCCTGCCCGACGAGCAGTTCTCCGTGACGGCCATGTGCTCCTTCCAGTCGAAGTTCATCAGCAGCCAGTTTGCCACGCTCGACAACATTGCCAACTACGCCGAGGCCATCGCTCCCGCCCGCACGTTTGTCTTCGTGCGCGACATCATGCCGCTGCTCGAGGCCAATCTCATCAAGGGTGGCGACCTCGACAACGCCATCGTCATCTATGAGCGCGAGGTGGCGCAGGCCCGTCTCGACAAGTTGGCCGACCTGCTGAAGGTGCCCCACATGGACGCCACCAAGATCGGCTACATCCAGCACAAACCGCTGATGTGGGACAATGAGTGCACGCGCCACAAGCTGCTCGACATCATCGGCGACATGGCGCTGATCGGCAAGCCCATCAAGGGCCGCATCATCGCCACGCGCCCCGGCCACACCATCAACAACAAGTTTGCGCGGCTGATGCGCAAGGAGATACGCAAGCACGAGATCCAGGCTCCCATCTACGAGCCCAACGACGCACCGCTGATGGACAACATCCGCATCCGCCAGTTGTTGCCCCACCGCTACCCCATGCAGCTGGTGGACAAGATTGTGGCAATGGGCGCCACGAGCATCGTCGGCGTGAAGAACGTGACGGCCAACGAGCCCTTCTTCCAGGGCCATTTCCCCGAAGAGCCGGTCATGCCAGGCGTGCTTCAGATCGAGGCCATGGCCCAGTGTGGCGGTCTGTTGGTGCTGAGCCAACTGGAGGAGCCCGAGAAATGGTCGACCTATTTCCTGAAAATCGACGATGTGAAGTTCCGCCACAAGGTGGTGCCTGGCGACACGCTGCTGTTCAAGGTGGAGCTGCTCCACCCCGTGCGCCACGGCATCAGTTCGATGAAGGGTTACATGTTTGTGGGCGACCACGTGGTGTCTGAGGCCACGTTCACCGCACAGATCATCAAGAACAAATAATTCCCGTACCTTATGAACCAGATCAGTCCCTTAGCATTCGTGCATCCAGAGGCAAAGTTGGGCGACAACAACGTCATCGGCCCCTTTTGCTATATAGACCGCAACACGGTCATGGGCGACAACAACGTCCTGCAAAACAGCGTGACCATCAACTATGGCGCCCGCATCGGCAGCGGCAACGAGATCTTCCCCGGCGCCAGCATATCGACCAAGCCCCAAGACTTGAAGTTCAAGGGCGAGGACACCATCTGCGAGGTGGGCAACAACAACAGCATCCGTGAGAACGTCACCATCTCGCGCGGCACGGCCTCGAAGGGTTTTACACGGGTGGGCGACAACAACCTGCTGATGGAGAACATGCACGTGGCCCACGACTGCGTGTTGGGCAGCCGCCTGATCATCGGCAACTCCACGAAGTTTGCCGGTGAGGTGACGGTCGACGACAACGCCATCATCAGCGCCACGGTGCTGTGCCACCAGTTCTGCCGCATCGGCGGCTACGTGATGATCCAGGGTGGTTGCCGCTTCAGCCAAGACATTCCGCCCTACATCATCGCAGGCAAGGAGCCCACACGCTACGCGGGCATCAACCTGGTGGGTCTGCGCCGCCATGGCTTCAGCAACGACCTCATCGACCTCATCCACAACGCCTATCGCACGCTCTACAGCGAGGGCATCTTGGCCGACGGCATCAAGAAGATTAAGAGCGAGTTGCAGGTAACGCCTGAAATCCAGTATATTATAGACTTCGTATCTTCCTCCAAGCGAGGCATCATCCGATAGCCACTTCCTCCCCCCACGGCTTGTGGAGGGAGAGACCGGCCGAAGGGCCACGCCGCCACATGGCCATGGGCCGCACACGCACCGTGGCGATGCGGCGGCGACCTGCTTGTGGCCGTCCCATGCGACTGGCGCCCGTGCGACAGGCGTCTATTTTTCCCCCAACAGTTGCCAAGCGATGAAAAACCTTGTAGTCATTTTAGGACCGACGGGAGTGGGCAAGAGCGACCTTTGCATCCAAGTGGCCCGACACCTCCACACCCCCATCATCAATGCCGACTCACGACAGATCTTCGCTGAGTTGCCCATCGGCACGGCGGCACCCACCAGGGAGCAGCTGTCACAGGTGAAGCACTACTTCGTGGGCAACCACCACATGGCCGACTACTACAGCGCCTCCATGTTTGAGCAAGACGTCTTGGCCCTCTTGCAACGTTTATTCAGCGGCCAAGAAGACGGCACCGAGCACGCCACCTGCCTGCTCTCCGGCGGCAGCATGATGTACATCGACGCCGTGTGCAACGGCATTGACGACATTCCCACGGTGGACGACGAGACACGGCAGACCATGAAGCGGCGCCTGGCCGACGAGGGCCTACCGGCGTTGGTCGACGAGCTGCGGACGCTCGACCCCGAACACTGGAAGATTGTCGACCACAACAACCCGCGACGCGTGGTCCATGCCTTGGAGATTTGCCACATGACAGGCAAGCCCTACTCCTCCTTCCGCACGAACACGCGGAAAGTGCGGCCGTTCAACATCATCAAGGTGGGTCTGAACCGACCGCGCGAGGAGATGTACGACCGCATCAACCGGCGCGTGCTCGACATGGTGGCCCACGGACTGGTGGAAGAGGCCACGGCACTCTACCCCCACCGCGGGCTCAACGCGCTCAACACCGTGGGCTACAAGGAACTGTTCGCCTACCTCGACGGCACCATCCCCCTGGAGGAGGCCATCCGCCAGATCCAGTCGAACACGCGCTGCTACATGCGCAAGCAACTCACATGGTTCAAGAAAGATGCAGCCATCACCTGGTTTTCGCCCGAAAACATTGAAGATATCTTAAATTTCATCCTTCAGCAGACACGATGACCGCCATATTTCGTATATTTGCATCTAATATAACCAGATAATTCAGCAATGAAAAAGATTAAGGCATTGATGGGTTGGTGCTTGCGCAAGGCGCGCAGGTTCTGGCCATGGTATAAAGGACTGTATCGCGGACGAGCATGGTACACGAAGACCCTTCTGGTCTTTGCGTCGCTGATCGTCGCCTTCTTCCTCTACTTGGGAGCTGTCGACATCAACTTCCTTTGGCTTTTCGGCAAGAGCCCCGGCTACTTCTCGGGCATTCGCGACCCGCAAACCAACCAAGCCTCAGAGATCTACAGCGCTGACGGCAAGCTCATCGGCAAGTTCTTCAACGAGAACCGCACGCCGGTGAAGTATGAGGAGGTCGCACCGGCCTTCTTCAAGGCCCTCATCGACACCGAGGACGAGCGCTACTACAGCCGTCCGCGCGGCATGGCCGTGGACGTGGTGGGCATCTTCGGCGCGATGAAAGACGCTGTGCTGCGCCACGACGGCCGCGGTGCCTCCACCATCAGCCAGCAGCTGGCGAAGAACATGTTTCGCGTGCGCTCCAACTACTCCACGGGCCTTCTCGGCAAGATTCCCGGGCTGAAGATCCTCATCGTGAAGAGCAAGGAGTGGATCATCGCCACGAAGCTCGAGACCGTCTTCAACAAGAAGGAGATCCTGACGATGTACGCCAACACGGTGGACTTCGGCTCCAACGCCTACGGCATCAAGACGGCGGCGAAGACCTACTTCGACACGACGCCCGACAGCCTGTCCACGCAAGACGCCGCCGTGCTGGTGGGCATGCTCAAGGCCACCACGCTCTACAACCCGAAGACCAACCCCGAGCGCAGCCTGGCGCGCCGCAACACCGTGCTCAACAACATGCGCAGCCACCACGACCTCTCGGCCGCGGCCTGCGACTCGCTGAAGCAGCTGCCCATCACGCTGCACTACAAGATGGAGGAAAACTACGACGGCCAAGCGCTCTACTTCCGCGAGGCCATCTCCAGCGAGCTCAAGGACTGGTGTGAGGAGAACCACTACGACCTCTACAGTTCGGGCCTGAAGATCTATACCACACTCGACTCCCGCATGCAGAAGTATGCCGAGGAGGCTGCCAAGAAGCAGATGGAGATCGTGCAGAAGAACTTCAACAACCACTGGGGCATCTACCGCAACCAAGACACCAACTGGCTGCGCCAGGAGCCTTGGCAGGACGAGAACCACCAGGTCATCCCGGGCTTCGTGCAGAGCATTGCCGAGCGCCAGCCGTTCTACAAGGCGCTGCAGGCGCGCTTCCCCAACGACCCCGACTCGGTGACCTATTACTATAAGGAGTGGAAACACCCGGTGAAGGTGTTCGACTACGACAAGGGCACCGTCACCAAGCTGATGACGTCCGAAGACTCGATCAAGTACATGGTGACCTTCATGCATTGCGCCATGGTGGCCATGGAGCCCCAGACGGGCGCCGTGAAGGCCTGGGTGGGCGACATCGACTTCAAGACCTGGAAGTATGACAAGGTGACGGCCGAGCGCCAGCCGGGCTCCACCTTCAAGCTCTTCGTCTACACCGAAGCGATGAACGAGGGCCTCACGCCCTGCGACAAGCGCCGCGACGAATACATCTCGCTACAGGTCTACGACAAGAAGAAACACGAGATGACAACCTGGACGCCGGGCAACGCCAACGGCTCGTTCTCGGGCGACTCCATCCCCCTGAAGAGCGCCTTTGCCAAGAGTATCAACTCCATCGCCGTGCGTCTCGGACAGGAGCTGGGCATCAAGAACATCATCGAGACGGCGAAGAAGATGGGCATCGAGAGCCCGCTCGACGATGAGCCCTCGTTGGTGCTGGGCTCGAGCGACGTCAACCTGCTCGAGCTGGCCGACGCCTATTGCACCGTGGCCAACAACGGCCAGCACCATCGCCCGGTCATCGTGACACGCATCGTCGACAGCGACGGCAACGAGGTCTACACCGACCAGAGCACCTCCGAACAGGTCATCCCCTACAAGAGCGCCTATCTCATGCAGAAGCTCCTGCTCAGCGGCACCCACGACGCCGGTGGCACGTCGGTCAGCCTGTCGGCCGCCGAATATGCGGGCAACTCGTTCCGCGACACCGACTGGGGCGGCAAGACGGGAACGTCAAACAACCACTCCGACGCCTGGTTCATGGGCGTGAGCCCCAACCTGGTGGTCGGCGCATGGGTGGGAGGCGAATACCGCAGCATCCACTTCCGCACGGGTGCGCTGGGGCAGGGCTCCAAGACGGCACTGCCCATCTGCGGCTACTTCATCCACTCGGTGATGGCCGACCCTGCCTTCCAGAAGTATCATGGCAAGTTCCAGGCGCCCAACGACGAGAGCATCACCAAGGACATGTACGACTGCCAGCCCTACTACGCCCCCGTGCGCAACGACTCCGCACACGCCCACCGCGACAGCACGATGGTGACCGACGAGGAGATCGTGCTCGATGAGAACGGCAACCCCGTGGCCGTGCCCTCCAAGGAGAACGGCGCAAGGGACAAGGGCGAACAGGGCGCAGAGAAGAAGCACAAGACCGAGGAAACGGTGAGCTTCGACAACCTCTGACCCAACCAGGCACACACACCATAAAACCACCGACGCCTTTCAAGACAGACCTTGCCGCGCCTTTGCATCCTCGGATGTGGGCCAGCGCCACAGCCTCCACACGGCGAGGCCCTGCGCCACAGCCCCGGCGAGCAAGAGCCCCACTGTCTTGAAGGGCGTCTTCGTTTTTTATAAAAGTCCCATGGACATGACAGGAGAAAACCCGATCGACCTCGACAACCAGGAGCTGCAACAGGCCCTGCAAATCATACAGTTCACCCGCCGCTCGCTCTTCCTCACCGGAAAGGCGGGCACGGGCAAGTCGACCTTCTTGCGCTACATTGCCACACACACCAAGAAGAAGCACGTCATCCTCGCCCCCACGGGCATAGCCGCCATCAACGCGGGCGGCTCCACGCTCCACAGCTTCTTCAAACTGCCCTTCCACCCGTTGCTGCCCAACGACACGCAATACTCGCCACGCAACATCCGCCAGACGCTGAAATACAGCAGCGAGAAGATCAAGATGCTGCGCGAGCTGGAGCTGATCATCATCGACGAGATCAGCATGGTGCGCGCCGACATCATCGACTTCATCGACAAGGTGCTGCGCATCTACTGCCGCAACATGCGCGAGCCCTTCGGCGGCAAGCAACTGCTGCTCGTGGGCGACATCTACCAGTTGGAGCCTGTCGTGCGCGAGGAAGACCGCCAGCTGCTGCGCCCCTTCTACCCCTCTGCCTTCTTCTTCGACGCCAAGACGTTCGCACAGATGCGCCTGGTGGCCATCGAACTGAAGAAGGTCTACCGCCAGAGCGACCCCACCTTCATCGGCATCCTCGACCACATACGCGCCGCGCAGGTCACCGACCGCGACCTGTCGCTGCTCAACGAGCGCGTGCGGCCCCACGACGCCGACGGCCCCGCAGCCGAGCCTGGCCATGCGCCCGACGCCGACGGCGCGCCGCAGCAACTCTCCATCACCCTCTCGGCACGGCGCGACACCGTCGACTACATCAACAACAAACGGCTGGCCGACCTGCCGGGCGACAGCGAGATGTTTATGGGCGTCGTCGAGGGCGAGTTTCCCGTGTCGAGCCTGCCCACACCCAAGGAGCTGGAGCTGAAGGTGGGCGCGCAGGTGCTCTTCGTGAAAAACGACATGGACCACCGCTGGGTCAACGGCACGCTGGGCACCGTGGTCGGCTTCGACGAGGAGAGCCACGACCGCATCTACGTCGAGGCCGAGGACGGAACCTTCCTCGACGTGGAGCGCGAGAAATGGAGCAACGTGCGCTACACCTTCAACGAGCAGGAGAAGAAGATCGAGGAGCAGGAGCTGGGCACCTACACCCAGTTTCCCGTGCGCCTGGCATGGGCCATCACCGTGCACAAGAGCCAGGGCCTGACGTTCAACCGCGTGAAGCTCGACTTCACGGGCGGCGTCTTCGCGGGCGGACAGACCTACGTGGCCCTCTCGCGCTGCACGTCGCTTGGCGGCCTCACGCTGCAGGCCCCCATCCGCCGCGACGAGATCTTCGTGCGCAGCGAGGTGCAACACTTCGCCCGCTCCTACAACGACCAGGCGGCCATCAGCCTGGCGCTCAAGCAGTCGAAGGCCGACAAGGAATACTGGGACGCCCTGCAGGCTTTCGACCAGGGCGACATGCAGCGGGCCCTCGACGCCTTCTTCCTGGCCATCCACAGCCGATACGACATCGAGAAGCCGGGTGCCAAGCGACTCATCCGCCGCAAACTCAACGTCATCAACAGCCAGCGGCAGCAGATCGCCGACCTGGAGCGGCAGCTCCGCGAGAAAGACAAGTTCCTCAAGAAGCTCGCCGTGGAGTATGTCGTCATGGGCAAGGAGTGTGAGGTGGAGAAGATGCGCGAGGCGGCTATCCGCAACTATGAGAAGGCCCTCGCCCTCTGCCCCGACATTCCCGAGGCCAAGCGCCGGCTCAAGAAGTTGGGGCGGAAGGAGTGACGGCGCATGCGCACCACTTGAACCACCTTATTGTAACTTTGTAACCTGTAACCTTGTAACCTTTTGCGGGGGGGGGAGGGCGAATACAACCACCTAATAACGCGAAAAAGGGCGTCCTCCCTGTTGGGAGAACGCCCTTTTCGCGCCAGATTGTCTGGTGGCTCTTTTTTCTTATCGCCTCGGGACACCGGGCCCGTCGGGTCGTCCGCGCTTCACCATGCGCTGGAAGGCCTGGCGGTGGAACTTCTCGTCGGCTCGGATGATGTTCCAGACCACGCCCGCCGGAAGCACCTTGCAAAACTTCTTGTGGTAGGCCTGTTGCAGTTCTTTCATTTGCAGGTCGATGAGGTCACACTCCTTGATGGCTTTCTCTGCTGCTCGCTGGTCGCGCGTGTCGACGTGCTGGTAACAGCGCATCTTGTTGAAGAGCATGCGCTGCTTGCCCTGCATCTCTCGGTAGAGTGGGAAGAACACCGCCGCCTGCCTCGGGTTGAGCCCGGCCTCGGTGGTGATGAACTGCTCCAAGTCGGCCTGGAAGCGGGCAGGGTCAAACTTGTGCTTGTCTTGTGCCTGCATCGGCAGCGTCATGAGCGCCACCAGCAGGACGAGGAAAATCCGTTTTAGCATAAGCGTCACATTTGTCTGTTCGTTACTTGATGTCGGCCATATAGGCGTACATGTCGTCGGCGTCGAGCATGGCGTAGTCTGCAAAGGCGTCTGCCGACGAGTAGGACGTCGTCGCGGCCTGCTGGGGGGCTCCCGCCAACTGCGCCTTGTCGGCCGATGCGCTCTCGTGGTGCATGTAGGCTCCCAGGCCCACGACGGCCACGGCCACACTGGCTGCCGCCACGCAGGCTGCCTTGCGCCAGCGCTGCCAGAGCGTGGGCCGCATCGCCACGGTCACGGCCTGCTGAGGGGCCTCGCCCTCTGCGGGCAACTGGCTCATCATCCGTGCGGCGAAGTCGTCGAAATAGCCTTCGGGCACCCGGAACGGCGCCTTACGCCCAAATCTTTCGTCGATATGTTTATCTACCTTGTCCATATATTGTCTCTTTTTGTATTTTGACGTTCGGGGAACGCAAAGGTTTAAATTATTCTCAAAAAATATTCACTTTTTCTGTGCTTGTGGCGTCACACGCTCGCCCACCCCGCTGTGAGGTGTCAGTCGTGGCGCTGGAAGTATTCCTCTATCTTCTTCACGGCGTGGTGGTAGCTGGCCTTGAGCGCTCCCTCGCTGGTGTCGAGCACGCGGCTCATCTCCGAGTATTTCATCTCGTCGTAGTAGCGCAGGGTGAACACGGTGCGCTGCACGTCGGGAAGTGTGGCGATGGCCTCCTGTAGCTGTGCGGCCGTCTCGTCGCCGTCGAAATAGTCGTCGGCCATGAGCTGTGCGGCCACAGCTGGCTGCTCGTCGGTGCTCACCTGCTGGGCGTTCTTCTGCCGTCGCACCATGTCGAGCGCCTCGTTGACGGCTATGCGGTAGAGCCAGGTGGAGAGCTTCGACTTGCCCTCAAACGAGGCCAGTCCCGTCCATGCCTTCATGAAGGTGTTTTGCAACGCGTCGTCGGCGTTCTCATGCGTCAGGACGATGTGGCGAATTTTCCAGTACAGGGATTCGCTGTAGGTCCTGACCACCACCGAGAAAGCCGTCCGTCGGGTCGCGGGGTCGCCCAGCATGCTGATGATCTTGTCTTCGCTATATTCTTCCACCTAAGTGACTTGTGTGTGTTCTACATGAAGTGTTGTATCCGCTCGAGGATGGGCGCGTCGTAGCCGTAGACGTCGCGGTAGCTCTCCCAGCCGCTGCCGTCGGCGCGCGGGTAGAGGGTGTAGTAGAGGATGAAGATGGGCACGGCTGGGGAGACCTTCACCTGTCCCACCAGTCGCCTTCGGTCGAGCGTGTCGAGCACGGCCTGCTGCTGGGCAGAGAGCGTCTGCGGGTCCTTGCCCAGGGGCGAGACGTCGGCCTGTATGGAGTAGCCGATGCGGTCGACGGTCTCTCGCTGGCCGTCGCCGAGCAGGAAGCGGGCCAGGGCGAAGGGGCGCTCCAGGCGCACGCAGCCGTGGCTGACGTCGCGGTCGGCCTGTGAGAACACGCCTCGGTGGGGCGTGTCGTGCAGGAAGATCGACTGTCCGTTGTCGAACCTGAAGATGATGCGGCCCAGCGAGTTGCCGGCGCCACCCTCTTGCACCACCAGGTAGGCGCCGCTGAGCAGCATGTCGGCCGACACCTGGCCGACGGGCACCTGGCGTCCCGACTGCCTCTCGCGGACGAAATAGCGGTGGGCGGCAAACCATGAGGCGCTGCCCGCATGATGGGCGATGCTGCCCTTGACGATGCTCCGGGGCACGATCCATTGTGGGTTGACGTCCACCCGCGTGATGGTGCTCACGATCAGGGGTGTCTTGGTCTTCGTGCTGCCGCAGCCCATGCGCATGGAGAGCAGTTGGTCGTTGTCGCGGGCCAGGAGATGAAACGAGGGGATGTTCACCAGCACATAGCGCTCATGACTGTAGGTCTCGTCGGGCAGGCGCCAGCGCATGCGCTCCATGTTGGCCAGCACGAGGCGGCGCCCATACTGCCGGGCCAGGGCACCATGGAGGCCCGCTTGCAGCTTGTAGTAGAGAGGGTTGCGGGGCTGCACCTCGCGCATGAACTCCACCAGGCTGTCGCACGCCACCTTGTGGAAGGCCTTCTGGTAGAAAGCCGCGCGTGGGCGCTCCACCCTGACGTCCATGAGCGGCTGGTAGGTCACGCCGAAGGAGTCGCTGTCTTTCACGTCGAGGCGGTTGTAGACCGTGTTGGCGTCGACAAAGCCGAAGCGCTGTCCGACGACATAGCGCAGGTAGCCGCGCGTCAGGTAATATTCCAGTCGGGCGAAGACCCGGCTGGCCTGGTTGCGGCCGTCGTCGAAGTGGAGCTCACGGGCCCTGCGCAGGTCGGCGACTATCTCGGCCACGCCGAAGCGCTGGGGCGCAAAGCCCATCTGCCTCACGCCGGCCAACTGGGCCAGGAGGCTGTCGGCACGCGTGTCGACGCCCAGGCGGTTCACCCAGACCATGGGTCCTCCGCCGCGATAATAAGTCCTAAGAAAACGGTCGGCCTGGCAACAAACTGGGTCGGTCGACATCAGGCGATCGATCTCCCGGCGCACCTTGCGGGCGCTGACGACATAATCGCCCACCCTCAGCGAGTCGTAGTCGCTGAGCTGCAAGTCTTTGTTGGGGTTGCCTTTTTCTGCGCAACTGGTGGCCAACAAAAACAACAAAAAGAAAGGAACGAGCACGGCGTCCCGAAGAAACTTCCCCGTAGTGGTTATTTTATGGAAATCTTTCGAACCGTCTTGCCCACTTTCACGATGTAGCATCCTTTCGACAGATTGAGGTTATAGCTCTTGTCGGATCCGTCGACCTTCACGCTCAAGACCCTCACGCCCGTAATGTTGTAGACATAAAGCGTCTGTCCGGCAGCGCCCGTCACGCGCAACACGCCTTCGCTGCTGACGGAGACCGTCACCTGCTGTGTTTCGTTGTCCACGATCTCGATGGCCGAGGCCGCCTTCACCGTCTGTGGCAATGCGCCCAAGAACAGGGCTAAGAAAGAAGCAACAAGTATCTTTTTCATCATACGCGTATTCCTATTGTGGCCAGTCCGGCCCCGAAAGCCGAACACACCTATTTGTATTGTTGCAAAGATAGGAATTTTCGGGTAGAAAATGACCTGTCCCACCCACTTTTTCTGCGCGCGTTAAGATTAATTAACCATGTTTTCACAATAAGCAACCGATCGGCGCGGAGCGTTCTAACACTAATTGCTCATCATAGAGACATGCCTCGTGATGAAAAAAATCATCAAGGTCAATGTCTCCACAACTGAAAGTGTCAAGTTCGTTTGTCGTCGTGACACGATAAAGCGAGCAATTACTTTGCAAAAGGACTCTTTCCTCCATGCGCCTGCAAGTAAGAATTTGAACGTTCGAGTATTCTCTCGACATCTTCAAACGACATGCGCAAGGCCATTCTTTGCGGATTGCGCTCGTTCTCTTCCGCCTCACGCACAAAACGCTCAGCGGTTTCTCCCGTAAGTACAGGTATGCTTCTTATTTCCAATGACATGATGTTTCTTTTTATATTGCCATTCAATGTTACAAAGATACAATAAAGTTCTTAATTGCCCACACGTGGAAGCATCTTTTATTCAACTCTCGGATTTAAAAATTGCGTGCTCCCCTGCCCTCTGTCAGACGTTGATGACCAGCCCTTCCTGGGCCAGCGTGGTGCTGGGGAAGACGGCCTGTGCCTCGCGGAGCAAGACGCTCTCGTCGTCGTAGCGCGAGCTGTAGTGGCCGAGCACCAGTCGGCCGGCATGGGCGTCGCGCGCCACCTGTGCCGCCTGTCGCGCCGTGGAGTGGTAGAACAGGCGGGCGCGGGCCTCCTGGCTGCTGTCGTAGGTGGCCTCATGATACAACACGTCGACGCCCTCGACGGCCTGGGCGAGCGTGGGCACATAGCACGTGTCGCTGCAATAGGCGTAGGCCCGTGGCTTCTCGGCGGCCACCGTCAGGCGCTCGTGCGAGATGACCTCGCCGTCGGCCGTCACCCAGTCGGCGCCGTGCTTGATGTTGTTGATTTGGCAGACGGGGATGTGGTAGAAGTCGATCATGTCGCGGCGGATGTGGGGCAAGGTGGGCTTCTCGCGGAAGAGGTAGCCGCAACAGGCCACACGGTGCTCCAGGGGGATGGTCGTCACCGTCAGGCTCTTGTCCTCATAGACCACTTGCGGGCGCGTGGTGTCGACTGCGTGGAACACCACCTGGTACTCCAGTCCGGGACAGAACATCTCGATCTGCGCGTTGAGCATGGGCCCAAACTCGCCTGGCGCATAGACGTGGAGGGGGCTCGTTCGCCCGAGCATGCCAAACGTGGAGATGAGGCCCATCAGCCCGAAGCAATGGTCGCCGTGGAGATGGGAGATGAAGACCGACTGTATGCGCGTGAAGCTGATGCGCAAGCGCCGCAGCTGCACCTGCGTGCCCTCGCCACAGTCCACCATCATCAGCTTGCCCCGCAGCTCCACCACTTGCGATGAGGTGTGGTGCTTCAGCGTGGGCAGGGCGCTGCCGCAGCCGAGGATGTGTATCTTAAACGGTTCCATGGGCAATGAGCGTTAGCGGTCTCACTTCGAGCGCTTGTAGACGAAGATGCCCTCGCGGTTCTCGAGGTAGAGCGAGTCGGCGCTGAGCTGGTCGATGTCGAAGGTGTCGCGGTTGAGCAGCAGCTGTCCGTTGAGGATCTTCCATGAGGTCCATGGATGGGCCTCGGCGCTCACGTTCGACTTCACCAGTCCGCCCTCCAGGATCTCGAAGTTCTTGTCGAGGCTGGTCCACTTGCCCTGGAGCGTAGTCAGGTTGATGACCTTCTTGGCCACCTTCTCGCCGTCGAGCTCACCGCCCGCGATGATGGCCAGCCGGTCGCCGACGAGCAGGCCTCCCTGCACGTCCTGTCGGCCCTCGCTGTCCTCGTTGATCATGTAGGTGAGCGTGTCGCCCGCGTCGGTGATCAGTTCCACGGTGTGCATGGCCGTTCCCTCGCCACACACGCCATAGACGGTGCTGTCGGCCACGGTGTCGCCCGTGTCGACGAGCGTGGAGTCTTCGCCGCCAGCCTTGTCACCCTTGTTTTGGCATCCGGTCAGGCACCATGACGCCACAGCCAAAAAGGCCAAGACAATCGTCAGTTTCCTCATAGTTTCGATATTATGGTTTCGATTTATTTGTTTTCCTTTGCTTTCGCCTCGTCCCAGAGGGCGTCGAGCTCCTGTAGGCTCATGTCGGTCAGCGCCTTGCCGGCCTCCTTCGCCCGCCGCTCCACGTAGCCGAAGCGGCTGATGAACTTTTGGTTGGTGCTCTCCAGGGCGTTGTCGGGGTTGAGGTGGTAGAGGCGCGCCGCGTTGATGATGCTGAACAGGAAGTCGCCCAGTTCCTGGGTCGACCGCTCGGCGTCTTCCCTTCTGAGCTCGGCCTCAAACTCGTCGAGCTCCTCGCGCACCTTGGCCCACACGTCTTCTTTCTTCTGCCAGTCGAAGCCCACATTGCGGGCCTTGTCCTGTATGCGGTAGGCCTTGATCAGCGAGGGCAGCGACGAGGGCACGCCCGAGAGCACCGACTTGTTGCCGTGGCGCTCCTTCTGCTTGCGCTGCTCCCAGGTGCTCTCCACCTGCGAGGCCGTGGTGGGATTGGTGGCGCCAGCGCCTTGCTCGTCGGCATAGACCACCTGTCCGTGGTCGTTGATCGTCAGCTCCGAGCTCGACACGGTCCACGCCGGGCAGCCCTGCATCGTGGTGTCGGGGCCCCAGTCGATGAAGTCGTGGCGAAACATCAGCTTGTCGCTCTGCGTGTCGCAGACGTCGGCCACGTCGAAGCGGCCTTCCTCCTCGCCCAGCATGGAGTAGAAG
>JBNMMB010000041.1:0-30022 GCA_050875105.1 Prevotella sp. | reverse complement strand
ATTTTATTTCAGTCACATGCAAAGGTACGGATTATAGGTTGTCGGGCGAAGGAAAAGGCGGGAAAAATCAAGCGCCCCTGTTAATTCCTAAAAAAAGATGTGTTTGGTGAATACTCGTTGTTTCTTATAGTTTTTTAATAGGGTGATAGAGCATATTGGGCTTTGTCATATTTTCCATTCTGTATATGGGCCTATATCGCATAGTGCTACCTATGTACCAATTATCTGAAGGAAGACAAGGTGTGTAGAATTTATGCTTGTGCGTAGAGAAACTGCCATCACCTCCGAAATCGGACATAGAAAACCCTTCTTTATGTAGGATAGTAGGAATTAGAAGCTCGTGATGGCCACTATTTTTGTGTAAGAGAAAATTGTCAAGGTACCGTAAAGCCCTGTTGGATATTCTGTAGATTGGGTTAAAAGATTTGATGTATTCGCATTTGTCAATGCTAATATTGAGTTCCATCATATCCCAATGATCCCATCCAGGGTTTTCGGCATAGGTTTGTATATGTGAAGAAATAAAATCGAGTTTTTCATCTTTATAAATGGAAAAAAGAGCTCCCCAATCACCGTTAAAGCAAACATCGTACTCGATATTCCAATAATAATCGTACTCTGGATGGTCATGATAAAACTGAAGGACCGCAAAATGATTGCTACCAGGAACAATGGTCTCTGCTATAGGATTATAGTTCAGTGCATTTAAAGACTCAATTGTAAAAGAATAGGACAAGGCACAGTCTTCAAAATGCGTCTTACAGTAATCAGCTTGATACATTACGTATACATCCGCATTGTCTGCTTCGGCTTTAAGTTTGTCTATCTGTTGCCTTACAAAAGCATTGTCTATATGTGTAGTCAGAAGTATGGCTATTCTCATTTTTGTATTTTTAAATGTTTCCAGTTTCTTCAATGTCTGAAGAATGTTTGAATTTTATTTAATTACGAAGTTGTCCTTTACTAGAATGGCAAGTGTTGTTTAGAGAGACTTGACATAACTCTTGTTGTAATGCTGACCGGTATTTGCCATTAAGATCCCTTGTATGATATAGATGGTACATGACACCTTCTTCTTTTTTTACTCTATATCCATAGTTCTTCCAACGATAAAAGCGCTCGTAGTCTTCTGGCCCCCATCCGTAAAATTCTTCGTTTTCTCCGCCTGCTTCAATGTATTTGTCACGGCGTATTACAAATCCTCCACCAACTACATTTGGACCATACAAAAAGGTCATCAGTCGAATGTTCTTCCTAAGAAAAGAAATGGATGGGTGTTCAATAAAAAAGCTTCTGAGAATTGGGTCAACTCCCATTAGTTCTCCATTGTAAGGATAAGCAATTTCACATTTGTCATTTTCCAAATCATTAAGACTCATTTGTATTTGGCAAGGGTCAACTAAAACATCAGAATCCCAAACTGCCAAATACCTGGTTTTCGCTAAACTGGTCATTAGGTTGATATAGTGGGTTCGGTGAAATACGATATCATTATCCTTTATGAATATATATTTAGTCCATTCGTCTTTAGGTAACATCTTTTGTAAAATGTTACTATAATAGCTACTCGCTTCCAAGATGATAAAGTGTGCATGAAAACGGTGGAAGAACTTCACAACAGTTAGGACATTCTCTAAACGAAATAGAGAATCTAGCCTAATAGGTATGATAAATGTTACTTGGTCAAAATTATAGTTAGCCATAATGCTTTACTAATAGTGTATAAAGAAGATCGAATCCTTGAATGCCATTTAATCCTAAAGGCAACATCGTATTGAGGTCATTTTTTCTATAGAAAATGAGCCGTTTCAATATTTCCTGTCTATAGGAATTGGCATTTAACTCAAAAAGAGAATGACCATCGGTAGAGTTGCATAGAAATGCAAGTAGGTAATATGAGGTCAATCCATTAACAAGAGATGTATTTTTATCAGGTAGCTCAAGACTATTTACATTAAGACAACTTAAGTTATTGCGTAGGCTTTTCTCAATTTCTGGCCATTTCCCCACATCGTTTCCCATTTTCTTTCTTGTATTCAAACAGATATAGAGCAACATTAACTTATTTCCCAAAGCGTATGGCAAAGCCTGAATCCTTAAGCTGATCTCATAAGTAATGCGCTTAATCCGTTTTCGGTAAAATCCCAATTTATATAGCTCTATAAGGCTTGTTAGATACAAAGCCTTATGGTTCAAAAGATTAAAAGGTATATTTTCTCTACTAATCTCAGAGTCTAAATGAGCGTAAATGTGTTCCAAGAGAAACTCTGAAAAACGAGCAAGGATAGTTCGTTTTTCCTCTTCTTGAAGTCCATATTTTAATCTTTGGCTGATGTAAAAAAGAATTTCAATTTCTTGCTCATTATTATGCTCGCCCTTATTAATGAATGACATGGTATTACGGTAAATATCTTCGTCCATTTCTTTCAGTACATAATCAGGATTTCCTTTTTTCCAATAGGCCAAAATCCAAGTTATGCTTAACGTGATACCCAATAATCCATCAAAACGGCAAGGCATATTGGGGGTGATATGGCTTAACGCGTCATTTTCCATCTTTTGGTAAAATTTCTCATAATAAGCATTCTGATTGCTCTTTTGGGCGTAGTAGAGCAATATGCCAGGCTTCCCATTGAGAAGGTCATTACCAAGTTTCCCCCAACATGTGCAAGTTCGTTTCAGAATAATGGAATCGATGTAGTTCATGTGTATTACTTATGTGGTTTATATTCGATAGGCTCAATCTTGTACCCCATTCTCTCAATTCTGTGAAGTAGTCCTTTCTCTTTTCCGCAATGGACAAGGTGTCTAGCCCCAACAACAAAGAGAGTCTTTCCGTTTCTTAACCATTTTCGGATAGATGCCATCCATCGTTCATTCATAGCGTGTACTTTAATAGGCGTTTCCTTGCTCTTGATTCGCCATAGTTCATGGTTGTAATAGATGGAGTCTAAATTCCATGCGGTTTCATAATATTTTCTAGTATTTGTGATTAAGTCGTATAAGTCATAGATGGCCTGTCGTAAAGCGCAACTATCACAATCTGTTTGGTCTTCGGCTATTAGCTTAGCATCATCATCCTTGTTATTGAGAAAGAAGATACTCTTATTCTCGGATAAGCATTTCTTTTGTAACCCTAAATCTAAGAAGTTTTCCGAGTAATTTTCCAATGTCATATTGTTGTATGTCGAGTCTTTTTTGCCAAAATCAAAGGATGGGTTATATACATTAATTCGGTTTTCTTTGTTAAAGATATAACCAGAGTAAATTGTCATATATAAAGAATAGTTCAACATGTTCCTAAATTCTATAGGATCTATGCTAAAGTCGAAATCAGGTAATTTTTCTTTAAGAGTGTCATATTTTTCCTTTCCTAAGATTCTAAGATATAAGTCATTTTCGTGCTGGTTGCGAATTTGCCTAGATTCAGGTGAAGATTTTCCGTATTCAAGTAAGTTTGACTCAAAAACAACATTTCTCGAATACTTCCACGCCTCATCAAAGCCTGAAATGTGGTTGGTTATTGTTATATGCTCAGAGTGCAAAGTTCCTATGATGTATGAAGTGTCTTGTGACTTCGAGTTTATAATTCTCCACACCAATGCATTGATGTTTCCTTGCTTTGCCAAGACAAAGGAAAAAATGCTAGCAAAAAAGGTTAATAGTAATGCTCTCTTCATGTTTTTTGTTTTGTTGCAAATTTAGTTACTGTTAGACAATATGCCAAGTTTTAAGAGTAAACTAATGTTAAGTTTGTGTTAAAAAAAACTCAATCAACGCAAGGCTCTCAAAATATTGCTCTAACTTTACAACGAATTTAAAATATAACACAATGAGAAAATTACATCTATTAAAGAATGCAGAGTTTGATCCTGCCACAGAAAATGGTGCTGGATCTGGGAAGGCTAACAATGACAAGAAAAAAAACAGTGGGGACTCAAAAAGCAATTTCGAAAAACTGCAAGATGGCATAGATGCTGCTACAGGTCTTCTAAACAATGTGGCAAATATCGCCAAAGATCCCACGAATGCTTATAACTATTATTCAGCCGCAAGAAATGCCTACAAATTAATCTATGCTAGCGGAGAGGCGTATCAAGAGCAGATGTCGGCGAATGGCTCAGTCACCTACACAGGAACTGCTGGTATCCCCATAACAATAAAAAATTCTCAAAA
Organism: Prevotella sp.; assembly: GCA_050875105.1. Classification (GTDB taxonomy): domain Bacteria; phylum Bacteroidota; class Bacteroidia; order Bacteroidales; family Bacteroidaceae; genus Prevotella. Next base: position 25,846 of record JBNMMB010000041.1, on the reverse strand, counting down.
GGGTAAAGATAGCAATAAGAAAGGGAAATAAATGCATCTCTTTTTTATGCAATTTGGCTGATGGTGTGTAGAAATTCGGCATAAGACATTTTTCTTTCTGAACTAAAAATCCCAAGACGCGACTATAAACGTCTTGGGATTTTCTTTGTGGTATGCCTCGGATTCACTTCGTTTCTATCTCTTTTTCAATTCGATATAGAAGGACCTATGTTGCATTCTCGCTAGAGAACGGATAGCCGCCTTTCTCATCCGAAAAGGTACGGATTATAGGTTGTCGGGCGAAGGAAAAGGCGGGAAAAATCAAGCGCCCCTGTTAATTCCTAACAAATGAGGATTGCCCACATGGCGGAATAGCTGTAACTTTGCACCGTGAAAAATAGAGAGCAAAGACACATAACCCATTCAGCACAATCCATGAAGCAGAACATAATGACGGTCATGGCCGTTGCCATGGCCGCCTCCGCGCCAGCAGAGGCTGGCATCGTCAACCCCACCGACACCTCCCTGGTGCGTGATCTCGACGACGTGGTGGTCGTCAGCCAACCCAAGGAACAGTATCGCATGCGCCTGCAACCCCTCAGCGCCTCGATGTTTTCGGGTCAGCAGGCCGAGGCCCACGGCGCCGACGACCTGCGCAAGTTGTCGGCCTTCGTCCCCAACTTCACCATGCCCAACTATGGTTCGCGCTACACCTCGGCGATGTATGTGCGTGGCATCGGCTCGCGTGTCAATTCGCCGGCCGTCGGCATCTATGTCGACGGCATGCCCCTGATGAGCAAGTCGGCCTTCAACACCCATTTCTACGACCTCTCTCGCGTCGACGTCCTACGTGGCCCGCAGGCCACCCTCTATGGTCTCAACAGCGAGGGCGGCCTGGTGCGCGTCTACACTCGCAACCCCATGGACTACCAGGGCACCGATATCAAGCTCGGTGTGGGCACCCACTTCCAGCGCAATGCCGAGGTGTCACACTATCAGAAGGTGAGCGACCAGTTTGCCTTCTCCTTGTCAGCGTTCTACGACGGGCAGAACGGTTTCTACAAGAACCAGACCACGGGCCAGCGCGCCGACAAGGGCAATGAGGCCGGCGGACGCCTGAAGCTGGTGTTCCGGCCCAATGAGCGGTGGAACATCAACTATGTGGCCGACTACCAGTATGTGCGCCAAAACGGGTTCCCCTATGGCCAGCTCGATGAGAGCGGACACACCGCACAGCCCAACACCAACTGGCAGAACAACTACCGGCGCAACCTCTTCAACACCGCCCTCGACGTCTGTTTCCATGCCAACGCCTTCGATTTCACGTCGACCACGAGCTATCAGTATCTCAAGGACTACATGCTCATGGACATCGACTACCAGCCCGTGGACTACATGCACATGGAGGAACGCCAGTTCCAGAACGCCTTCACCCAGGAGCTCGTGCTGAAGAGCCGCCGTCCCGTGGGCGGATTTTGGAACTGGACGCTTGGCGCCTTTGGTGGCTTCACTTGGTTGAAGACGGGCAGCGTCATCCACTTCGACCCAGGCATGGACACCTTCCTTGGCAGTGCCGTGCAACAGTCGATGTACAACGCCATGGTGCGCTCGATGGCTGGCCGTTTCATGGCCAGTGGCATAGGTGCCGAGGCGGCTGCGGCCATGGCTGCGGCCACGATCGAGCGTGCAGGCGGCGTGAGCGTCACGGCCGACATGAGCGATGTGCCCGGCACCTACCACACGCCCACCTTCAACCTCGGCGCGTTTCATGAGTCAAACTTCGCCCTCACGCCACGCCTGACGGCCACCCTCGGCCTGCGCTACGACTGGAGCGCGGTGTCGGTCGACTACGACACCCATGCGGCCATGCAGATGCTCGTCAATGTCATGGGCCGTGGGGCCAGCGCCACGGTGTCGTCGCGTCTCAGCGACGAGCGCCACAACCAGTTTGGCAAGCTGCTGCCCAAGGTGGGCCTGACCTATCGCCTGGCCGACAACGGAAGCAATGTCTATGCCGTGGTCAGTGAGGGCTACCGTGCCGGCGGTTACAACATCCAGATGTTCTCCGACATCCTCCAAGCCGAGTTGCAGGCCAACAGTTCTCAGCGTGCCGACTACGACATTCCCCACAGCTGCGCCGACTATGACCGCATTGACAAGACCATCGCCTTCAAGCCCGAGACCAGTTGGAACTATGAGGCAGGCGCCCACCTCAACCTCTTCGGCGGCAGCGTGCAGTTTGACCTCTCCGCCTTCTTCATGCGCATCCGCAACCAGCAGATCTCCGTCATGGCCAGTCGTTATGGCTTTGGCCGCATCATGACCAATGCAGGCAAGAGCAACAGTTGCGGCATCGAGGCCACCCTGCGTGGCCATGCCTTCGACGACCGTCTCTCATGGACCGCCAGCTATGGCTACACACGTGCCGTGTTTAAGGAGTATCAGGACAGCGTCAGCATGAATGGTGCCGCCATGGTGGTCGACTACAAGGACAAGCGCGTCCCCTTTGTGCCTGAGCACACGATGGCCCTGGCCGCCGACTATCGCATCCCTGTGGCCCACTCGGTCCTGCGCAGCCTTACGCTCGGAGCCGACGTCAGCGGACAGGGCCGAACCTACTGGGATGAGGCCAACACCAAGAGCCAGCGCTTCTATGCCGTCGTCGGCGCGCATCTCGCCTTCGACCTGGGCCGCGTGCAACTCAATGTGTGGGGCCGCAACCTCACGGACAATCGCCATCAGGTGTTTGCCGTCAACAGCAGCGCCACGGGCCAGAGCCTGTGGTTTGCCCAGAGAGCCAACCCCATCCAGTTTGGTGCCGACTTCAAGTGGAGCCTCTAAACCACAAACAGTTCCACCATACCCCAAGCAAACAGCCCGCAAGACCATCGTCTTGCGGGCTGTTTGCGTCAAAAATATTCTGAAAAAAACGTGTTCTCTGAACTTCACCTTCTAGAGAAAAATAAACCGCTTTTGTCCGATTAAATTTCGTTAAAAGTCTTAATTGTAGTTAATTTGTATGAAATTGTTCCGCGAAAGAGGCCTAATCGAGTTGCGATAGATATCGAATCGAGACTCGATAGATATCTTATCGAGACTCGATAGATGCCTAACGGAGACTCGATAAGATATCTATCGCAAAACCCTGAGCCTTCGCAAAGTTTTCTGAAGAGCACATTTTTGCTTAACACTCTGAATATCAGATGTTTGCGCAAAACACGCTGAGAATCGCGTATTTGCAGCCAAAAATCTTGTGGTGGCAAAAATCGCCTGGATTTTGATGCTCTTTGTCATGATTTTTGAGAACTATTCACCTCATTTTAAGCATTTTTCGTATTGTCAGTCGGCAAGTCTCGACATATTTTTGTAAATTTGCAACAATATCGTGAATTGTACGTCAAAACGGAAAATGAAACACATCGCATACATTGTTCTCTTGGCCCTCGCGCTGACGGTCGCCAGTTGTGGCAACGGAGCCAAGAAAGACTTCAATAAGCTCTTGTTGGAACTGGCCGACAAGGACCAGACCATCGACAGCAACGACTGGCAGGAGATCGCCGACTACCTCGACCGCAACAAGGTCCATTTCAAGGACTTCTACGACCACGGCCAGCTCGACGTGGACGAGGTGGAAGACTACATCGCCGACTTCTTCGAGCACCGGCGTCCCAGCAAGCAGATCACCTTCACGGGCATCGGCGGCAAGCAGCCCTCGTTCCACATCTATCTGGAGCGCAGCGGTTCGATGAGTCCCTACGACAGCAAGGATGGCGACGGCTCATTTCGCGCGGCGGTCATGGCTCTGCAAAACAACCTGCCCGGCAAGTCGACCGTCGACAGCGTGGGCGAGAAGGGCTACACCGACTTCCGCCAGATCTTCGACAACATCCTCAACCGCACCACCGACGACCAGGTGAGCATCCTCGTCACCGACCTCATCTATTCGGTGCGCGACATGCAGGGCGTCAATCCCCAGCGCGTGTTCAGCGAGATCGAGGGCATGACCAATGCCGTCTTCAAGGGCGAGGTGAAGCGCAAGTCGCTGCTCGTGGTGCGCATGATGGGTTCCTACAACGGACCTTATTATAGTTATGACAACAGCGTGAAGCCCTTTGCCGGTCGCCGGCCTTACTACATCATCATAGTGGCCTCCAATGCCAACATGGTCCGCCTGACCCACGACGCCACCCTGCGCACCTTTGCCGACATGGAGCGGATGCGCGGCTACGACAACATGTGCCTCATGACGGCCGACGACCTCTACAAGCCCTACTACTCGTTCTTGTTGAGCAACGATGATGTGCGCGGCCGTTTCCGTCCCGAGCGCGGGCAAGACAGCCAGGTGCGCAGCCTCACGGGCGTCGAGCCCGACCGCAACTCAGGCGACATCCAGTTGGCCTTGGCCGTGGACCTCAGCCACCTCTTCATCGACCAGCGCTACCTGACCGACATTAGCAACTATGCCGTGGAGGCCGATGACGACGTGCGCATCAAGGAGATCCGCAAGATCAGCAAGCGCGACATCACGCCAGCCGAGAAGAAATACCTGGGCACCGCCACACACATCTTCGTGTTGCAGGCCCCAGCCATCAGTCATGGGCAAGACGTGAAGATCAAGCTCCTCAACCGTCTGCCGCAGTGGGTCGCCACCTCGTCGACCGACAGCGATCTCACCCCCGACGGCCTGACAACCTTCGGCCTGAAATATCTCCTGGGTGGCATCTTCGACAGTTACAACCGCAACGCCGATGAGGACCACGCTTATTTTGAACTCGATTTAGAACTGGATAAATGAAGAACGCATTGTGCTTGGGCATGGGAGTGGTGTTGACGCTCCTCTTCCTGATTTTCCCCTCTCCGGTCTTTGAGGCCGGATATTATGAGACAGAGTTTTCCAATGAGATGTACAACGAGAACATCTATCTCGTCGTGGCCGTCGTGACGGCCGCCGTGGCCTGGGTGGCCGCCGCCCTTTTCTATTATGTGATCAACAGTGTCAGCTTCAGTCGCTGGTATCACTGGCTCCTCACCCTGGGCGTGTCGTCGGTGCTGACGGCTGTGGTCTGCTATGTGTATCCCGACAGTGTGTTCTCCGATTTGGGTTACGACTTCACGTCACAGTTGTTTGGCTTCTGTGTCATCGACTTCGTCGTGGCCGTCATCCTCTTTGTCGTGGCCAGCTTCGCCATGCGCTGGTGGAGTTCCAACTGCCGCCACACGCCCATCCCTGAGTAGAGGCTTGACCTTAGTCACCCATCAAGAAATCCCCCCGAAAGACAAAAAGATTATGCGATTGTTTCTCTTTCTTGTAGGCGGCACCGGGTCGCGTGTCATGCGACCGCTGATCATGCAGTTTGCCGCCGGCATTCACCCCATCGACGAGGGCGGACAGCCCCGACCGCTGGAGGTGATACCCATCATCGTCGATCCGCACAAGGCCAATGAGGACCTGAAGCGCACCGAGAACCTCCTGCGCTGGTATCGCTCCATCCGCAAGGCCCTCTATGGCGACAGGCCCGACGTCGAGAAAGGCTTCTTCTCGGTGAAGATCTCCACGCTGAGCGACATCCTGCCTGCAGGCTCGCCGCTGAGCGACACGTTTCTCTTCAACCTCAGAGCCGTGGAGTCGAAGAAGTTCCAGGACTTCATCTCCTACAGCACCCTCGACACGGCCAACCAGGCCCTTTGCTCGATGATGTTCTCCGGCGACCAGTTGCAGACCAAGATGGACATCGGTTTTGTGGGATCGCCCAACATCGGCTCCGTGGCCCTCAACCAGTTTAAGGACAGCGAGGAGTTCAAGCAGTTCTCCAATGTCTTCCAGAAGACCGACCGCATCTTCATCGTGTCGTCGATCTTTGGTGGCACGGGCGCCGCAGGCTACCCCATCATTGTGAAGAACATCCGCAATGCGGCCGGCAACGCCGCCATCAACAACCGCGGAGACCTGCGCGACGCCAAGATTGGCGCCCTGACGGTGCTGCCCTATTTCAATGTCCAGCAAGACGAGAACAGTCCCATCTCGCGTGCCGACTTCATCTCCAAGACCAAGTCGGCCCTGTTCTATTACCACGACAACCTCACGGGCTTGCGCCAGGGAGGCGTCGACCTGCCCATGTCGAAGATCAATGCCTGCTATTATCTCGGCGACGAGGTGCCCTCGACGCCTTACTTCAACGACCCCGGAGGCAACGGCCAGCGCAACGACGCCCATGTGGTGGAGTATGTGGGAGCCCTGTCGATCATCGATTTCCTCGGCATCCCCGACGACCAGTTGGTCACCCGCGGCGGCAATGCGCAGAACCCCATCTACAAGGAGTATGGCCTCGCTGGCGACAAGCAGACGCTCACGCTGAAGGACTTCGGCGTGGCCACACGACAGCTGGTCAACAAAGACATGGCCAAGTTCTATCTTGCCTACCAGTACATCACCAACCAGTTTGGCAAGGATGTGGGACGCGGCTACACCCAAGACAAGCCCGAGATCACCCAGGGCTTCCTCGCCACGAGCTTCTACAACACGCTGACCACCGACTTCTTCGTGGCCTATCGCACGTGGCTCCGCGAGCTGGCCGGCAACCAGCGCAGCTTCCAGCCCTTCAACCTGCTCACCACGCAGATGGCCGACGCCATCAATGGTGTGGCGCCCAAGAAGAGCTTCTTCGGTGGCGAGGTCAACTACAAGACCCTCCTCAGCGCCCTCAACAAGCGGTCGCAGGCCGCCACCAAGGCCGGCCGGTTTCAGTCGGGCGACACGGTGCTCCGCTTTTTCACACTCCTCGATGAGGCGCTCGACGGCCTGGTCGACGAAAAGTACAATGGTTTAGTTTAGTCATGAGCAAGATTCTTTCCTACAACAAGAAAGTGTCGGGAGAGGGATGGATACCCCTCACCAACCAATACAGCGCCGATGAGATCAACATGATAGACGATCCCAACGGCGGACTCTCCGTCCAGCCACGCACAGCCATCCCGTCGCCGTTCGCACAGATGGACCTGGTGAAGAACGCTTTCCGCCGGCTGGCCATGGACCCACGCCTCAATGGCGAGCTGATGGACGAGAAGTTGGTGGGCAATGCGCTCGATGTGGCGCAGCTGTTCTTCAACCTGCCCGAGCTGGCGTCGACGCTCCATGTGGTGGAGTGGAGCAAGGCCTCGGCCCTCCAGGCCCTCCAGGCCGACCCACGCCACCGACTGCTGGGCGACACCATCGCCATGTTTCTCGAACAAGACAAGGAGGCGTTCAACTTCGACCGCATGGACAGGCTCTATTTCTTGGTCTATGGCAACCAGGTCATCGGCAGCACATCGCCCGTGACGCTCTGCATGGCTTCGCCCAATGCGCGACCCGGACAGGTCAACATACCGGTGGAGCAGAACGTCAACCTCTTCGACCTCACACGTCCGCTCTACATGCGCGAGCCGAAGTTTGTGAAGTGCCTGTATGCCCTTTTCACCGCTTATCCAGAACTGAAGAACCTCTGTGGCGAGGTCAACGCTTACCTCATCACCTGTTTCGACATTCTCTCGCCGAAACTGCAACAGGAGATCCTGACCGACATCGGCACACCCACGGCCATGGACCTGGACAGCCAGGACCGCGCGTTGCAATATCTCTCGGCCAACTATGCGCAGGCCGACGGTGGCCTCCAGGCCCTGGGCGTGCCGTTCTATTGCGCCCGTCCGACCGACATCCAGGAGGCCATCCAGAAGAGCGACTTCCTCATCCAGCCCACCATCAAGCCGGAGGGCGAGCGCCTGCCGCTGGTCTTGCAGAACCATCTCAACGCGCCGCAGACCGATCCCTTCCGTTACATCACAGCCGACTGGGATGACCTGATCACCATCAAGCCCTCCGACTATGCGCCGGAGCCCGACAAGCGCATCCTGCCAGCCACGTCACACCAGTACCCATGGCTCACGGCGGCCGACTTCTTCCAGCCGGCGCTCATCAAGCTCGACTACACGATGGACCGCGACTGCTTCTTCGACGGCAACCTGTCGATCGGGAGCAGGGAGACCGACTCCTGCGATTTCCTCTTGCCGCTCAGTCCCACTTTCTTCAAGTATTTCACCACCCAGGACCTCATGGGCACCATTGCCGGACGGCCGCGCTTCGAACTGGTGCACACACAGAATGGACAACAGGAGACGGTGAAGGCCATCCTCAGGGTGCCGGTGAGAAAGGCGGGCCACTTCATCACCCTCGAGCGCACCTACGTGCCGGCTGTGGGAATGGACATGCGCTATGACACCGACAACGACCGTGGACATTTCCTGACAGTGCCTTTCTCGCTTAGTGTCTTCCCCTTCGTGAGGACCCGCGACTTGAAACAATACAACATCCAGCTGATCGACCGTGCGCTGGGACCGCTGGAAAACTGCCACCTGCAGTTGCATTTCCACAAGCTCGACACCGACACCGACCGACAGTTGGAGGCCGTCAGGCGCTCACGCTCCCTGAAGAGCGAGAAGCGCGTCGGCGCCGACTATTACCGGCTGGCGGACCTCTTCGACTATGTGGCCGTCTCGCTCACCGATGAGCGACAGGCCTTGCTCTGCGAGGGGGTGGTGTGTCCGCGGTGGCCCGTCTATGTGGAGGGCCACGACGCCTTCACCTTTGCCGTCGACTTCGGAACGACCAACACCCATGTGGAATGCATGCGGCAAGGCCAGCTGCCCGAGCCGCTCAGCGTCAGTTCCGACGCCAAGGAACGGTTGCTCGCCACGCTCTACAATGGTGAGCACATCCTCTATGATGTCATCTTGAAACAGGAATTCATGCCCAAGAACATAGGCGCCGACTATGGCTTCCCACAGCGCACGGTGCTCTCGGAGACGGAGCGCCTCGATGCGGAGAATGTCGACGAGATCGTGGCGTTGGGCGATGCCAACATCCCCTTCACCTATGAGAAGGAGTCGATCGGCTATGGCAACCGTGTGGTGCCCAACCTGAAGTGGTCGACCGAGATAGCCACCGCCAAGCGGGTGCGTGCCTATCTGACGGAGCTGGCCCTGCTCATGCGCACCAAGGTGCTGCTCGAGAATGGCGACATCAGCAAGACGCGTCTCGTGTGGTTCTATCCATTGGCCATGAAGGTGGGCAACGTGAGGAAGATGGGCGACATGTGGCGCAAGACCTTCCAGGAGGTCTTCGGCTTCGAGCCCGATGAGCGCAACCTCATACAGATGCCCGAGTCGGTGGCACCTTATTATTTCTATCGGGGCAGCAGCCAGTTTCGCGGGTCGGCGTCGACGGTGGCCTCCATCGACATCGGTGGTGGGTCGAGCGACGTGGCCGTCTTCGAGTCCAACGCCCAGCAGCCCACCATCCTCACGTCGTTCCGCTTTGCGGCCAACGTGCTCTTTGGCGATGGTTTCTCCGAGGTGCCTCATGGCGACACCAATCCCATGCTCGTGAAATACGTCGACTACTTCAGGCGCCTCTTCGACGCCGATGATGACCGCTACGGAGAGCTCAATGGCATCCTCGACGACATCACCGCCAAGCGCAAGAGCGAGGACATCAACGCCTTCCTCTTCTCCGTCATCAACAACAAGGCGGTGGGAGGCAACGACGTGTTCTCCTACAACCTGCGACTCAACGAGGACGGACGGCTGAAGATCGTGTTCCTCTACTTCTACGCCACGCTCATCTATTATGTGGCGCGCATGATGCGCCACCGCCATTTCGACAAGCCCCGCTCGGTGATGTTCTCCGGCACGGGCTCGAAGGTGCTCGACATTGTGGGTGGCAAGCGCGACCTCGACTTGATCTCGCAGGCTATCTTTGAGCGCGTCTATGGCGAGCCTTATGATGCCGACGGCTTCTCGGTCGTCATGGAGCGAAAGGAGCCCAAGCAGATCACCTGTCGTGGCGCGCTCATGCAGGTGCGCGATGCCAGCGGTTGCGTCAGCGTCGACCAGCTCAACAAGTTGATGGACGGGATCGACAATCACGTGAAATACAACTACTCGGCCATCGACAGGGAGGACCTGACCTATGCCGACATGGACGATCCCGCAGTGCGTCAGCAGATCGTGGAGGCCGTCAGGGAGTTCAATGATTTCTTCTGCCAGTTGTGTGATGACTTGCATGTGGTGGATCGGTTCCTGGTTGACAACCAGAGCTTGGCGAAGTTCAAGCAGCTCGTCAACAAGGACCTGGAGCACCACCTGGTCAATGGCTGGAACTTCGTCAATAAGGACGAGACCGACCGCAACGCATCGGACAAGATAGAAGACACGGTATTCTTCTATCCCATCATTGGCAGCATTCGCGATAACTTAATAGAAAACTTGTGAGGATGTTTGGTAACAAGGGTTACATGACGGAAGAGCAGGTGGCCGCCTTGGTGCAGCCACTCGCCGAGCGCGTGGGCCAGTTGGAAGAAATGATCGGCCAACAGGCGGTGGCGCTGAAGGCGCTTCGCGCTGAGATAAGAGAAGTTCGGGAGGCGATGGAGGCGTTGCAAACGCCATCATCAGAGTTGGCTGCGACACCATCGTTGGGCGCCACGGATGCGGAGCCCCAGCGTGCCGCCACATTGCGGCCCACCGCTGCCACTTGGTTCTTCTCCACGCCCTCGCCAGAGGGGACCTTCTCTGAGGCGACCTCGCAGGAGACGGTGGGCAAGAGCATCTACCAGCTTCGCACCGACGACGGGGTGAATGGCCACTTTGTGATGTTGTCGTCGCCCGACGCCATTGCCACCGCCATGATCAGCGTGAGCCAGTTTGTGAAACCCGTCTGCCGCATCGAGGGCAACACCCATCGCCAGCCTCAGCACATCGTGACGCTCGAGGAGGGCGTGGCGCAGCTCACGGGCGACGTGTGGAAGGTGGTCAAGAAGGCCACCGTGCAGTTTGTTTAAGTGGTCACTGTTGGAAGATGATTGCCATGGAAGTGAAATGCCCAAGATGCCGATTCCGCTTTGAGATGCCCCTGGCGCCAGGCGTGACGACGCTCCAGTGCTTCTGTCCGCGGTGTGGACAACCGTTTAGTTATGACCTCAGTCAGACCCCGTCGTCTGAGGGTGAGACCGTTGTGCCGGGTGGCTCAAAGACGGAAGGAGGCATGGTGCCGCCGCCCATCCCGAACAAGCGTGAGGGAAGGCGTGAGCCACAAGAGAATCAGACAAGGATGGGGGAGCAGGAGGAAACACGACGAGAGGCTATGCGGGGAGGCATGGCTGACCGGCGGCAAAATGTCTTTGGCGCTCCGCCTCGTGTGGGCGAACCGCCCCGCCAAGGTGTGGTCATGCCGGCCAGGGAGAAAAAGCATGGCTGTCTGCATCGTTTTTTGGTTGTGGTGGTCAGTTGCATGGCCATCATCTTTTTTGCGGTGCGCTACTGCAACTCGGAGAGACACTACACCGCTCAAGACGTCAATGTGTCGGACGGCACCCATCATCAGCGAGGGCAAGAGCCCATCAGCGACGTCCCGGATGATGAGGCGGAGGCCGACACGATAGCCGCCGAGTCTTCTTCAGCTGAGGAGGAGACGCCCCAATGGGTGGAAGGCTCCTGGCATGCCGACACCGAGTATGGAGGCATCGACGTGACGATCAGTGGCAACACCATCGCTGAGACGGAAGGCGACGAGACCAGCAAGGGTACCTTCCACTATCGCGGCAACACGCTCTATTGCGACTTTGGCGATGGCCACACCTTCGAATACAGGCTCGATCCCGACAAGCATCGCATCGATGCCGGTCAAGGCATCTACATGAGCAAGACGCGTTGACACGGCTGTGCGTCAGCGCTTGCGCACCTTGGTGAGCCACTGTTGGAACTCACCCTCGTAGCCGTTGAACACATTGATGTCAACGGTGCCATAGATGCCTGCCACATGACCGTCGGGAGCGAGTTGCCAGATCCACAGTTTCACATCGGGCTTGTACTCGCCATAGCGTGCGATCCAGATGGGATAGGTGTGCTTGATGTCGGGCGCCGCGTCGAGATAGCGGTTGACAAATGTCTGGCTGATATAGAGGATGGGTTGCATGCCCGTGTGTTTTTCTACCGTCTGCAACCAACTGCGCACGCGCCGCCACATGCCGACGGCACCACCCATCAACTTCACCTGTGAGGGCAGGGGTTCCAGGTCGAGCACCGGGGGCAAGTCGCCCTTCTGGATGTGCGAGTGGTTGAGGAAGTAGAGCGCCTGCTGGGCGCCAGTCGACCGGTGGGAGAAGAAATGGTAGGTGCCCACGGGATAGCCGTTTCTGCGCGCCGCGGCATAGTCGGAGCCATAGTAGGGATTGAGCACCGAGGTGCCTTCGGTCGACTTGATGAAGATAAACGACACCTTGTAGTTGACCTCGCCCTGGATGTTCTTTCTCGACAATGTGCCCAGGTGGGAGACGCGCAACCGCTGCCAGTCGATGCCATAGCGCTTGCGGCCCTTGCCATGCTGGTATTTGGAGAGGTCGATGCCGTAGATGCGATCCGAGGTGTAGCTCAGCCGTTCGCCCTTGTAGACGTCTTTCTTCCATTCGCCCACACGGAAGTATCGGTGTTGTGAGGAGAAGCCAAAGCCGGTGCGTTCATCGTTTTTCCATTGTCCCTCATAGTAGGTGCCGTTCTTGTCGTGGTAGGCTCCATAGCCATTGGCCATGAGGCGCTGGTTGAAGGCACCGCTGTACACGCCTGCCGAGTCGCGCCTCGTGCCCGAGACGATGGTGTCGTGGTCCCACACGCCGTGGATGCGGCGTCCCAGCGAGTCGGTGACCAGGCCTTTGCCTTGTCTCATCCCGTCCTTCCATTGTCCGCTGTAGGCCAGCGAGTCGCCCACCAGCAAGACGCCCATGCCATTGCGCTTGCCGCCGGCCATCTGGCCTTGGTAGGTGGTGTCGCCTTGCTTGACGGTCACCACGTCGGAGGTGTGGACCTCACAACCACATAAGGCTAACAGCGTGATGGCCAAACTGATATGTCTCAATGTCTTGCACAACATGACTCTCATTTGCTCACTTTATCTTTAGAAACTACACCGATAAACTTGCCATGACTCGTGAACACCGGACTGCCGTCGGGTGCAAACAACCGTGGGAAGTCGTGACGCCGCCCAGCCGAATAGTTGCCACGCACGATCAGGGCGTGGTGGAGGGAGTCGTCGACGCTCACCTTCACAGTGAAGATCTTCTTCGACAAGGTGAAGGTCAGCGGGGTGTGACGCACGGCATAAGCCGCCCAGGGCTTGGAGTGGTCGGTCGTTTGCAGGATGATGGGGTTGCCTAGTTGGCCGATGGGCGTGACAGTGGGCTCACACTGTGCCCGCTGGAGCATGCCGTCGCCGTCGTACCAAGCCACGCTGTAGTGGCCGACGCGCATCAGGCGTGCCTTCTTGAAAGGCTGATGCGCCTTCAGGGCCTTGTAGATGAGGGCCAGCGAGTCGGTCTCATGGGCTTGGTCGTTGGCATACTTGGCGATGCGCTGATAGCCCTCGTCTTGCACGCCGTGGCAACGCAGGTAGTATTGCAGCTCCTTGCGCTCTGTGCTCTTGCGTTGCAACAGCGCTCCAAGAGAGTCGGTCTGCACGGCGATGAGGCGGGGCAGACTGTCGGCGATGAGCCATGCGCCATGGTCGGTGCGGTCGTCGCCTTGCTGGGTGGTCAGCACGCGGCCCGAGCAACTGGGCCACCACCAGTGCTTGTTGATCCAGACGCCTTGGCCATGCACCGAGTCGACGGCCACGGCGATGGTGTCGCCGCCGACCACGACACACAACTTCGACTGTCCCTCGACGAGGCATGTCGATGCGCGCATGTCGGTTTCGCTGGCTGGCAAGGCCCGGATGCCAACCCACAACAAGGCGGCGACGGGCAACACGATGACACTGGCCAACCGCCAGTGGCTCGCCAGGGCGCTCAGAAAATGAAAGCGATGAGGCTTGGGGGATATATGATTTGTTTTCACGGTGTTTTCCTTCTTACGGTGTGCAAAATTACAAAATTTTCCTATACGCCGCATTTTCTTTCTTGTCTTTTTGCTAACTTTGTCGTGTCATGAAATGGAAAGAAACCGATCGCGAGATTCTTCGCCTTGCCTTGCCCTGCATCGTGAGCAATATCACCGTCCCCCTGTTGGGACTTGTCGACCTGACCATCGTGGGCCATATCGGCTCGGCCACCTACATCGCGGCCATCTCCGTGGGTACAATGATCTTCAATGTGGTCTACTGGTTGATGGGCTTCTTGCGCATGGGCACCAGTGGCATGACGGCCCAGGCCTATGGCCGGCAAGACGGGGTGGGGCTGCGACGGCTGTTGCGCCGGGCGCTCCTGATGGGACTGTCCATCGGCATGGTCTTCTTGTTGTTGCAGCGACCGCTGTTGCAGTTGGCCTTATGGGTGATGGGACCGTCGGAAACCGTTCGCCCGTTTGTGTCCACCTATTTTAATATAGTGGTCTGGGGCGCGCCGGCCATGTTGGGCATCTATGGACTGACGGGCTGGTCGGTGGGCATGCAGACCACGCGCATCCCGATGTGGGTGGCCATCTTCCAAAACGTGGTCAATATCGTGGCCTCCCTGTTTTTCGTCTTCGTGATGCATTGGAGCCTGGCAGGTGTGGCCACGGGCACGCTGGTGGCGCAGTGGGGCGGGTTTCTGTTGGCCTCCGCATTGGTGTGGCGCCGCCTGCGCGAGGTGCCACGACAGTCGCATCCGTCGGTACTGTCGTCGCGTTGGCAGGCCAGTCGGGGCGATGTCGACATCTTCCTGCGCACCGTGTGCCTGGTGGCGGTCAATCTCTCTTTCACCTCGTTTGGCGCGCGCCAGGGCGACCTGATGTTGGCCGTCAACACGTTGCTCATGACTTTCTTCACCCTGTTCTCTTATGTCATGGATGGTTTCGCCTTTGCAGGCGAGGCCCTTGCGGGCAAGGCCTGTGGGGCCGCCGATGCCGTGGCTTTGCGCCGGGTGGTGAGTCATCTCTTCGGATGGGGCTGGTCGTTGGCGCTCTGCTTTGTCGTGGTCTACCTCGCGGGAGGCGAGGGGTTGCTGTCGGTCATTACCGACGATGCCACGGTGGTCAGTGCGGCTCGCGCCTATCTGCCTTGGACCTGGCTCATACCCGTGGTGGGCATGGCCGCCTTTGTCTACGACGGCATCTTTGTGGGCCTGACGGCCACCCGTGGCATGCTGGTGGCTTCGTCTTTTGCGGCCAGTCTGTTCTTCGTCGTCTTTTTCCTCCTGCATGAACAGATGGGCAATCATGCCTTATGGATTGCATATTTATGCTTCCTCGCTGGGCGTGGTGTGGCACAATATGCAATATGCAAACGCAAAATTATCGCAAATCTATAAGCTTTTGTTTACTCTTCAATCGAAAAACAAAGAAAAGTGTTTTGATTTGAAGATATTTTCAAGCAAAATGCTTTTTGTTTGAAGTCTTTTTCGTACTTTTGCATACGAAGATGGCGTAATTGCATATTATGCGATGCGTCATCCCACATATTAAAAGCGTAAAAAGATGAAGAAAGAATACCTGATCTATAAACTGAGTGATGAAGTGAAGAACTCGTGCAAGATTCCCCGCGAAGCGTTTGCCAAGTATGGCGTGAAGCGAGGCTTGCGCAACGAGGACGGTTCGGGTGTTCTGGTCGGCCTGACCAACATTGGTAATGTCATCGGCTACGACCGCGATGAGCAAGGGGTGCTCAAGCCCTGTGAGGGCAAGTTGTATTATCGTGGCTATGAGCTCAACGACCTGGTGGAACCCCTGTTGCGCGAGAAGCGGTTTGGCTTTGAGGAGATTGCCTATCTGCTTCTGTCGGGCCAGTTGCCCGACGAGGAGGAACTGGTGGCCTTCCGCGAGTTGCTCAACGACAACATGTTGCTCGACCACCGCACCATCGTCAACATCATCGACCTGGAGGGATCGAACATCATGAACATCCTGGCGCGCAGCGTGCTGGAGATGTACACCTATGACCCCAACCCCGACGACATCTCGCGCGACAATCTCATGCGGCAGTCGATAGAGCTCATCGCCAAGTTCCCGACCATCATCGCCTATGCCTACAACATCTATCGCCACTCGGTGCAGGGACGGAGCCTCCACATACGTCACCCGTTGGAGGGAAAGACCATTGCCGAGAACTTCCTCTACATGATCAAGCACACTGACTACACCGAGCTCGACGCGCGGATGCTCGACCTGCTGCTCATCATCCAGGCGGAACATGGTGGCGGTAACAACTCCACGTTCACCGTGAGGGTCACCTCGTCGACACGCACCGACACCTACTCGAGCATCGCAGCAGGCATCGGATCGCTGAAGGGCCCCTTGCACGGAGGTGCCAACATCAAGGTGGTCAACATGTTTCACCACTTGAAGGAGCATATCAGCGACTGGAAAAACATCGATGAGATAGACACCTATCTCTATCGCCTGCTCAACAAGGAGGCCTACGACAAGACGGGACTCATCTACGGCATTGGCCATGCTGTCTACACCATGAGCGACCCGAGGGCCGTGCAACTGAAGAAGTTGGCTGGCGAACTGGCCAAGGAGAAGGGCCGTGAGGAGGAGTATGAGTTCCTGAAGCTCATCGAACAGGAGGGCGTGAAGTGTGTCACGGCGTTCCGCAAGAGCAAGAAGCCCATCTGTGCCAACCTCGACTTCTACAGTGGCTTCATCTATGAGATGATCGGCTTGCCCGAGGAAATCTTCACGCCAATCTTTGCCATGGCGCGCATCGTGGGCTGGACGGCTCACCGCATCGAGGAGCTCAACTTCGAGAGCCGCCGCATCATTCGCCCGGCCTACAAGAACATCCTCACTCCCAACGAGTACGTTCCGATCAAGGATCGATAAGAAAGCAAGTCAAATATTGAATATATCGAATACAAAAAGTGGGTGCAGGGTTTCACCGAACAAGGCCGAGAGGCCTTAGTCTATATGCGGTGAAACCCTGCACCCACTATTGATGTTGAGATGAATTGCGCGGTCACAAGTGTCCCGCAAAATTCTCACGCTGTTTTTTTCTTAAATCTCTCCTGAATCTTGTCGTATGATCTCTTCAGGAATACGCCTAACTTGTCTTTCTTCCAACTATGCCAATGGTTTTCTATGCCATCCGTGAGTTCGATGCCCAAGACACCTTTGGAAAAGATCTTGTCCATTTGTTCTTTCGTGATGATAAATCGCCTGATGATGGTCGCACCAAATAACAGATCCATAAGGGGTTGGGCATGGATCATGTTGTAATCATCGCTTTTGCTGGCCATGATTAAGGAGATTTCTTCCTCATCAAACAAGGTGAAAGTGAGTTTGCAAGAATCGGTGTTGTTCAAGTAGGCGTTGACATCAATGGTATAGATGGTGTCGTGCTGGCAACCATTCACAAATGAACTCAGCGACACATAACACTGTTGCTTGGACAGAAAGAAGTTATGCTCTGAAGCCTGGATGCTTCTGATGCCCTCCTTCGTGCGGTCACTACGGATGCGCTGTGCCATGGCCGTGCCGAAGAAAGCCAAGGCTAAAAATAATAATAGTAAACGTCTCATGACTGTTGTTCCTTTCGTTTCATCACTTCCTGGTGATAGTCTTTCAGATGAGTGGCTGCCTTTTCTGCCGCAATTTGCGCATAGGCGTTGTCGGGGTCTTGCTTCAGGTCGATACGCATGGTATGGGCGCGGTTGATGAGATCTTTCACCACCTCACCTCCGCAGATGAGGCCCGCTGTACCCACCACCCACACAGCGGAGCTGGGAATGGTGTGGCGCGCCGTGCATGAGCGCATGTCCTTGGCAGGGCAGATGCAGTGGAAGCGGCAACTGATGTCCTCTTGCTCAATGCTCTCGATGGGCTCCTCTGGGCTGTAGACCACCTTGAGGTGCTTGATATTGGTTTTGCGGAGCTTCTTGCGGATCACCTTGGCCAAAGGGTCGTTGATGGTCTTGAAGATGTCGGTCACACGCCACTGGGTGGCATCGAGCTTATAGGCGGCTCCCATGCATGAGATGAGGGGCACGCCCAAGTCGTGGCATCGGCGGATGATGTCGAGCTTGGCGCTCACCGTGTCGATGCAGTCCACCACATAGTCATACTGTGAGAGGTCAAACTGATCAGCGTTGCTTGGCAGGTAGAAGCATTGGTGCTTGCGCACGATGCAACGCGGGTTGATGTCGTGTATGCGTTGCTCGGCCACGTCGACCTTGTGTTTGCCAACGGTGGAGATGGTGGCCAGAATTTGCCGGTTACAGTTGGTGAGGCACACGCGGTCGTCATCCCAGATATCCATATAGCCCACGCCCGACCGGGCGAGCACTTCCACCACGTAGCCACCCACGCCACCCACGCCGAAGATGGCCACGCGAGAGCTGCTCAGTGTGTCGATGGCAGGTTTGCCTACCAGGAGCTGTGTGCGAGAGAATTGGTTTTGCATTTGTCTTTTTACCTTTGAGAGTGCAAAGGTACTGATTTTTAGACACTCGATGATGATTCTTGACAAAGATATTTTTAAATTTATGAGGATATTACAGTTGTTTTTGTTTAACTTTGCGCCCGAGAAATAACACATTCAAGTTCAAGGATAATATTATGGAGCAGAAAAGGCAAATCAGTAAAATAGAACTCCGCAACTTGCAGATGTCTGATTATGATCAGCTTGCGGGTTCTTTCCATCGCATCTATGCCGACCACGACGTGTTTTGGACCCATGAGCAAATCCAGAAGCTGATCACCATCTTCCCGGAAGGACAAGTGGTGATCATTGCCGACGACAAGATCGTGGGATGCGCGCTGAGCATTATCGTCAATTACGACGTGGTGAAGAACGACCACACCTATGCCCAAGTGACGGGCAACGAGACGTTTGACACCCATGATCCCAACGGCAACATCCTTTACGGCATCGAGGTGTTCATCCATCCCGACTATCGCGGACTGCGCCTTGGCCGACGCATGTATGAGTATCGCAAGGAACTGTGTGAGAAGCTCAACCTCAAGGCCATCATGTTTGGTGGGCGCATTCCCAACTTCCACAAGTATGCCGACAAGATGCGCCCGAAGGAATACATCGAGAAGGTGAGGGCCAGGGAGATCTATGACCCGGTGCTCAACTTCCAGCTGTCCAACGACTTCCACGTGCGGCGAGTCATGCGCAACTACCTGCCCAACGACGAGGAGTCGTGCCACTACGCCTGCCTGCTGCAGTGGGACAACATCTACTATGAGCCCCTGCAGGGCCAGAAGGTGGTGGAGCGCAAGCCGTCGGTGCGCATCGGACTGGTGCAATGGCAGATGCGCCCCTACAAGAACATCGACGACCTGGTGGAACAGGCTGAGTTCTTTGTCGACTCCGTGTCGAGCTACAAGGCCGACTTCATCGTCTTCCCCGAATATTTCAACGCGCCGCTCATGGCCCCGTTCAACAAGATGGGGGAGGCGCAGGCCATCCGCTCACTCGCACAGTACACTGAGAAGATACGCGACCGCTTCCGCGAGCTAGCCATCACCTACAACATCAACATCATCACGGGCTCCATGCCCTATGTGAAGGAGAATGGCGGCGGCCTCTACAACGTGGGCTTCCTCTGCCGCCGAAACGGCCTGGTCGACATGTATGAGAAGATACACGTCACACCCGACGAGGAGAAATACTGGGGCTTGTCGAAAGGCAACCACATCCAGACCTTCGACACAGACTGTGGCCGCATCGGTGTCCTGATCTGCTACGACGTGGAGTTCCCCGAGCTCTCGCGCATCATGGCCGACGAGGGCATGCAGATCCTGTTTGTGCCCTTCATGACCGACACGCAGAACGCCTACAACCGTGTGCGCCTCTGCGCCCAGGCCAGGGCCATCGAGAACGAGTGTTACGTCGCCATTGCTGGCAGTGTGGGCAACCTGCCGCGCGTGCAAAACATGGATGTGCAGTATGCGCAGTCGGCCGTGTTCACGCCGTGCGACTTCGCCTTCCCTTACGATGGCCGTCGCGCCGAGGCAACACCCAACACCGAGATGATCCTCATCTCAGATGTTGACCTCAGCCAGCTCTCCGAGCTCCACACCTATGGATCGACGAGAAACCTGCAAGACAGAAGAAAAGACCTCTATCAAGTGAAGAAGCTCTGAGCTTGATGACAGACAAAGATGGGGTGGGGCGCATGCGCTCCACCTTTTTTGTTGCCCTTATGCTTGCCCCGTTCGTTTCTTTTGTTTATCTTTGCAAATATAATCATTAAAAACGCAGCGATTATGTCATACGAACAAATGGCCCGTTTGGAAGTGCTCAATGCCGTCAGCGGGATTAAGACGAAGGAGGAGTTGGATGACTTCAAAAATATGCTTGCCAAATATTTCGCTGACAAAGCGCAGAAAGCTATTGACGCCCTATGCAGCCAAACGTTCTTGATACCAACTGCCTCTTGCAGATTTTACCCTCAAGTAGCAAATTACGTCAATGGCAAGCTACATGAAAGGGACGACAATAATCAATTTATAAAATAACAACGATAAATATGGATGCTACATCTATTCAAACTGTAAGTCTTCAACTCCCAAATTCTGATATGAAGTTATTGCGGGAGTTGGCCAAAAAAATGGGATGGACTGCAAAAAAAATAAAGAGTGAACGAAAAATGACCGAGGTTGACAAAGCCATTTCTGATGTGGAAAAAGGTAATGTCAAAGAGTTCGTGTCAGTAAAGGATATGATGAATTATCTGAACGCATGACAAAGTATAAGTTAAAATTGTCAGGACGTTTTAAAAAGTCATATAAGAGATGTATAAAACGAGGTTTTGATGCGTCCTTGTTCGAGGACGTGGTGTCTATCCTATCGGATGGAAAAGAACTTCCTCCTCAATATAAAAATCATCCGTTACATGGCGATTATGAGGGTTGGATGGATTGCCATATAAAGCCTGATTGGATTTTATTATGGAGATATAATGACGATGAATTGATTTTGTGCCTCTTAGCGACGGGAACGCATTCTGACTTATTTGGATGATGCATCTAAACACCCCCTGTTCTTTTTAAGGTGGAACGCTAATGTTCCACCTTTTTTGTTGCCCTTATGCTTGCCCCATTCGTTTCTTTTGTTTATCTTTGCAGCAGTTGTATGGGGGCTCAGCTTTCTTGTATGAAGGCGAAGGCTCGCGTTGATTTGCAGGAACGTGCTAAAACAGAACGTTTTCTTTCACGGGTATGTGGAAAGTGGGAAGACGACAAGGGGCTTGACGCCAATGAGGAGCGAAACAACAGGTATGACTAATCGCTGAGAACCCGCTAACAAGTACAGTTGGCTTCTCTATCGAGTACAGTTGGCTTCTCTATCGAGTACAGTTGGCTTCTCTATCGAGTACAGTTGGCTTCTCTATCAAGTACAGTTGGCTTCTCTATCAAGTACAGCAGGCTTCTCATATGAGTACCAATGAAATCAACTAAAGGCAGTTGTTGTTTGAGTAACAATAGCTGCCTATTTCATATTCCAACGGCAGGTCCATCTGTATGTAGGCATGAACCGTGGACAGATATGCCCACGTTCAAATTAGCCTTGTGGGTTGCGTTTGGTTTGCCTGTACCACTTTCCTTGTCATCTGCATGGCTCGCATTCTTGCCGTATCTTTATTCTTGACAATGTTTTTAGCGTATGATAATGCGCAGTTGAGAAGATTTTTAATGAGACGCATTTGTCTATTTCTACTAATAAAATCTTTGTATTTTTATCAGTGAGAGCCTACCAATAATAAATTGATGGTAGGCTTCCTTCTAAAGGAAAATTCAAATAGACAATTATGATTTACGGTTACATTAGAGTCAGTAGCGACAAGCAGACAGTAGAGAATCAGCGCTTTGAGATAAACAAATTCTGTGAGCGTAACAAACTTGTGATTGATGGTTGGATTGAGGAAACCATCAGTGGAACGAAGTCGTATAACAAGCGAGAGTTAGGAAAGCTTCTGAAGCGTGTGCAAAAAGACGACCTCATCATTTGTGCAGAGCTCTCTCGTCTTGGACGAAATTTGTTTATGATCATGGAGATCTTAAACATTTGCATGACCAAGGAATGCCGCGTTTGGACAATCAAAGACAACTATCGCCTTGGTGATGACATCCAAAGCAAAGTTCTCGCCTTTGCTTTCGGATTATCTGCCGAGATAGAACGTAACCTTATCAGCCAACGAACCAAGGAAGCACTGGCTCGCAAGAAGGCTGAGGGTGTCGTGCTTGGCAGACCGAAAGGAAAAAAAAGTGCGCCCGAGAAATATAAATTGCATGGTAAAGCAACATTAATCCAAGAACTTCTTAAGGCAAAAGTTTCTAAGCGAAAAATCGCAAAACTGTGTAAAGTTGACAGGAATACACTTGACCGCTATATCAAACAATTTTTGTCTGAATAGAACTGAGCGTTTTTGTGCAGCAGAGTGGTTCCATTTGTGCGTTTACAAACAGCGATAGTTGGGTAATATTGTCACCAATAGAGCAAAGTATCAAGCGAAAGATAGAGGCTGTAGGCACTCCACTCAAAGATTGGGACATAAACATATATCGTGGTGTGCTTACTGGTTATAATGAGGCTTTCATTATCTCAACGGAAAAGCGAGATGAAATACTTGCCAATTGCCAGACAGAGGACGAGCGCAAACGAACGGCTGAACTTATACGACCGATTCTGCGATGCAGGGATATCAAACGGTACGGATATAACTGGGCTGGACTATATCTGATTGCCACATTCCCATCACGCCATTACGACATAGAACAGTACCCCGCCGTGAAGGAATATCTTCTTTCGTTTGGTATTGAAAGATTGGAGCAGACAGGTAAAGTTCACACTGTTGATGGTGTAAAGGTAAAGGCACGGAAAAAAACTAACAATAAATGGTTTGAAACACAAGATAGTATCAGTTATTGGGAGGATTTCTATAAGCCAAAAATCATTTATCCCAATATGACTAAGTATATGCCTTTTGTATATGATGAAGCAAACTTTTTGACTAATCAAAAATGCTTTATTATTACAGGACAAAATATGGCATACTTAACTGCTTTCTTGAATTCTTCTCTATTCAAATATTGTTTCCGCGATTCGTTTCCTGAGTTACAGGGAGGTACAAGAGAATTAAGCAAGATCTTCTTCGATAAGATACCTGTAAAGCAGGTGTCATTAGAGCAAAATGAAAAATTTAGAAAGATTGTCAATTCTGTTCAATCAGATTATACAATAGAACAAACAAAATCTATTGATACCTTGTTGTTCGATTTGTATAATCTGACCCCAGAAGAGCGTAAAGTCATTGGTTATGTAGAATTTAAGTAAAATTCATTTCTATATAACTCTGTTCATCAAGAGATAAGCCGTATAGTTTGAAAACTTTGCGGCTTATCTCCTTTTCATTGCTTGGTGAGTCCATTTTAATAAGCCTTCCTAAGTGCTTCTTGAATTCAGAATTCGTTTCCTGTCCAACTTGATTATAGCCTGTACACTTATAAGCAAATCGCCTGCGCCTGTCTTTGGAGCATCTTTTAGCAAATAATGACCCATTGGAGAGTTCAATAAGCAACATATAAATTCAATATTCTCACCTGTAGCAAAACAAGTGCTATCAAGCCCTAAAGTTTCATTGTCATTATAACAGAATCGAAGAATAGAACCGATTCTTTTCCATAGCATTTTTTGCTTAGAAAAATCCTCCGTAAATTGTCTACGGAAAAGTCTTCAAAATCAGCCTTCATATAGGAAAGTTTATCATATACGCAATATAATGCCGTAAATGTTTTACGTTTCAATAAACATTTAGTAACTTTGCCGTACTTAATTATTCAATAGTCAATATTGCTATGCTAACAAGATTTGCCGTTAAGAATTATCGTGGATTTAGTGATAAAATAGAGTGGGATTTATCGCATCCATGCAGCTATTCTTTCAACACGAATGCCATAAAGAATGGCATTGTGAAGAATGGCATCATATATGGTCCCAATGGATCTGGAAAAAGTAACTTTGGGTTGGCCATTTTCGATATTGCCAATCACTTGTCACACAAATGGAAGAAACCTGATTATTACTTAAATTATGCCTCGGCATATGGCTACAAAAAGCCAGTGGATTTCGAGTATGTCTTTCAATTCGGCAAAGACGTCATATCATACAACTACTCAAAGGTAGCAAAGGAGTTCAAGGGATACATTGTCAAGGAGCAACTATTTCTGAATGAAAAGGAGCTACTCTACAAGGACGCAAATACTCTGCGCCTGAACAAAGAGTTCGCCTTGACAGATGTAGCGATAGACAATTTGAAAAACAGTGCAAATAATATCTCAATTGTCAATTATCTGTTAAGTGTCGTGCCTTTTCCAGAAGGGCATGCCTTGCTGAAGCTTAGGACATTTGTCGAGGACATGTTGTTTTTCAGAAGTCTTGATAACCGTGAGTTTATTGGACTTAAAGAGGGTGGTAGCAACATAGAGGAATACATCATCAATAACAACCTCACAGAAGATTTTTCAGAGTTTCTGAAAGAGGTGAGCGGGCAGCAATTTGTATTTGCCAAGCCTGTTCAAGGCGAGAATATGCTTTATGCTATCATCAATGGCATCCGCATACCATTTGTGTTAGTTGCATCTACAGGCACAATGAACTTGGAATTGCAATATTACTGGCTGAAAGAGATGGTGAATGCATCATTTATCTTCATTGATGAATTTGATGCTTTTTACCACCATGAGCTGTCATACGCCCTATGTCGTAGATTGTTCAAGAGCGACAATCAGTTGTTCTTGACCACTCATGATACGTTCTTGTTATCCAATGACTTACTTCGCCCCGATTGCTTCTTCATATTAAAGGACAACAACATAAGCGCGATATGCGACCTTACGGACAAGGAGCTTCGATTTGGTCACAACCTTGAGAAACTGTATAGAGGGGGGACGTTTGGCGTATGATATTGTTTGTATTTGAAGGAGGAAAAGCCGAGCCTACAGTGTTCGATTCGATAGGAAAACTATTCCTGTCGAACGAAGAACTGTGCGTAATCAAGTGCAGACATGACCTTCCAACATTGTACTCAAATCTAAAAAGCAACGACTACGACTTGTTTCGCTCATTGCCGTTTGAGGATAATGGCATTGTGTTGCCTACTGACAAACGCTTGGATACACTATTTTCGCAGGTGTATCTATTTTTTGATTATGACTTTCAAAATAGAATGGGTACACAGAAAGTCAACAACATATTGGATGAAATGCTGGATTTTTTTGATGACGAAACAGACAACGGGAAGCTTTATATCAATTATCCCATGATTGAATCATTGAAATACACCAAGGAAATGCCAGATGCCGACTATTGGAAATATGTCGCGACAAGGGAAGAGTGTGCCAAGCATTTATTCAAAGGCAATGCCGAACGTTTTGCTTATGCACAAGCAAAAGCCTTCAGATTCATCGACCTTAATAAGACTGATAAGGAAACTGTCAAGAACAATTGGGACAGGTTGAAAGTTCAAAATGTATGTAAGGCTAATTATTTAGTAACTGGTTGCAATACAATCCCGTCAGATAAATCAACGATCAATCAGAAAAGCATATTTGAAGCACAGAAAGAGAAATATGTGGATACAGATGAAATGGTGTCCATATTAAACTCTTTTCCAATATTCTTATATGATTATTTGAAATGATTGGGAGGATTTTTCTAAGCCAAAAATTGGGTTCTTCCGTTAAATGCATAGATAAGGAATAAGAATATTTTCTCTTATATGGCAAAAATAAAGCTGGCATTATCTATCTTTGTAGTGACCAAACTCAATGATAAATGAATGCCAGCATAATGCATAAAGCTTTTGGCATATCCTTGCAAGAATGTTTGGATATGCGTTGCGAAAGTAATAAAATAGTT
>JBNMMB010000040.1:0-30381 GCA_050875105.1 Prevotella sp. | reverse complement strand
TTTTTATTCTTTATAAACAACAGATTTCCTTGCCTGCTGATAGGACCAGGCTTGCAGGACAAGTTATATGGGGTGAGGCACTGCATCGGCCCCAAGCCGTCTGAGGGCCCACAATAACGCCCGAAGGGCAGCTTCTCGTAAGCGGGAAGCTGCCCTTCGGGCGTATTGGGGGGATGGGATGCCAGCAAATGGCGCTGGCTTTTATTTCACCCTTGAGGTGATGGGGCTCTTGATGCCCTTCATACCAGTGAGGAAGGCCTTGGCTGAGCCGAAGCGCAGGTGCATGTCGAGGCGCACGGGTATGTGGTTTTGGTCGTCGGTGACAAAGAAGTCGACGATCTTCTTGAATCCCTCGTTCTTGTCGTTTTCCATGTAGGCGAGCTTGAGGCAGCGGTAGGTGGCCCCGTTGTCGGCCTTGACGTTGACCTTGCCCTCATAGCGCAGTTTGGCGGGGTAGCGGCTGTTGCCGTCGGCGATGGGGAAGTCGACGTCGTGGCCTTTCTTCCATCCTGTGGGATTGAAGGAGCGCGCGCGCAGGAAGATGCTCATCATGTCGAACACGCAGTCGTTGTAGGTGTGTTGCTCCCAGGTGTTCTTGCCGCTGTTGTGCAGGCGGTGCTGCTTGATGTGGCACTTGCCGCCAGGGTAGCTGTAGAACACCTCGTCGACGGTGTAGCGCGATCCTTCGCGGGCTCCCTTGCGGTAGTAGAGAGGCTCCAGGTCGAGGCTGTTGTAGCAGAGCAGCGTGTCGCGCAAGACAAACATCTTGTCGACCTTCTGGTTGCCCCGTGTGATGAGGCTGCCGCGCCAGGCCGCCTGTCCCTTGTAGTTGCTCTGCACGGTCGAGAAGGAGGCCGTGCCGGCCTTCACCCACACAAACTTCCAGTTGTAGTAGAGGTTGTAGGAGAGAAACTCGCCCGACTTGAAGGCGGTGTTGTGATAGGCGCACTGGGCCTTGGCTGGCAGGATGGCCAGCGCGAGGGCGAGCGCCAGGAAGAATGCTCTAAGTTGTTTCATGGTGTTGCTTGTGTCAAGTTGTTGTTGATGGGTCCATGCGGACCTTGGTGGTGTGTCTCTGTGGCGCCATTGCGGGGCGCCTTACCGTGGCACGTACTCGATGCCCAGGCGCTTGGCCCGCTCCTCGTTGCGGTGCTTGATGGTCTTGGCCTTCTCGCCCTTCTGCTTGGTGATCTTGCCCGGTTTCTGCTGGTAGAGCGGCTTGGCGGTGGGGTTCCACGACAGTGTGAGGTCCCACTTGGCCCGGCACTCGATCTCCTCGGGATAGTAGTAGACCATCTCGGGCTGCAGGGCCGCGTCGAAGTCGCCCGTGTCCCACTTGCCGTTGTTGTTGTCGTCGAGGAAGATGCGCATGTAGTATTTTCCCGCGTTGAGGTAGTAGAACTCTGCCTGCCCGTTGTCGGTGGCGGTCTCCTTGACCACCTGGTCGGAGGCGTCGAGCAGTTGTGCGACGACGTGCTTGCCCTGCATGCCCTGCAAGGTCATGAGCAGTGTGGCGTAGTCGTCGAGCGATTTGACGCGGAGGCCCTGCTTCAGTGGGTCGGACACCTGTCCGTAGATGGACCTCAGGGCGGTGCTGTCGAGCTCCAGGCTATACTCTGTGTCGGGCTTCCAGGCCGCCTTGAGCAGGAGCGTCTGCGGGTCCTTGCGCTCCAGGCGATAGGGCTCGGCATACCACAGCGAGTCGGAGGGCAGGTGTGAGTAGAGGTGTATGAGGGCCGTGTCGGGGTCGGCAATGGGTTTCTTGGCCCCGATGGTGATGTTTTCGTTGGGATCCATCTCGCCCAGTGGCGACAGGGTGAAGCGCAGGGGATCGGGCTTCATGATCGAGTCGTAGGGCTCGCCGCGCTTCTTCAGTTTGTCTTGCGTCTTCTGCCACTGCTCCAGTTTCTTTTGTGCGGCCTTCAAGCGCTTGCCGTAGGGGTCCTTGGAGATGATCTTCACGGTGTCGGTGCGCAGCTGTAGCACGCCGAGGGTGTCGGTGATGTGGTGGCGCAGCTCCATGACGAGCGTGTCTTGGTTGACGAGCGCCGTGTCGCGCAGCCAGTAGGTGATGGTGTCGTTGTGCTCCGAGGGCTCGACGATGAAGGCGCCGTCGGCGTTGAAGTTGAGGCCGCGCACGTCGGGCAGCACGCTGTCGCCATAGGTGTAGAACAGCGTGAAGTGGTCGGCCTCGCGCCGTTCAGCCTTCAGGTAGTAGCGGTCGGTCACCAGTTCGTTGAAGGCGCGCAGGCAGATGTTGTCGGGCAGGAAGTGGGTGTAGGGCACGCGCTGGATGCCGGCGATGTGGAGCGAGTCGGTCCATGTGGTGTCCTGTCGTGTGTCTTGCTTGCAGGAGGGCACGACGAGGGCGGTCTGGAAGGCCACCTTCTCGCTCTTCTGGTTGAACACGAAGTCGCCGTCGGCATCCTGGAGGGCGTAGATGCGATAGGAGCCGGGTGCCACGCCCTTGATGGTGAAGTGGCCCCAGGAGTCGGTCTTCGACACGCGCAGCATGGGCTGTCGCTTGAAGCAGTCGGCCGCGAGACTGTCGTAGAGGCCCACGAGGATGCCGCTGACGGGCTCGAGGTTGCTGGCGTCGACCACATATCCCGACACCTCGAGCGTGTCGATGTGGTCGCCCGTGGAGAAGCTGTAGGTGTAGCTGCCCATGGGGTTGCCCTCATTGTTGTCGCTGATGGCGTTGGAGAAGTCGATGGTGTAGGTGGTGCCGGGCTTCAGCGAGTCGAGCAGTTCCACGCTGATGCGCTTGCCCTGTCCCTTGATCTCGGCCTGGTTGATCTGTGGCGGCGAGATGACGACGTTCTGTGTGGGGTTGTCGATCTTGATGAACTCGTCGAAGTTGATGTAGATGTGTCGCTTGTTCACGCCGACGCTCTTGTCGGCCGGCGAGCAGCTGACCACGCGTGGCGGCGTCTCGTCGTACCATCCGCCGTCGGGGCTGCCCATCTTGGCGCACGACACGAGCGCGAAGAGTGCGAGCAAGAGGCACCCGAGGGCCCATGGGCTGCGGGCCAGCCGCCTGGCGGCCTTGCGTCCTTGTCTTCTGTTGTCAGTCATGTGGTTCATGTTGTCATTGCCTTTTTGCTGCCGCCTGTTGCTTGCCGGCGCGTGTGGTTGTTGCGTGTGTTCACTGCTTGTTCATTTCCAGCAACTCGTCCATGTTCTTGCGCGAGTTGCTCAGTCGTGGCACCTTGTGCTGTCCGCCGAGGCGCCCTTTCTGCTTCAGCCAGTCGTTGAAGAGTCCCGGGCGGGCCTGCACCACCTCGAGGTGTTGCAGCGTGACGTTGTGCGACCGCTTGGCCTCATAGTCGGAGTTGACCTCTTGCAGTTTCTCGTCGAGGGCCTGGGCGAAGCGTTGCAGGCTGTCGGGCTCCTTGCTGAACTCGATGAGCCACTGGTGCCGGCACTTGGCGTTCTGGTCCATGTAGACGGGTGCGGCGGTGTATTCGAGCACCTGCGCGCCGGTCTTCTCGCAGGCGTAGGCCAGTCCCTTCTCGGCGTTGTCCATGATGAGCTCCTCGCCAAAGGCGTTGATGAAGTATTTGGTGCGTCCGGTGATGATGAACTTGTAGGGTTGCTTGGAGGTGAAGGACACGGTGTCGCCGATCATGTATCGCCACAGTCCGCAGCTGGTGGTGATGACCATGGCGTAGTTGCGGCCGACCTCCACGCCCTCGAGGGGCACCACGGTGGCGTCGGGCCGTCCCACCTCCTCGAGGGGGATGAACTCGTAGAACACGCCGTAGTCGAGCATCAGCAGCATGGAGTGGTCGTCGGGGTCGTCTTGTATGCCGAAGAAGCCCTCCGAGGCGTTGTAGGTCTCCATGTAGTGCATCTTTGGGGAGGTGATGAGCTGCTCATACTGTGCGCGGTAGGGGGTGAAGGCGATGCCTCCGTGGAAGAACACCTCCAGGTTGGGCCACACCTCCTCGAGGTGCTTCTTGCCCGAGAGCTCCATGACCCTGACGAGCACGCTGAGCATCCACGAGGGCACGCCCGAGATGTTGGTGACGTTCTGGTGGAGGCACTCCTGCGCGATGCGGTCGCGCTTCACCTCGAAGTCGGAGAGCAGCGCCGTGCGCTTGCGGGGCACGCGCATGAGGTTGACCAGCGGGTTGATGTTCTCGATGAGGATGGCGCTGAGGTCGCCCACGAGCGACCCGGCCACGTTGTAGTTGGGTGAGTGGCTGCCTCCGAGGATGAGCGACTTGCCGTCGAAGAGGCGGCTGTCGGGATGGTTGCGCAGGTAGAGGGCCACCACGTCCTTGCCTCCCTGGTAGTGTATGTCGTGCAGTCCCTCGTTGGAGACGGGTATGAACTTCGACTTGTCGTTGGTCGTTCCCGACGACTTGGCGTACCACTTCACCTGTCCGGGCCACAGCACGTCGGCCTCGCCGTGGCGCATGCGGTCGATGTCGCGCTTCAGTTCCTCATAGGTGTTGACGGGCACGTTCTTGGCGAAGTCCTCGTAGCTGTTCTTGGCCGAGAGCAGGTGGTTGCGGCCATACTCGGTGTTGGCGCCTCTCTCCAGCAGGTGTCGCAGCACGGCGTGTTGCAACGCCTCGGGCTGCGAGTAGTGTTTCTCCAGCGCATACTGGCGGGGCGTAAACAGTTTGCCCACTATTTTTGTTAAGCTCATGCGTTTTTATGACTTGTATTGAAACTGCAAAGTTACCCTAAATCTTTGATATTATGTATAAATTTAGGTATTTTAATGCTTTGGCGGGTGTGGGCCGCCAGTCAGCGACGGATTGCGATGTGTTGCGCTTCTGTCACCACTGGCCAAGCAGTTTTTCCAGGTCAACCTTCAGAAACTCGTCTAAGGGAAATTCTTCAGAACCGACCACCATGGCGTGCTCCGGATGAAATTTCTCCTTGAATATTTGCAAGCCGGTGTTCATCATTCTGCGTCCGCTCTTCACCTCTATAGCTGTCAGTTTGCCAAAGTGATCGATGATGAAGTCCACTTCCTCATTGCGTTCCCGCCAATAATACACCTTGTAATCCAGTTCGTCGGCTTTGGCTAGCAGGTAACTGCCCACGCAGCTTTCCACCCATCGTCCCCATGCTTTTGGGTCTGTGTAGGCTTGTTCAAATTTTGTGTTGGACAGGGCGGAGAGCAATGCTGTGTTGTAAACCATGAGCTTGGGTACTGAGTTGTATTTTCGGGCGTTGTCGTTGGCATACTTTTGCATGCCTTTCAGTAGTTGTGTCTCGTCAAGCGTGTTGAGGTAATTGGCCAAGGTTGTCACATTGCCAGCGTCTTGCAGCTGTCCCAACATCTTGTTGAGCGACACCTCTTCGCCCGAATAGGTGCATCCTAAGAAAAACAACTGTTGCATGAGGGCGGGCTTGTAGATGGTCTTGGTGATGAGAATGTCTTGTGTGATAGCGGGTGCGATAATGCTGTCTTTGATATAGTTTCTCCACCGTCTCTCATCCTTGATGAAGTTGGCACTTCCTGGGTAACCGCCAAAATAGACATACTGGTTGAGGTCAAGGCCGAACGCCTCGTGCATTTCCGCATACGTCCAGTGCGACATGCGTATGAGTTCAAATCTCCCGGCCAGCGATTCTGTTAGTCCGTCTTTGAGCAGAAGACGCGAAGAGCCAAGGAGCACCACCTTGATGTTAATGTCATGGTATGTGTCCCAATCCCATTCTTTCTTGACGGCCTCACTCCAATTGTCGACTTTATGCACTTCATCGATGACGAGCAGAAACTCTGGCTGTTGTGCAATCTTTTTGCGAGCGCGGGCTGTTTCCCACACATTGCTTATCCATTGGTGGTCTTGGGAAGCGACGTCGTCTGCCGTGACAAAAAGATGGGGAAGGCTTGTCTCATTCAAGACTTGCTTCACCATGGTCGATTTTCCGACTTGTCGAGGGCCAGAGATTACCTGTATGAAGTGTCTTGGCTCTGCAATCCTTTCCTTGAGCGTATAATATTGTGCTTTCTTAAACATTCTGATAGGCTTTGTAATCAATGCTGCAAAGATAAGCAAAATTCTCAAAAGTGGATTACAAAATTCTCAAAAGTCAGCTACAAAATTCTCAAAAGTGGATTACAAAATTCTCAAAAGTGGATGGTCGCGTTATAAACATTCATGCAATGATGGAGTCTTTTTAAGACAACAGGTACAACCTTTACAACTCGTTACAACCCTCGCTGGGCCCAACGGGCAGACAACATAGACAACCCTTTTGCCAGTGCCCCTGGCACAATGACGGAAGGGCGCGCTATAGACAACCAAGTCCTTCGTTTTTTGTTTGACGACAATAAGGGACAACGATAGACAATTCTTCATACGCAAGGCACTCAAGCAAGTGGGCGTGGAAGACGGCTGGGAGTTTGACACCTAAGGGGAATGAAACAACTGGTACGACTAAACTCTGTCGGCTTCTCTATCAAGTACTGTCGGCTTCTCTATCAAGTACAGCCGGCTTCTCTATCAAGTACAGCCGGCTTCTCTATCAAGTACAGCCGGCTTCTCTATCGAGTACAGCCGGCTTCTCTATCAAGTACTGCCTTGATCAACTAAGGGCGTCTGTTGCTTGAGCAACAACAGCTGCCTCTTTCACATTCCAACGACAGGTCCATCTACCTGTTGGCATGAGCCCTGGGGAGAGTCACTTATTGTCGTCAAATAAAAACGAAGAAACTTGAGTTAGCTGAAAGTTGCCTATGTTTTAGGAAAGTTTTGCTCTGTTTTTGCCTATGTTTTAGGCATAAATCTGCTGAAAGTTGCCTATGTTTTAGGAAAATTCTGCTCTGTTTTTGCCTATGTTTTAGGAATATATAGTATCTTTGTAGCCATATAAATGTATGAGACACAATGATATACAGGCAACTGATGGAAGAGCTCCAAAGGTGGAGCGAGAAAGAACATAGGAAACCACTGGTCTTGCGAGGGGCGAGACAAGTGGGGAAGACTACGCTTGTCGATGAATTCAGCAAGCGGTATGACGTGTATATCAAGCTGAATTTGGAGCAAAGCGCGGATGCCCTCATCTTCTCCAAGTCGGATAACGTCAAGGAAATCTATCAATATCTTTGTGTACAAAGGAAGGTGGTCGTCGATCCAGGCAAGCGTACGCTGCTCTTCATCGATGAGATCCAAAACGAGCCGAAGGCAGTGGGCTTGCTCCGCTATTTTTATGAAGAGATGCCTTGGCTACATATCATTGCAGCAGGCTCCCGCCTTCAAACGCTCATCAAGCAGCGTGTGTCTTTCCCCGTGGGCAGAGTGGAGTATCTTTCCCTTCGCCCGTGTTCTTTCTTGGAATATCTTGGGGCGATGGGCGAGGAGGCCTTGGCAGGGATGATCAAGAATGTCGACGTGCCATCCGTGTACCATGAGATGATGCTTGGCCACTTCAATCGCTATGCGCTTGTGGGTGGGATGCCTGAGGCTTTGGCGGACTATGCGCAAAATGGAGATGTCGTACGCTTGGCGCCAATTTATCGCTCGTTGCTTGATGGCTATAATGAGGATGTGGAGAAATATGCGCGCAACGACAAACAAGCAAGGGTGATGCGCCACCTCCTGACCCATGGCTGGGCTGAGGCTGGACAGACCATAAGTTTCAACCGTTTCGGAGGAAGCAACTATACCAGCAAGGAGGTACACGAGGCATTGGAGGTCATGGAGAAAGCATTCTTGCTCAATTTGGATTATCCCGTTACGGCAGTCAAGGCGCCGGCCATACCGGCCCAAAATCGGCAGCCCAAACTCGTGTGGGTGGATTCGGGCATCATGAATTTCTCTGTGGACATTCAGACGGAATACCTACAGAACAGTTCGTTGCTTGATGTCTGGAAAGGACACGCTGCTGAGCAGATTGTTGCACAGGAACTTCGTGTCGTATTGGATCGCAACTACCGCAATGAGCAGTATTATTGGGTGCGTGACAAGAAGGGGTCTAATGCCGAGGTGGATTTTGTGTGGCAAGGGCAGTCGGCCATTCTTCCGATAGAGGTGAAGTCGGGAACAAATGCGCATCTGCGTTCTCTTCATTCCTTCATGTCACAGCCCGACGCTCCCGATGTGGCCATCAGGGTTTGGCCTGGTGAATTTGGAACAGACGACGTGGTGTCGCCTACGGGGCACCCCTTCCGTCTCATCAATCTCCCATTCTATTATGTGGGAGTGCTCGACAAGGTGTTGCAGCTGATATGGGATGACGGAAGCAAAATGTTGTAACTTGCCCATTATCAGTGCAAAGAAAAGAATTCTTTTGTAATTATAGAAATCCTATAATATTAACAGGACGGCGCTGGTGGCGCGTGGGTCAGAGCTGTCCGGCCTCCACCTGGCGGACCACACGCTCGGTGAGACGGTCGACGCCACCGGCGTCATACTTCTTGGTGAGCGAGGCGCCGAAGACCCAGGCGAAGGCCTGGTAGAAGCCAGCCTTCACAGGACCGAGGAAGGCCTGGATGAGCTGGTAGCTCGAACTGTTGCACTCGCGGTAGACCAGCTTGATGAGCAACTTGCCCTGCGCATAGGTGAGCTTCTTCATGCGCGGCGTGTATTCCTTCTTGATGTCGGCCTCCACGCGCTTCATGTGCTCGTCGCGCGCCTTCTTGTTGGGCAGCGTGTTGAGGTAGTCGCCCGTCTCCACGATGATCTTGTTGACCTCCTTGGCGATGGGCAGCACCTTCTTCACGTTGTAGACCAGGCGGTTGTAGGCCGCGCGCTGACGGGCGTTCTTGAATGTCGGTTCGGGATAGACCCACACGTCGTTGAGCTCCATATACTGTATGGAGTCCTTGCCCAGGAGCACCTTGCCCACCTTCACCATGGGCACAAAGGTCGGGTTGTCCATGTCGACATCCAGGTCCTCGGGGTTGACGCGGGTGCGCTGGTCGTCTTGCGCCCACGACGTGGCGGGCAGCAGCGCCAGCAGAATGATTATGAGAATCGACTTCATCTGAGGCGCAAAATTACTACCTATTTTCGCAACGGCAAAGCGATTGGCTTTAAAAATCGTCAAGCGAGGGTTAAATTATTCAAGTATTCTTGCCCTTTTCCTTTGCGGATTGGATAAATTCAGTTAACTTTGTGGGCACAAACAAATGGGCTTCTATAGTTCAATGGATAGAACGGAGGTTTCCTAAACCTTTGATCCGGGTTCGATTCCCGGTGGAAGTACATCTCTTACTAACCCTTTTTCCACCTTATTATTATGATAGGCGCCATCATAGGAGACATTGTAGGCTCACGTTTTGAGTTTGACGAGACACCGCACGACGGTTTTGAACTCTTCCGTCCCAAACCCCAGTGTGACTATACCGACGACACGGTGATGACCATTGCCGTGGCCGACGCCATCCTCAATGGCAAGCCCTATCCCGACGCGCTCCACGAGTGGGGCCGGCGATACCCCAACCCCAAGGGGGCCTACGGAGGCATGTTCGCCCAATGGCTGGCCGACGACCACCCCAAGCCACAAAACTCATGGGGCAACGGCGCGGCCATGCGCATCGCACCCGTGGGCTGGCTCTTCGACGACTACAACGAGGTGATACGCCAGGCGCAGCTCTGCACCATCGGCAGCCACATGCACAAGGAGGCCATCCGTGGCGCGCAGTGTGTGGCGGCGGTCATCTATTGGTTGCGCACGGGCCGCATCACCAAGGAGGAACTGGAGGGAGCCGTCAGGCGGAGCTTCGGCTATGAACTGCCACCGCTCCGCGACATCTACAAGATCGGGTCGGAGGGCCACTTCGACTCGTCGTGTCAGGAGACGGTGCCCTGGGCGTTGCGCTGTTTCCTCGACAGCGACAGCTTCGAGGACGCCATACGCAAGGCTGTCATGGCACGGGGCGACACCGACACCAAGGCTTGCATCTGCGGAGCCATAGCCGAGGCTTATTACGACATCCCCGACCATTTCTACGACAAGGCATGCGCCTACCTGGAGCAAGACATGCTCGACATCGTCGTTGAGTTTTGCGAACATGTGCAAAACGAGGTCAGCGACTGAACCAACCCTAAAACACACCCTGCCTATGCGACCCACAAGCGACCCGGCACCCGTCGTCACACGCCAACAGCTGGACGAGGCTTTGGCCACGGGACAACAGCATCCTGAAGAGACTCAATGGACCATCTACCGATACCTCAAGGCCCATTATGCCACGCTGGGCTCTGTGGAGACCCGCACGCTGCTGGCGGCCTACATCCGGTTGCACCAGCGGCGCCCGTCGCTCATCGGATCGTGCATGTTGGGCCTCGCCCTGAAGATTGCCGAGACTTATCCCGACTTCCGCTTGCCACAGTTCTTGCAAGCGTGGGGCTACGACGCCTGTCTGCGCGATGAGGACCGCCAACCCCAGACGGGAAAGGACGGACGCCGATACCTCTCGCTCAGTGAGCGAGTGGAGCGGGCCCGTGCCTCTTATCTCTTGCACCATCCTGAGGAGGAGAGCACCGACTGCGGCGCCATCGCCCACATGATGGCCGTGAAGGTCTTTGAGAAAGAGCAGCAGGGGCGCAAGCGCCGCTTCGTGAAGCTCGTGGCGCCCGACGGCCTGTCGATGATAGCCGACAGCCACCAGTTTCCCTGCAAGCCCTGGGAGATCACAGGCCGGATGTTTGACGTGCTGACACGTGTGTCCAAGCAGGGCAACGAGCGTGCCGCGGAGATTGTCGTCTCCACCAAGAAGGCGGGCGATGTCTTTGCCGTGGAGACTGGCTATGTGGACGGCATCGACATGCAGCATGGCCATGTGCACGTGTTCGACATCCAGTCGCGCCACTTTGTTGCCGACCGCACGGCGCTGCAACTGAAAGGCGTGGCGAAGGGCAGCTTCGTCCGCTTCTGTCCCATCATCGCCAAGGACGATCCCTTCAAGTGTGCCGCCATCATCGAGGTGCTGCCCAAGGAGGCCGGCCGCGAGGCCTTCGGCGTCTACGAGGCCACCGTGGTCTTTGTCAACCAGGCGGAGCGTTACTGGAAGTATGCCCTGACGTCGGCTCCACGGGCCGTGACCGTCGCCTCTTTTTCATCATCATCATCATCATCTTCTTCTTCTTCTTCTTCCCCTGCGTCTTCTGCATCCTCACAGGCTCTTTCCGGTGCCCATCCTTCTCAACCGTCGGACATCCCCGTCATCACGCGCGAAGGCTTTGCCAAGCTCGACCTCCTGCCCGAGTCGCGGCGTGCCACCCTCGCCACAGGCGACCGCCTGCGTCTCATCCTCTTCCTCAGGCGAGGCAAGGACGGCACCAAGCGCAACCACGTGGCCGAAGTGTTGTAGACCGCACGGAGGCCTCTTGATCGCCAGACCTTAGTCTGGCTCACCAGCGTGCTGGAGGAGAGAACAAAAAAAGCGAGCCATCCTTGTTCGTTGCCGAACGAGGATGGCTCGCTTGCGTTATGGCTGGGCCCCGCGGTGGAGGCTCAGCCTTGGATGTTGATGGTCATTAAGCTTGCTCCACGGCAGGGGCAACCTGCTCCTTGATCTTGCGACCCATCACGAGGTAGGCGATAGGTGATGCGAGGAAGATGGAGCTCAGTGTGCCGAAGACGACACCCAGCGTCATGGCGAAGGCGAACGGCTGGATGCTCTTGCCGCCCAGGAACAGGATGCAGAGCAACACGACGAGTGTGGTGACTGACGTGTTGATGGTACGAGCCAGGGTCTGGTTGATGGAGTCGTTGAACAGCTTCTGGAGATCCTCCTTCGGGTGCAACTTCAAGTTCTCACGGATACGGTCGAACACCACCACCTTATCGTTGATGGAGTAGCCGATCACGGTCAGCACAGCACCGATGAACGTCTGGTCGACCTCGAGCGAGAAGGGCAGCAGTCCTTGCAGCAGCGAGAAGAAGCCGATGACAGTCACGGCGTCGAAGGCCAGGGCGATGGTGGAACCAAACGAGAAGGCCACGTTGCGGAAACGGAGCAGGATGTAGAGGAAGATGGCCACCAAGGCGATGATCACGCTGATGATGGCGCTTCGTGTCACGTCCTTGGCGATCGACGGACCCACCTTAGACGAACTGATGATGGAGCCACCCTGACGGATGTCCGGGTTCTTGAATGCCTCCACGTTCTTCTGGCTGACGAGACCAGCCTCCTTCAAGCCGTTGAAGAGCATGGTCTCCACCTGTCCGTCGACCTTGGTGTCGGTCGACTCAATCTTGTAGTTGGTAGAGATGCGGATGGTGCGGCCGTCGTTGCCGAGCGAGATGGCGCTGGTGGTGTAGCCGGGGAAGGTCTTCTCCAGCACGGTGCGCACCTGCTCAGGCTGAGTGGCCTTCTCAAACTGCACGACGTAGTTGCGACCACCCGTGAAGTCGATGCTCTGTGCCAGGTGGCGTGTGCCGAAGCTGATGATGAAGACCACGAGGGCGATGACAGCGAACGTGAAGCTCTTCTTATAAGCGGACATGAACTTGAAGTTGGTGCCCTGCATCATGTTCTTCGAGATGTTGGTCCAGAGCTTCAGGTGCATCCACTTGCCGTGGTTGATCTTGTAGTCGTAGACCAGGCGGGTCAGGTAGACTGCGGTGAAGAATGAGCAGACGATGCCGATGATCCATGTGGTGGCGAAGCCGCGGATGGGACCTGTGCCGAAGAGGTAGAGGATGACACCCGTGATGACAGAAGTCAAGTTGGAGTCGAAGATGGCCGAGAAGGCGTTGCTGTAACCGGCGTTGATGGCCAGGCGCATGTCCTTGCCAGCGCGGAGCTCCTCCTTGATGCGCTCATAGATCAGCACGTTGGCGTCGACAGCCGTACCGAGCGACAGCACCATACCAGCGATACCACTCATGGTGAGGGCGGCCTGGAATGACGTCAGGATGCCGAGCGTGAAGAACACGTTGAGCAAGAGAGCCAACACAGCCAGTGAGCCGGGGATGATGTTGTAGACCACGAGCATGTAGATGATCAGGAGCACGAAGGCGATGGCAAACGAGATGATACCCTGCTGGATGGACTGGGCACCGAGCGTAGGACCGACGACCTCCTCCTGCACGATGTGTGCGGGTGCGGGCATACGACCCGACTTCAAGGTATTGGCCAGGTCCTTGGTGTCCTCGATGGTGAAGTTGCCGGTGATGGAGCTCTGTCCGCCGTCGATCTGGTTGAGGATACGGGGTGAGGTGTAGACCACACCGTCGAGGACGATGGCGATGGCCTTGCCGATGTTGGCCTTGGTCAGCTCAGACCAGCGGCGAGCACCCTCAGCGTTCATTGACATGGAGACCTCAGGAGCGCCAGTGACGTGGTTGAACTGGTCGCTGGCGTCGGTGATGACGTCGCCCTCCAGCGGAGCGCGTCCGTTGGCGGTGGTGACCTTCAGGGCATGAAGTTCATAGATGTTCTTGGCCTGGATGTTGTCGGTGGGCTTGGCGCTCCACATCAAGCGGAGGTCGGTGGGGAACACCTGCTTGGCCACCTGGCCGTAGATGATCTTGTTGATGGCGGCCGTGTCGCGTGCGCTGGCATAGCCCACGAGGCTCAGGCTGCCCTGTCCGGTGGTCTGCAGCATGGCGAGCAGCGGGTGCTGCTTCTTGGCCTGCTCCAACTCGCTGTCGGGCGTGGTCTTGATGTTGTCGGCCTTCTTGCCGTTGTTGATCATGAACTTGTGCTGTGCCTGCTTCTTGGCGGGCTCAGCCTTTTTCTCCTCCTTGGCGTTGGCCGTGTCTTTCTTGGCGGCCGTCTCCTGGTCGCCGCTGGCCAGGCGCTGGTCGAGCTGCTGGAGATAAGGGATGATCTCGTCGGCGTTGTAGGTCTCCCAGAACTCGAGGTTGGCGCTGCCCTGCAGGAGCTTGCGCATGCGCTCGGGCTCCTTGATGCCAGGCATCTCCACCATGATGCGGCCCTCAGCGCCTTGGATGCGCTGGATGTTGGGCTGCACGACGCCGAACTGGTCGATACGTGTGCGAACGACGTTGAATGAGTTGTCGATGGCCGAGCTCACCTCAGCGCGCAGTGCTTTCTCCACCTCGCTGTCGGTGCTCGTGGGCGACACCTTGCCCTGGAGCTGCTGTGTGGCAAACACCTCGGCGAGGTTGTGGCCCGGAGCGTTCTTGTGGTAAGCGTCGATGAAGAGCGAGATGAAGTCGCTCTTGCCGGCTTCCAGTTGCTTCTTGGCCTCGTTCATCGACTTGACGAATGCCGGGTCGGTCTTGTGGTCAGCGAGCATGTCGACCACGTCGGGCACTGAGATTTCCAGCACCACGTTCATACCGCCTTTCAGATCCAGTCCGAGACCGATCTGCGTTTGCAGACACTTCTGGTAGTCGTAGATGCCAAGGTACTTCACAGAATCCTTGTAGTTCTGCTGATCAATGGGATCCTTGAGCTTGGCAGCCTGATTGTCATAGTAGCTTGTGGCAATCGGGAACGACAAATAGAAGAGGCATGTAAGCGTCAGTAAGACGGCTGTTACAATTACAATTCCTTTGTTTCGCATTTTGTTAGTTATTTGTTTATTTGTTATTTCAATCTAATTGACACTATAAGATGTGCAAAGATACTAATTTTCCTCCTTTTTGAGAAATTTATGGGTGGTTTATTGTTCCATTTTTAGAATTTCCTTCCCAATGTTGCGCTTTTTGTATTTTTTGTTTTTAGATTTTCCTTCCAAACTTGAGCCAGCAGTAGATGGGGTTGTGGTCGCTGGCCTTGATGCGGCTGTCGACGGTGCAGGCGTAGGGTGTGATGTCGTCGGAGCAGAACAGGTGGTCGATGCGCACGTACATGTGGCTTTGGTTGTAAGAGCGTCCGATGCCGTTGGCCGATGCGGCATAGCAGTCGGTGAGGTCTTCCCCGATGCGTGTGTGGGCGTATCCGAGCGGGTTCTCATTGAAGTCGCCGCAGACGATGACGCGGTGGCCCGTGCGGTGGTTGGCGATGTATCGGGCCACGGCCTCGGCCTGTGGGGCGCGTTTCTTCGACGCCTGTCCGAGCTTGTCGATGAGCCGTGTCGACTCAGCGCGTGCCATGTCCTTGTCGAGGTCGCCCTTGATGAGGTTGCCGAAGCCCGTCTTGTCGTCCTTGTCGAGGGCGTTGGTCTCCAGGTGGTTGTTGACGACGAGCACCTTCTGCCCGTTGACGTTGAGGTAGAAGGCCGCGCTCATGTTGCCCTCTGAGGGGTAGTCGATGACTTGCGACCGGCGTATGGGGAAACGGCTGTAGAGGCCGACGACATCGCCGCTTGCCGATTTCTTTTCCTCCACGATGTAGGGGTATCTCTTTCGGAAGGTGCTGTCGAAGGGCAGCACGTGTCCTCCCTCTTGCACGCACACGATGTCGGCACCGCTGCGGAGGATGTAGGCGGCGATGGTGTCGTCGGAGAAGGTGTTCACGTCGGGGCCTCGCATGGTGTGATAGCCCTGCACGTTGTAAGACAACACCTTGATGGCTCCCACGGGCGGGTCCTGTGGGATGTTGACGGGCATGTAGGTCCGCATGGGCCCATAACAAAGGATGTAGCCCACGAAAGGTATGATGACGCCCTTGAGTTTGAAGACGACCCAGAAGACGAGAAAGGCTGCGTTGATGGCGATGAAGGCCGGGAAGACGAGCCCGGCGTTGGCCAACAAGGGATGGTTGGCGGGGTCGATGTGTCCGCTGTAGCCCACGAGGAGCATGAGCAGGATGGTCACGGCGTTGGCCCCAGCGACGACTTGCAGCGAGAATTTCTTGATTTTAGCGATCATGTTTGCTTTGGTCGAAAAGCGTTTGCTTCTCGGCCTTTGTCAGGCTGTCGTATCCGCTTTTCCTGATTTTGTCGAGTATGCGGTCTATCTCCTCCTGTGTGGCGCGTTTGCCGGCGTTGTAGTCCCAGTCGGCGTTGCCCGTGTGGCGCTGCTTCTGGTTGCTGCGCTTGGCCTGGCTGTTGCGCCAACGCTGCTGCA
This sequence comes from Prevotella sp., assembly GCA_050875105.1. GTDB lineage: Bacteria > Bacteroidota > Bacteroidia > Bacteroidales > Bacteroidaceae > Prevotella. The sequence goes on along the minus strand of JBNMMB010000040.1, from coordinate 14,478 downwards.
AGTTGCTGAAAAACTGCGTGTTGCGCCCACCACCGTTGTGAGGGCCACGTGCCTGTTGGCGCCAGTGCAGGATGAGCAGGAAGCCGAAGGCCATGCCTCCGAGGTGTGCCATGTGTGCCACGCCGTCGCCTCCGTTGACCTGTGCCAGGAGAAATTCCACGACGATGGAGCCGATGACCATCCACTTGGCTTTGATGGGGAAGGGGAAGGGGATGATGAACATGCGCTCATTGGGGAACATCATGCCGAAGGCCAGCAGCAGCGCGTAGAGGGCGCCCGAGGCACCCACGGTGGTCCACAGGTTGAGATACTGGCTGACGGGAATGACGGCCGATCCGGTGTTGATCATCTGGTAGTTGGCCAGGTCGTTGCTCATGTATTGGATGTACTGTGCGAACTCTTGGCAGATGCCGGCACCCACACCACAGAAAATGTAATAAAAAAGGTATCTTTTTGCTCCCCACATGTTCTCCACGACGGATCCGAACATCCACAGCATGAACATGTTGAAGAAGATATGCGTGAAGCCCCCGTGCATAAACATGTAGGTGACGAGCTGGTAGGTCTTGAAGTCGGGCGCCTTGAAGAAGTGTAGTCCCAGGTAGGAAGTGAGGTCCACGCCCATGGTCGGCCCAAGCACCTCGGTGGCCAGGAAGGCCAGCACGTTGATGATGAGCAAGTTCTTGGTGACGTTTGGTATTTTTGGCATCATGTAATCTTGTTGCTTGGTTTGGTGTTGAAAAACAATGCAAATTTACGAAAAAAGCTGGTTAAATGGCTAAGAAACAGTGGTTTTGCGGTATTTTTTAGTTTTTTACATCACTTTTTTTTTATTTTTGTTTGAATTATGAAACTAAAGTCCTATTTTTGTCATCACAAATTATTGAGATCACCATTTATATTCACAAAATAACCCAAAATTATGAACAAGACAGAATTAGTAAAGAAGATTGCTGAGGCTGCAGGTATCACTTCCGCACAGGCCAAGACAGCATTGGACGCTACGACAGAGGCCATCAAGGACGCCCTGGTAGCAGGTGAGAAGGTTCAGCTGGTCGGTTTCGGCACATTCGCCACAAAGGAGCGTCCTGCTCGTCAGGGTGTCAATCCTCGCACAGGTGAGAAGGTTGAGCTCGCCGCCAAGACCGTTGTGAAGTTTGCCGCCGGCGCTCAGTTTGCCGATGCCGTCAACAAGTAATTGTAAAGATAATTAATAAAAAAGCCCACGGCGTGCCGTGGGCTTTTTTATTGCTGTTTGTTTTCTGGCGAATGTCTTATCCGTTGAACTGCGAAGGATCCTTGCCGATGTAGGCCAGGATGCCACCGTCGACATAGAGCACGTGTCCGTTGACGGCGTCAGAGGCGTGAGAAGCCAGGAACACAGCGGGGCCACCCAGCTCAGAGGGGTCGAGCCAGCGTCCGGCCGGTGTCTTGGCGCAGATGAACTTGTCGAAGGGATGGCGGCTGCCGTCCGGCTGACGCTCGCGCAGGGGAGCGGTCTGCGGTGTGGCGATGTAGCCCGGGCCGATGGCGTTGCACTGGATGTTGTACTGACCATACTCAGAGCAGATGTTGCGCGTGAGCATCTTCAGGCCACCCTTGGCGGCAGCGTATGCCGACACGGTCTCGCGGCCGAGCTCCGACATCATGGAGCACATGTTGATGATCTTGCCCTCCTTGCGCTCGATCATCTCAGGCAGCACGGCCTTTGAGCAGATGAACGGGCCGACGAGGTCGATGTCGATGACCTGCTGGAAGTCCTTGCGGCTCATCTCCACCATGGGGATGCGCTTGATGATGCCGGCGTTGTTGACCAAGATGTCGATCTGGCCAATCTCCTCGTGGATCTGCTTCACGAGAGCCTGCACGGCGTCCTCATCGGTGACGTTGCAGACATATCCGTGCACGTTCTCGATGCCTGCCTCCTTGTAGGAAGCCAAGCCACGGTCCACGTGCTCCTGGTCGATGTCGTTGAAGATGATGTTCTTCACACCGGCAGCGTGGAAAGCCTTTGCGATGTTGAAACCGATACCGTAAGTGGCGCCTGTGATCCAAGCGTTCTTACCTTCCAATGAAAAGTCTTTCAAACTAGTCATAACCTATTGTTTTAAGTTAAAAAGTCGATTATACGATTGCAAAGATAATAATTTTATTTGGTTCGTCTCCTAATTATATGACGTTTCTTTGGGCCAGAACACTTAAATAAATTAAACGCGCCGGTCCCCTCCGCGGGCCGATGGCGCGGGCGTGGTCACTTGCCGCGGCGCTTGCGGGCCGGTCGCTGGTCGTCGAGTCCGTCGAAGTAGCCACCCTCGGGTATGCGTTCGTCGTGGACGGCCTGTGAGCAGAAGCGCATGCGTGCGTGGCGGTCGATCTCAAACATGCGCTGCGTCCCCTCGGCGTCCTCGGCAAACTCCATGTGGTTGTCGATGGCCATGTCGTGGGCCATGCGTCTCACGTCGAGGTTGTCGGTGCCGATGAAGGTGAATGTCCAGCGCTGTAGCTTCATCTTCTCGATGAGCTGTTTCACCATGCGCAGGTCATACTCCCTGGAGCAGTTCTCCTCGCCGTCGGTGATGATGGTGACGAGCACCACGTCGCTGGCGCTGGTCTGCGCGTTGACCTTGCTGACGCCCCGTCCGATGGCGTCGTAGAGTGGCGTGGCGCCCGAGGGCTGGTACTCGCGCGAGCCGATGGTGTGGACGTGACGGGCCGGCGTATTGTCGAACACATAGCGTGTGTGGTCGCTGTTGAAGGTGAGCAACGTCACACTTTGGCCTACGCTGGGGTCGTTGTCCTGCATGCGCTTCACGGTGGCCAGCGTCTCGTTGAGGCCCGTCAGGGCCTGGCGCTCGATGAGGCTCATGCTGCCGCTCTCGTCCACAATGATGAGGTTGACAATTCTCCGTGTCTGTGTTTTCTTTCTTCTTTCCATGATTTTGTTCTTTTTAGGGTTGTGTTTGACCATTAGAAGAATTGGGAAGAAAAAAATTAAGCGCGTCCTCCACTTTTTTTCAAAAAATCACTATTTTTGCGGTGATGAACAATCCCAAGCCTACCGCCGCGCTCACCGACGACGCCATCGTGGAGGGTCTCCGCCACCACGACTCTCGGCTGACGCGCGACTATTTCTATGACACCTGCCGCATCGCCTATCATGTGTGCGACAAGCGCTATGACGTGGCCCGCAAGCCCGGCCTCGACTTCTACAGCATTGCCCACGAGTATTACCTGGCGCTCTCGCAGCGCGACTTCCGCCAGCTCGACGACCGTGGGCCCCATGTGTCGTTGCGCACGTGGATGGTCAACGGCTTCCGCTTCGTGCTGCTCGACCGCCTGAAGGCCTACAACCGCGAATCGCAGGTGGAACCCTTTGTTGACCGCCTGGGCAAGACGCAGGTGGACTTCGACCTTCCCGACGACAACTTCGCGGCCGACTTCCGCGCCACGGTGCTGGAGATGTGCCGCCGCAGTTTTCCGCGCGACAGCCGTTCGTCCATCATCTTGCGGATGATCCTCGTTGAGGGTTTCAAGGGCAAGGAGGTGGCCGAGCAACTCGGCATGACGCCGTCGGCCGTCACCCAGCGCTACCACAAGCTGATGGAGACCGTCGTGGTGCCCTATTTCAAGGCCTACTATGTGGCTCCGATGATGCCGAGATGCGGCGACCTGTCGGCCCAGTACGACCTGTCGCCTGTGGAGAGCTCAACCAACCTTTCAACTATAGAGATGATGAAACAACACGATTACGCACAGCGTGTCACGCCCGAGCGCGTGACCACTCTTGCCCCTGGCGAGGTCTTCGTCTTCGGCAGCAACCTGGCTGGCATGCATGGTGGAGGCGCCGCCCGCACCGCCTGCCTCTACTTCGGTGCCAAGATGGGTGTCGGCGTGGGACCGCAGGGCCAGAGCTATGCCATCCCCACCATGCAGGGCGGCCCCGACACCATCCGTCCCTATGTGGACCAGTTTGTCGGCTATGCACGCCAGCATGCCGACCAGGTGTTTCTCGTCACCCCCATCGGTTGTGGCATCGCCGGCTTTGACCCCAGCGACATCGCACCGCTGTTTGCCGCTGCCGTCGATGTGGACAACATCCACCTGCCCCAGTGCTTCTGGGATGTGCTGCTCTAAGGAGCGACGGGCAGGTGCTGAAAAGAAAAGACATGAGAAAAGGGGCATGGACGCCAGCGTCCATGCCCCTTTTCTCATGTCCTTATGCTTGTCGGCTTGCGAGCGGATTATTCCTCTCCACCGCCGTTGTATCCGCCCATGTTGCCCGAGTCGTCGTCCATCTGTCCTTGGTTGTTGCGGTTGGGCTTGCGCTTGGCGTAGTTGTTGCCGAAGTTCCAGGTGACGGTGAGCTGCACGCGTCGGCTGCCCCGTCGGTTGAGCTGTTGGCGTGTGAAGGTCTCCGATGAGGCATAGGTCCTGAACTTGCGGCTGTCGAGCAGGTCGCGGCAGTTGAGGCTCACCTGCAGTTGCTTGTTGAGGAAGTTCTTGCGCACACCGAGGTCGATGCTGTAGTTCGACTTGCGGTAGCCCTGTGCTGTCGACTCGCGGCTGCGGTAGTTGCCGCTGCCCTGCACCGAGAAGTCGTAGGGCAGTTGCACCTGTGCGATCATGCGTGCGCTCCACGTGAAGTTGTGCTCGCCGGCGCCCGTCACCGTCTGTCCGTCGATGTCGTAGCTGAAGCCGTCGATCTTGTAGTAGTAGGCGTTGGCGTTGGTCGTCAGGTCCAAGACACGGAAGAAACGGTCCTTGAGCGTCAGCTCCAGTCCGGCGCGCTGGTCCTTGGCCACGTTGAAGTTGCTCTGGTACATCTTGCCGTCGGTGGAGCTCTGCCAGGTGATGCGCTGGATGATGTCGGTGGTGGGGCGATAGTAGGCCGAGAGCATCAGTGAGTGCTCCGTCCACGTGCGCAGGTAGTTGAACGAGAACGAGTTGGAGAAGGCTGGCGTCAGCTCAGGGTTGCCGAAGCTCACCAGTGTGGCGTCGCGCGTGTCGCGGAAGCTGTTGAGCTGTCCGCCCCACGGACGGCGCAGGCGTCGGGTGTAGTTGAGCTGGAACTGGTCGTTCTCTGTCAGCTGGTAGGACAGGAAGACGCTGGGGAACAGTTGGAAATAGTCCTTCTTGAAGGGCTTGTCTCTCAGTGAGGCGTCGTTCTCCTGTGCCCAGGTGTAGCTCTCGGTGTTGACCTTCCAGTATTCGCCTCTCAGGCCAGCCATGACGCCCAGCTTGCCAAACTTCATCGTGGCCGTGGCATAGGCGGCGTGCAGGTCCATGTCATAGATGAACCGGTTGTAGTAGGCCTCGTCCATCACGGCGTTGGTGCCGTTCCAGCTGGTCGGGTCCATATAGCTCTCCTGGGGCGTGTTCTCGTGCGAGAAGTCGCCCTGGTAACCGGCTTGCAACTTCACCTGCTCGGAGATGGGGTTCTCATAGTCGAGCTTCACCGTCCATGTGCGGTTGTTGAGGAACATGGGGCGGCTTTGCCATTCGTAGTCGGTGGCGTGGCTGCCGTCGGTCCAGGTGGTTGAGTCCTGGTAGATGTTCTGGTTGTCGGCCTTCCACTTGTCGAAGCTCACCACGAAGTCGAGGTAGTGCTTGTCGGTGAAGTTGTGGCGGTAGTTCAGTTCGCCGTAGTACATGTTCATGTTGCCGTCGCCCTTGGTGTTGCGCGTCATCAGTCGCGTGTCGTTGTCGGCACCGATGGTGCCATAGTGGTAGGGCGTGCTGCTCCAGTTGTTGTCGCCGCCGTGCATGAGCATGCCGCTGAGCGAGATGTCGTCCTTCTTTGTGGCGTGGAGGGTGATGCCGGCGCGCGAGAAGAGGCTGTTGCCCATGCGCGAGTCGTCGGCCTTGTAGTGCTGGTAGGTGTTGTTGTTGAGATATTGCTGGTAGCTCTCGCTGTGTCCCTTGCCCGCGTGGTGTCGGTATCCCACGTTGGCGTAGGCGTCGATCCAGCGGCTGTTCATGTTGATGTTGAACGATGTGTTGGCGCCGCCCTGTGTGTTGCCACCGGCCTGCACCGATCCGTAGTAGCCCGGCTTGAGGTCTTTCTTGAGCACGATGTTGATGATGCCCGATCCGCCTTCTGCCGAGAACTTGGCCGATGGGTTGTCGATGACCTCGATGCGCTCGATCGACTCGGCGGGCAGCTGCTGCAAGATCTGTGCGCGGTTGTCTGTGGTCAGGCCGCTGGCCTTTCCGTTGATCCACACCTCCACGTTGGCGTCGCCTCGGAGCGAGATGTTGCCGTCGTTGTCGACCTCGACCGATGGGATGTTCTCCAGCACGTCAGAGGCGGCGTCGCCGGCGTTGGTGATGAGCTGTGAGACGTCGAACGACTTGCGGTCCACCTCCAGTTTCATGGCCGAGCGCATGCCCTTCACCGTCACCTCGCCCAGTGTGCGGGTGTCCTCGCGCATGTAGAGCAGGAGTGTGGCGGTGCGGTTGTTCTCGCTGATGGTCACCTGTCGGCGCACGTCGCGGTAGCCCATGAGGTCGGCCGTGAGGATGTAGGTGCCCGGCTTGAGGTCGACCATGTTGAACTGTCCTGAGGCGTCGGTGACGTCGCCCTGCACCAGTTTCACGGTGTCGGTGGTCGTGGTGAGGCGCATGTTCACAAATTCCAGTGGGGTGTTGGTCTGCCGGTCAAGGATCTTTCCCTTGATCAGCCCTTGAGCGTTTGCCGCCATTGCGCACAACAGCAGCAAGGATGTCATTATTGTTTTCATACTGTGTAGGATGGACGCCACCCGTGGCGTGGCGTCGGTCGTTATCATGTTTCTGTGCCTGTTGGGAGCTGTTCCCAGTGCCTGGGTAGGGGGCAAAAAGAAAATGCCAAACGCCTGAGATCAAGCATTTGGCATTTCTAAAGGTTGTCGTACGCGGATTCGAACCACGACAAACAGAACCAAAACCTGTTGTGCTACCATTACACCATACGACAATCTTTCTGAGATATTAGCGTTGCAAAGGTAGTGGTTTTTTGTTCCACTACCAAATTTTTTATCACTTATTTGCGTCGTGAGCCTAAAGAACTTGCTTGACTTCTTGGTGAATAACGTGTCACGGGCCTTTGGGCCATGGGTTATTTCACGGTGATCAAGTAGTAGTTCTTCTTGCCGCGCTGCACGAGGAGATACTTGCCGTCGATGAGGTCCTCGCTTGTGATGGGCTGGTCGAAGGCGGTGAGCTTCTCCTTGTTGAGGCTCACGCCGTTGCCCTTGACCATCTTGCGCATCTCGCCCTTTGACGGGAAGATGTCCCAGCCCTCCTGGCAGAAGAGGTCGATGGCGTTGCCGCCGAGCATCTCCTTGGGCATCTCATAGTGGGGCACGTCCTTGAAGACGTCGTTGAGTGTGGCCTCGTCGAGCTTGGCGAGCTGGTCCTTGGTGGCCTTTCCGAAGAGGATGTTGCTGGCTGAGATGGCCATGTCGAGGTCTTCCTTCGAGTGCACCATGACCGTGACCTCCTCGGCCAGTCGCTTCTGGAGCGTGCGGCGGCCGGGGTCCTGGCGGTGCTCGGCGATGAGGGCGTCGATGGTGTCCTTGTCGAGGTCGGTGAAGATCTTGATGTATTTCTCAGCCTCGGCGTCGCCCACGTTGAGCCAGAACTGGTAGAACTGGTAGGGTGTGGTGCGGTTGCGGTCGAGCCACACGTTGCCGCTCTCGGTCTTGCCAAACTTCTTGCCGTCGGCCTTGGTGATGAGCGGGCAGGTGAGGCAGAAGGCCTGTGCGTCGCTGCCCAGCGTGCGTCGGATGAGCTCGGTGCCGGTGGTCATGTTGCCCCACTGGTCGTTGCCGCCCAGCTGCAGGCGTACGCCATACTTCTGGTACTGGTAGAGGAAGTCGTAGCCTTGCAGGAGCTGGTAGGTGAACTCGGTGAACGACAGTCCGTCGCGCGACGTGCCGTTGAGGCGCTGCTGCACGCTCTCCTTGGCCATCATGTAGTTGACGGTGATGTGCTTGCCCACCTCGCGTGCGAAGTCGAGGAAGGTGAAGTCCTTCATCCAGTCATAGTTGTTGACGAGCTCGGCCTTGTTGGGTTCCGTTCCGTCGAAGTCGAGGAACTTGGACACCTGCTTCTTGATGGCCTCCTGGTTGTGGTAGAGCGTGGCCGCGTCGAGCAGGTTGCGCTCCTGGCTCTTGCCCGAGGGGTCGCCGATCATGCCTGTGGCGCCGCCCACGAGCAGGTAAGGCTTGTGGCCGCAGCGCTGCAAGTGGCGAAGCATCATGATACCGCAGAGGTGTCCGATGTGCAGGGAGTCGGCTGTGGGGTCGGTGCCCAGGTAGGCCGACACCATGTTTTCCATCAAGAATTCCTCGGTGCCGGGCGTCATTTGCGCCAGCATGCCGCGCCATTTCAGTTCTTCAACGAAATTTTTCATATTGGTTTATCATTTAATGCCTGTCGGCATGATTTCTGTATGTTGTGTTATGGGGTGTGTCGCTTGTCTGTGTGGGATGGGCCTTGTGGGCCGGAAGGCCGGGAGCCCTGCCTGCGGAAGGTGAACGTCTCGGGCACTGGGTCGTAGCCACTGCCGCCCCAGGGGTTGCACCTGCATATCCGCCATGCGGCCAGCAGCAGTCCTTTCACGGGGCCGTGCTTGAGCAGCGCTTGGCGTGCATACTCGGAGCAGGTGGGTGTGAGGCGGCAGGAGGGAGGCGTGTAGGGCGTGATGAACTTCTGGTAGAACCTGATGGGCAGCACCAGCACCAGCGCGATGGCGTGTGACAATGTGTTTAGGATTTTTTCCATAGGTCTGCCGGTTTGTGACGGCCGGTCGCTCAGTCGAGCGAGGGTTGCTTGTCGGCCTGGTTCTTTTCCAGTTTCTCACGCACCCTTGTCAGCAGGTTGACCACCTTCTCTTCCACCACCTGGCTGTCGCGGAGATGGTCGTCGGTCCAGATGAACGCCAGCGCCACCGCCTTGTCAGCGATGAGGCTCTTGTTCTTGCGGTAGGCCTCGCGCACCTGTCGCTTGACGCGGTTGCGCTTCACGGCCCGCTTGAAGTGCTTCTTGGGCACGCTGATGAGCATCTTGGCCTTGGGCAGCGGGCACTGTGTCTGGCCGTCGCGCCCGTCGTCGGTGTTGCCACAGTTTTCATCCTCGTCCAGGGGCATGAAGACCACCCGCAACGGGAAGGCCGACATCGATCGGCTCTTGTTGCCCGAGAAGATGGCATCGATGAGCTTGTGGCTGCAGATGCGCTCCTCCTTGTGTAGTGTGGCAGGATAGGTGATGCTCATGAAGTGTGGGTTGGGGCAGGTCGCCCTGCCATGTTTATTTGCTTTTTTCCTTTTCGAGATAGGCCTTGAGGGCAGCCACCATCGAGGGATACTCGGGTGTTCCGGCCATGAGGTCGAGTCTCAGTCCGGCGCTTTCCACAGCCTTGGCGGTGGCGGGTCCGAAGACACCGATCTTATATTTGCCGTCCTTGATGCCAGGGAGCGACTCGCTGAGGTAGTGCACGCCCGTGGGTGTGGAGAAGATGAGCATGTCGCAGTCGAACTTCTTGATCTCCTCCTCGCTGAAGTTGTTGCTGACGGTGCGATACATGACGCACTCCTTGTGGTTGAGTCCCTTGGCGTCGAAGAGCTTGGTCAGCTCGTCGGTGTGTGCGCTGCTTTGCGGCACGAGATAGCGCTCTCCCTTGTGCTTCAGCATGATGGGCAGCAGGTCGTCGACCTTGCCTGAGTTGCCGAAGAAGATCTTGCGCTTGCGATACTGTGCATACTTCTGGATGTAGAGCGAGATTGTTTCGGTCACGCAGAAGTATTTCATGGTCTCAGGGATGGTGAGACGCATCTCCTTGGCAATCTGGAAGAAATTGTCGATGGCGTGTCGTGAGGTGAACACGATGGCGGTGTAGGAGAGGATGTCGATCTTCTGCTGGCGGAATTCCTTGGCTGAGAGCCCCTCCACCTTGATGAAAGGCCGGAAAACCATTTCCACACCATAGTTCTTTTCTATGTCGAAGTAGGGAGATTTCTCACTGGCCGGTTTGGGCTGTGAAATCAAAATCTTCTTGATCATCTGTTCTAAAAATTCGTTTTTAAAAGTTCATCCGTCAGCACCAGAATACCCCACAAGGCACCCAGTGGCATAATTTCAAGGGTGCAAAAGTACAAAATATTTTGCAAAGCGGCCCCGTTTCTTTGGAAAAAGATAAGATAGGTCTTGTAAAAAGTGAGCAATTTGCCCAAAATGACTACTAAAACGGTGTAAAACACCACGCTCTCAATGGGCATGTTGAAGTAGGCCAGGAGCATGATGGCGGGGAAAATAATGATGCCTTCGGTGGAGCTGAGGAAGAGGCTCGACTTCATCCATTGTTCATTATTTTTCTTATCAAAGAACACCCATCCGACGGCAGCGCTGAGACAGTATTTCACGAGGAAGTAGAGTGCGAAGATACCGGTGTAGATGCCGATGATCTGATAGTGTGGCAGGATGAACGTCTCCTCGAAGGAGGTCTGTCGCCAGAGGAAGAAGAGCAGCGAGCAGAGCAGGCAGGTCTGCAAGACGAGGAAGATCTGGAAGCGCAGTTCGGAGCTGGTCTCGGTGATGACCGTGGTGCCCTCGTGCTGTGGGCGGAAGAAGTTTTTGATCTGTCGGCTGATGAAGTTGCCCGACTTGGCGATGGACAGTGTGGCCAGGATGAAACAGCCGAGCAGCACCGACGTGATGAGGTTGTCGCCGGCGATGGTGTAGGGCACGGGGTCGCCGGCCACGCCCTGTCGGTAGGTGGCATACTCGGGTCGGTAGACCGAGTCGGGCTGTACGAGCGAGCGGCTGTGGTAGAGCGGCTTGCTGAGGGAAAATCCTGATGGCACGTCGGCCTTGGTGGTCGGCGTGCGCATCGGGTTGGGGCGCTTGCTCCAGTCGACGATGGGAAACTGAATGTTGGCCCTGACGGCCGAGTCTTGTTGCCAGGGCGTGGCGTCCTTGGGCAGCAAGTTGAGGATTTGCCGCGGTGTGTGCAATCCTTCAGTCTTGTGGCTCGTCGCGGCGGCGTGGTGCGCCGTGTCGTTGATGGCGACAGAGTCTGGAGAAAGCATGAATGACATGTGCTATGCTGTTTTTAGATACCTTTAGAGGTCGAAAGCCTTGCGGATGCGCTCCACCTGGTCGAGCTTCTCCCAGGTGAAGAGCTCCACGGTCATCTCCTTGCGCTCGTGGTAACGGCTGGTGAAGACCTTTTTCACCACCTCGTTCTTTCGTCCCATGTGGCCATAGGCAGCCGTCTCGAAGTAGATGGGCTGGCGGAGGTTGAGCTTGCGCTCGATGGCGTTGGGCGTGAGCTCAAAGAGCTCGCTGATCTTCTGGGCGATCTCGCCGTCGGTCATGCTGACGTGCTTCTTGCCGTAGGTGTTGACGTAGACGCTCACGGGCTTGGCCACGCCGATGGCATAGGCCAGCTGCACGAGCATCTCGTCGCTGACGCCCGCGGCCACCATGTTCTTGGCGATGTAGCGTGCGGCATAGGCGGCCGAGCGGTCCACCTTCGACGGGTCCTTGCCCGAGAAGGCGCCGCCACCGTGTGCGCCGCGTCCGCCGTAGGTGTCGACGATGATCTTGCGGCCCGTGAGGCCGGTGTCGCCGTGGGGGCCTCCGATGACAAACTTGCCCGTGGGGTTGACGAAGTACTTCTCCTGGCCGTCGAAGAGTGCCAGCACCTTGTCGCTGAGCTGCTCCTTGACGCGCGGCATGAGGATGGTGATGACGTCGTGGCGGATGGTGGCGAGCATCTGCTCGTCGGCCTCGCGCTGGGCCTCGGGCGTGTCGCCAGCCGGCTGGATGAAGTCGTCGTGCTGGGTGGAGACGACGATGGTGTCGATGCGCTGGGGCACGCCGTCGTCGCTGTACTCGATGGTCACCTGGCTCTTCGAGTCGGGGCGCAGGTAGGTCATCAGCTTGCCCTCCTTGCGGATGTCGGCCAGGGTGCGCATGATGAGGTGTGCCAGGTCGAGCGTGGCGGGCATGTAGTTGTCGGTCTCGTTGCAGGCGTAGCCGAACATCATGCCCTGGTCGCCGGCGCCTTGGTCTTCCTCGCGCTCGCGGCTGACGCCCTGGTTGATGTCGTCGCTCTGCTCGTGGATGGCGGTGAGGATGCCACACGAGTTGCCGTCAAACTGGTAGTCGGCCTTGGTGTAGCCGATGCGGTTGATGGTCTTGCGCGTCACGGTCTGCAGGTCGATGTACTGCGAGGAACGCACCTCGCCCATGATGATGACCTGGCCGGTGGTGTTGAAGGTCTCGATGGCGCAGTGGGCCTCGGGATCGTAAGCCAGAAACTGGTCGAGCAGGGCGTCGGACACCTGGTCGGCAACTTTGTCGGGGTGACCCTCCGACACGGATTCGGATGAGAAAAGATAACTCATTTTACATTACTTTCTTTTACGTGGAAACGCATGCGAGTAACCGTAAAATCTGAGGGGGATTTTGCAGTTTTAGCATTTTTTACTGTGGTTGCAAGCAGCCAAATTCTTCCACAACGTTAAACAAATGTTTTAAAGCGGGTGCAAAGTTACGTGTTTTTGCCGTATTGGCAAAGGAAAAGAGAATGAAAAATGCTTTTGGGGGCAAGATTGCCTCCAAAAGCTTTGCCAAGGGTGGCAGGGGTTATTGCAGGCACCATTTCCAGAAGGGCAGGACCTCTATTGGCCCATGGTCGTCCTGGATGGTTTGCTCCTCGTCGTAGGTGATGATCATTCGCCGGCGGCAGGGGAGAACAGCGGGCAACTTTTGTAGGGCCGTCACTTCTCGCTCATAAGTGGAGGGATTGGACAGGATACTGTAAGACACTTGGATGGCCGTCTCAACTTCAGGGACATAGAAGTCTACCTCCACCTTGGAGTTGTAGAAGAACACACGCTCGTTGTCTCTGTCGTGCCCGTACTTCCTGAACAGGGCGAGAGCGACAAGGTTCTCCAGCAGCGTCGTTTCGCCATCCATCAAGAATAAGTTTAATATGCCATTGTCGATAAAATAATACTTCGAGATGGTTTCTTTTTCCGCAAATGAAGAAGCCAAGTTGTGCAAACGAAGCAGCAACCATGCGTCCTCACAATGTTGCAGGTAAGCGCTAACCGTGGGACTGCTGATTTTACCTCCGACTGTTGACAGTATCTTTGCCAACCGACTATAGGATATGGGTTGCTTGACACTTTCTGCCACTTTTTTTATCAACAGGCGCAGCAAGTTGGGGTTGCTGATATTGTTGCGGCTACAGATGTCGCCCAAATATATTTTTTGGAACGTGCTGCTCAGATAATTGCGCTTCACTTGCAATCCCACACTCTCGGGCAGGCCACCCCAATAGAAATACTCCGCATAGGAGCGTTTCAAGCGCGCACGGCTCTCGGTGCCTAACAGCGCCTTGTCGTCATATGGCTGACCAGTGAAGTCTAAGTATTCCTTCAGGTCGAAAGGATAGACCTCAATCGTGAGATACCGACCGCCCAGGGTGGTCATGATTTCTCCAGAAAGCATCTTGGCATTGCTACCTGTGATATAGACCTGATACTTGGAGTCGGCCAATCGCCTTGCAAACTTTTCCCAACCTTCAATGTTCTGTATTTCGTCAAGAAAGACCATCGGGCGTTTGTCCGACATCTCTGCATGGCATTCTAAGATGAGATTGAAATCAGCGGCGGTGAAATCAACCAGACGGTCATCCTCGAAATTGACATACAGCATTTCGTCCCATCCATGTCCCTCGGCCAAAAGCTGTTGCATCTTCTGATATAACAAAAAGGACTTTCCCGCCTGGCGCACGCCAACAAGAACATAGCATGGGAACCCATCCATGTCGATGTTTCTGCGGTGCACTTGGTAGCGCTCCACTTCCCGTTGATTGTCTATCAATATCTGTTTCAACAAAAGTTTATCCATGATATTATTTAAAATGCCATTTTAAAAATCCGCACAAAGATATAAAATGTCATTTTACAAAACAAGCTTTTCCCGGAGTTTAACACTGATAAATATGCGAGCTGACTTTCGTGCAATTATTTCTTCCATTTGGCAAGTGTCTTTATGATGTCGTCAGGGATAATAACCGTGTATGTCATAGGTCATGAAAGAACTCTAAGGAAAAAGACTTGACGTGGGACACGTCACCCACTGCTGGTTAGTTAACGGCTGCGTGAGCGGTTTAAAAAGTTAACGACAGCGTGAGCGGTTTAAATCGGTTATCGCCTGTTGGTTTTCTGAGTGGCGCCCGAGCACCACTGTTGTCTTGTTAGGGCGGAGCCGTCGTGAGCTTGCTCACGTAAGGCTCCGCCCTAACAAGACAACAAGCCGACAGGCTCAGAAAACCAACAGGGGTTTAACCTGGTTTTTGTTTCCCTCCGCTTTGTCTTGAAAATTCTGAAAAAACAGGCACCTGGCGACTGCACATTCTAGAGGAAATAAGTGCCCTCGTTCTTCTTGAATTTTCCTTCTTTCCAGTCATAACACACTGAA
>JBNMMB010000039.1:0-30957 GCA_050875105.1 Prevotella sp. | reverse complement strand
GCTGGCCATGACCTGCCAGTGTCGCTTCTACCGACCCATCTCTGAGCTCGACAACCAGGGCGGCTACGCCGACATCTTCCTCCGGCCACTCATCGAGAGCTATCCCGACATGGAGCACAGCTACATCGTCGAACTGAAATATTGCAAGGCCACCACCACCGACGAGCAGGTGAAGCAGCTCTTCGAGGAGGCCCGCGCGCAAGTGACGCGCTATGCCGAGAGCGGCGTGGTGGAAGACGTGGCGCGCAAGACCCACATACACAAGCTCGTGGTGATCTTCCGAAGCGTCGACATGGTGGCGTGCGAAGAAGTGTAATAAGAAGCCATGCGCAAGATCATCCTGTTCATCGCCCTGTTTCTCGCGTCTGCCGTGAGGTTGTGCGCCCAGATGTTTGTTCCCCTCGCTGGAGCGTCGTTGCTCTCCAGCGAGTCGGTGTTCAGTCTCTACCAGGACCGCAACGGACAGATGTGGGCCGGCACCTACGACGGACTGAACATCCTGGAGGGCAGCGCCTGTCGCACCATCCCCTCGGGCACGGAGGGCAGCATGGTGTCGGGCAGTCAGATAGAGACCATCCAGGCGGGCGACGGACCCGGCACACCAGCGTCGCACAAGGATGCGCGCTACGTGTGGGTCAGGTCCAACTGGGGCTTTGACCGATACGACAAGCTGACGGGTCTCTTCGAGCACCACAACGAGTTTCATGGCGCCTACCGCACGGCCGTCAAGGGGGCCACGGTGCTGGTGCAACGCCTCAACGGCGACCTCTACTATTACAACTGGGACAGTCACCGCTTCACGCCACTGGGCCTCCGTGTGGCGTATGGGGACACCAAGGCTTTCTTCTTCACCGACGAGAAACACGTCGAGATCATCATGGCCGACCGCGTGGCCCACGTGGCCCTGACCGACGGCCGCAACGGCCAACTCGTGGGACAGCGGAGCTATCGGCCGATCGGCATCCGCGATGTGTGGTATGCCACGGCACATGGCCAGCGGGCCTTCCTCGTGGATGGCCAGCACCGCCTCTACGAATGGCGGGGCGGAAAAACGCGCCCCCGCCTGCTCCACGCCTTCTCGCCTGCCATGACGGCACGCGGCGACATCGCCTGCATCGTTCCCGACGGGCGCAACCTGCTGGTGGGCTTCTCCACCAACGGCCTCGTGCAACTCACGCCTTCCTCCCGACAGGCCTTCGAGGAGCGACCCTTGCCGGTGCACTCGGGCGTCAACGCCGTGGCACGCGACATCAACCAGCACTTTCTCTGGATAGCCACCGATGGCGAGGGGCTCTTGGCGTGGGCCGAGGCGCCTTACGTCTTGCGCGACCATTTCGCCGGACGCAAGGGCCAGGGGCTCAACAAGCCCGTGAGGGCCTTCTACCTGTCACCCTCGGGCGACCTCTGGGTGGCCACAAAGGGCGACGGCATCTATGTCTACAAGGATTATCTCAACACACCACAGGAACAGCCCTCGCTGAAGCTCGACAACACCAACAGCGGTCTGCCCAACAACTCGGTCTACTGCCTGGTGCCCAGCCACAGCGGTGTGTTGTGGGTGGGAACGGATGCCAACCAACCTTTCTACTATTCTTTTTCTTCCCGACAGTTTCATCCGCTGACCGTCGAGGGCCATAACGTGAGCTCCATCCACAGCATGGTGGAGGTGGCTCACAAGGAGCTATGGGTGGCCACTGGCAGCCAGGGCATCTACGTGCTGCAACTGGGTGGCACGCCCGGCCAACCGAAGGTGACGGGCATCCGCCGCCTGCTGAACGACAAGGAGGGCCAGGCCTCCTACAACTTCATCTCGCTGGCCGCACAGGGCGACAGCGTGGTGTGGGCCGCGGCGCGCGAGGCGGGACTCTTCCGCTACGACCGGCGAACGGGCATCATGCGCAAGGTGGCGCTCTCGCCCGACCGCCACAGCCCGCTCAACGACATGGTGACGCTGACCGCCCTGCCCGACGGCCATCTGCTCTGCGGCACACGCGGCGGCCTGGTGCGCATCGGCTCAAGGGGCAGTGGAAAACACTATGCGCCACTGATCACCAACATCACACACGACGTGGGTCTGCCCTATGTGTCGGTGAGGAGCATCACGGCAAACGCCAAGCCCTACGCATGGGTGGCCACCGTGCACGACCTCTTCCGCATCAATGTGAACAATGCCGACATCTTCCACATCAACGCCTCGGCCAGCACACAGGCCAAGGAGTTCAGCGAGAACGCGGGCTACTACATCCCAGAGGCCAACACCCTGCTCGAGGGTCGGTCGGACGGCTTTACCTCCATCCAACTGACGGGCAAGCGCTTCCCCGACTACAAGCCCGACATCTATTTCTCACGCATGGCGTATGCCGGCAAGGAGTTTCCCATCAGCGCCCTGATGAGGGACAGCGTGGTCACGCTGAAACACGAC
The DNA here is from genome assembly GCA_050875105.1 of Prevotella sp. Lineage (GTDB taxonomy): Bacteria > Bacteroidota > Bacteroidia > Bacteroidales > Bacteroidaceae > Prevotella. The sequence goes on along the minus strand of JBNMMB010000039.1, from coordinate 28,535 downwards.
CAGAACTACATCACGCTGTTCTACTACGTGCCCGACTTCATCAACTCGGACAACTATGTCTTCCAGTACCGCTTGGTGGGCGGCGGCAACCAGTGGCAGAACAACGGCAAGCTGAACCGACTGTCGCTCTACAACCTGTCGCCAGGCCGATACCGGCTGGCCATGAAATACATGAAGGGTGGCTACGTCAGTCGCGAATACTACCTCGACATCCGCATCCTGCCGCCCTGGTGGGCCACGTGGTGGGCCATCGTGCTGTGGCTGGCCATCGCCATCTGCGCCGCCTCATGGACGGCCCACATGATCTGGCTGCGACGCGACGCCCACAGAAAACTGAAAGCGCAGGAGGCGGAGCGCAAGCAGCAGAAAGACATCTACGACTTGAAGTTCAGCTTCCTCACCAGCATCATCCGCGAGTTCACCCTGCCACTGGGCCTCATCAGCGGCGCCGGACGGCGCATCCTGTCGCTCGACAGCACCAACCCGAAGACGCGGGGCTACATCGGCCTGATCATCCAAAACTCCACAAGGCTCAACGACCTGGTGAACCAGATCTTCGAGTTCCGGCGCATCGACACGCAGAGCCACAGCGCCAAGCGCGGACAGGTGAACGTCAGCCAACTGGTCGACGCCACCTGGAGCCGATACGAGGAGATCGCGGCCGACGGCGGCATCGCCATGCGCAAGGAGGTGCCACCCCATGTGGTGTGGAACACCGACAGCGAGATCCTCAACTCCATCCTCTCCTACCTCATCTCGTTCTCGTTCTCTCGTGTCGGGCGCAACGGGCACGTCACCATCACGGTGAAACCTTCGGCCGAACGACTGGTCATCTGCCTGACCCACGACGGACAACCACTGAGCGCTGAGCGACTGGAGGAGATGATGTCGTGGAGCAACATCGAACAAGACATGATGAGCAACACCGCCACACCGCAAAACAAACTCCACAACATGGACCTGGTCATCTCCCACGGACTGGCCGAGGTGATCAACGGCAAAATGGAGGCCACATGCGACGGACAGCTCACCACCCTCACCGTGACGCTGGCCCGACAGGCCGCCAGCACCGCCACCCCTGCCGGGGATGTGGCTGCATCGCCCTTGATAGAGACGCCGGCCGCCAGCTCAGCCGAGCCCAATGACGACGCCGACACAGCCTCGCCCGCCAACCCCGACCAGCAGGTCATCGACCTCTCGAAGGTGACGGTCTATGTGGCGGTCAGCAACCGCGAACTGTCGGGACTGCTCTACGACTACCTGAAAGACGACTACAACGTGGTGGTCATCAAGGACACCCAGGAGGCGCTGCGGGCCATCCATCCGCTCGGCCACAACGCCATCGTCTTGGCCGACGTGGAGTCGCAACCCGTCAGTGGCCTGCAACTCTGCCAATCGCTGAAAAACTCCTCGGCGACGGCCTGGATACCCGTCATCATCCAGTCGGCTGTGCGCGACGAGCACCTGCGCATCGAGTGCACACGGGCCGGCGCCGACACCGTGCTCTTCCAACCCTATGAGCTCGACTACTTGCGGTCGGTCATCCAGAACATTCTGGAGCGCAACAGCCGACTGAAGGAATACTACAACTCGATGGAGAGCGTCGTCGAGTGGGACAACGGCAAGATCGTGCACCGCGAGGACAAGGAGTTTCTCGAGAAGATACGCAGCATCATCTCAAAGAACCTCACCAACCCGAACCTCAACACACAGTTTGTGGCCGACGAGATGGGCATGAGCGTCAGAAACCTCTACCGCCGCATGAAGGAACTCACATCAGAGACACCCAAGGACATCATCCTCCAGGCGCGCCTCAACATGGCGCAGTCGCTCTTCACCAAGACCAACATCACAGTCGAGGAGGTGTGCTACCAGTCGGGCTTCACCAACCGCAGCACGTTCTACAAGGCTTTCCAACAACGGTTCAACACCACACCCCGACAATACCGCGAACAGATGACCAAGCCGGGCAAGAAATGATTCTCAATCGGGTTGTCACTCCCCGATTGGCAGTGGGCGACGTGTCCCACGTCGCAGGCCGAAAGGCCTTCTCCTGTTTGCGACGTGAGACACGTCGCCCACTACTGCTTAATCCACCAACCATCGCGTGGGCAGTTGCCCGCGGTTCATGCGAACAAACAAATGGACCTGTCATGGGTATATGAAAGAGGCACCATTTGTTACTCAAACAACAGCGGCCTTTAGTTGATCACAGCAGTACTTGATAGAGAAGCCGACAGTACTTGATAGAGAAGCCAGCTGTACCCGATAGAGAAGCCAGCTGTACTTGATAGAGAAGCCAGCTGTACTTGATAGAGAAGCCAACAGTACTCGATAGCGGGTCCCCATTGAGCACAACGTGCATCCTGTTTTTTGCGACGTGGGACCAACTGGGATATATGGAGCGCCAAGGTTCGGGTATGGGCAAAATAATTGACCCGATAAAGGCTTTGCCTTACTTCTCTGAAAGAATGATCCCTAAATTCTACTCTGACAGGGCACAGTTTACCATCACTTTCCCTAATATCATCAAGGCATGGGAAGAGACACATGCGGATGTAGAAATACACTATAAAGAAAGTGATACTCAGGGTGATACTCAAGGTGATACTCAAGGTGATGACTTAGATAAGTGGATAGAATATCAAGTGGCAGTATATCCAAAGATTTCCACGGTAGAATTGGCTAATCGCTCTGGCAAAAGCGTGATAACCATCAAGCGTCATATAGCCAAGATGCCGCATATTGTTTATGTAGGAAGTGGCTATAGTGGACATTGGGAAGTAAAGACAAAAAACAAAGAATAGCATATAAATATGGATCAAGTGTAAGAAAGTGTCATGAGCCGCAAGACTTTAGTTTAGTATCTACCCATCAAGGGCCGCACCTGCTCCGCCTTTCGGCGGACAAGTGCGGCCCTTTTTCATGGTTTCTTGTCAGTTGCCTCACTGACACGACGTTCGGAGGTGGCTCACTTCACGAGGATCTTCTTCACCGAGGTGCGGCCATCGGTCATCGTCGTGCGGATGATGTTGATGCCCTTCTGCAACCTGGCGACCTGGCGACCATCGATCGTGAAGATCTTCTCGCTGGCGACAGCCGAAGAGGTGTTGACATTGGTGATGCCCGTGAGCGAGGCGTGCTTGCTGTTGGGGCCATAACTGGTCAACGTCCAATTGGTGAACACCACCCAGTCGCCTGGCAGGAGATCCTTGTTGCAAGCGCCGATGCGGAGGTGTCCGTCGTTGCCTACCTGCGTGTAGACCTCGTTAACATAGTAGCCATCATAGAAGCGCAGGGCTGCTGTGGTGCGGTTGGCCGGGAAGTAGAACTTCACGACATTCTCTGTGGTGAGCGAGTCGACATAAGTCTTCCAACCGCCACCCGGAGCTGATTGGAAAGCGGCCTTGTCGTCATCCGACTCAGGGATGAAGACCACCGAATGGGCCACCACTGTGTCGGCATTGGCATAGAAGCGGCCACGATTGACGAACGGCTCTGCCTTACGCGCATTCTCCGACAGTTGGTCGGTCTTACCGAGGTTGTTAGCCAGATAGAGCTGGTAGGACAGGGCATTCTGGTCATCATTGCCTTGGCGGTAGAAGCCTTGCACGGTCACCTTGTAGGTGCCTTTCCTGAGGCCGTAGACATCCTGATAGGTGTCAAACAGTGTACCATATCCCTCTGCAACGCCCATGCCCTGGTCAGCATGCTGCTCCACGTTTCCTGCGGAGAAGTTCCAACCTTGTTTGCCTTCCTGGTATTTCGGGTTCTTCAGATAGAAGGTCCAGTCTTGCGGAGCGTCATCGGTAGCCTCAGCAGCAGGGATCTTCAGATTGAAGATGGCCTCGTCGATCTGTGCAAGGATATCATCGACCTCATCCACACGGCAGGAACCATTCTTCCAGGTGTCGCTGGCTGTGGTATAGAGGGTCTGTGCATCCGTCTGCGCCTGTTGTGTGGCGGTCTCGCCATAGATGTCTTGTGCGTCGAGCAGTGCGTCGATTTTGTCTTTGAGTTCGGCATACTTTGCGGCAGAGACGCGAGCGTCTTCCATGGCTGTTTGCAGGTCGGTGTACTTGCTGATCATGTCGACACCATCTCTGCCAGCGACGCTCGTCTTGGCGTCATTCAACTTCTCGGTCAGGTTGTCTTTCACGCCCTTGGGCAGCGACTGCTGGCTGAGCGGTGTGGCAGCGTCGATAAGCTCTTGCAGATAGGGACGGATGGAATCAGCGTCGGCACCAATATAATAGAGGTGTGTGTCGCCAATGATGGTCCAATCGTCGCCATCGATATTCTCGGTGTCGTTGTTGAAGATGCGGAGACGGAGCTTGCCATCAGGCCCCACGAAGCCCATTGCCGAACGCACATAGTCGTCGTTGGCATTGAAGTAGTCGTCGCAGCCATAGATACGGTCGGGGAACCAGCGATTCTCGAAGATGTCATTGCCATCAGCATCCACGCCCTTCCATACAGGGGCATAACCCCAATAGTTGTCTGACGTACGATTCTGATAGTTGATGGAGGTCCCAACTGGGTTGGCGTCGGCGGCAAAACCAAATTGGGTCATGTCCAAACCTTCAGAAGCATAATTGGCAAGGGGTGCCACACGACTGTTGATGCCAAAGAAGGAGCGCACCACGTTAGAGCCAGTGTTCTGTCCCTTGTTCTCATTCCATTTCTGCTGACTGCCGCTGCTGCCACCGGCTGTGCGGTAGAACGCCTCGACAGAGAAGCGCCAGATGCCCGGCTTCATGCCCTCGAGATCTTGATACATGTCCCAGCCTTTCTTTGACCAGAACTCCAACACGCCGCTGGCACCACCGCCAGCCTCGGCGCCCGTGAGATTCCAGCCCTCGGCGGAGCCACCCTCAAAACTGGAGTTGACGAGGAACGGATACTCCTGGCCGTCGGGATACTGGTCATCGGCACCATGGATGTTTTCCTTGATGAAGCTCACAATGTCGTCGTGCAGCGTGCTGAGCAGCGCCCCGAGTTCCGCATTCTCCATCGTGTGAGCGGCATAGATCTCCTTGAGACGGCTCTGGAAGTCTTCCATGTCGAAGCCCATCTGCCAGATATACTCCTCAAGATCATCTATTTCCTTCTGCACCTGTTTGTAATAATCGATGCTCTGCGCCAGTTCGGCCTTGGCGGTCAGTCCCTCATGATAGAAGAGTGAAAGGGCGGCATCAGGCGTCTCGGCAGCCTGGATTTGCGCAGCGATGTCATGCACCTTGGTCATGTAGCCATTGGCATAGATGGCATCGGTGCCCTCACCATAGAGCGAGTCGACATCCTCCTGCAGCGCCTTGCCCAAATACTTGAAGGAGGCGAGGCTGTTGCCATAGTAGACGAGGTTGGCATTGTCGATATAGGTGCGGTTGGAGAGGATGGAGTCTTGCGAGAGGCCCACGTCGAGCGTGCCATCGGTGACATTCACAAAGACATGATAGATCTTCGGGCGCGGACTGTCGATGAGCGTCTTGGCATCATTGGCGAAGACATACTCCAGGCTGTCGGTGCTGTTGTAGAGGTCGAGCGTGCTGACATAGGCGCCAAGACTGAACTTATAAACGCCGTTTTGCAGTCCGGTGATGACCTGGTGCTGACGTCCCATGAACGAACGGGAGTCGCTGCCATTGCACCAAGACTTGCCGGTCATTGCAGGTGGATACATCGACATGCGGTCGTCCACTCTGTTCTCATCCAGATTGGCTACAGTCGTTTCCCATCCGTTGAAGTTCTCTTCGAAGGTGGGATTGACAATCTTCGCAGTCACGTCGACAGGATGCTCAGGCGAAGCCATTGAAGCCATGGCATCGGCCAGGGCCTGCGTAGCTGCACTGACCGCGCTCGGCGAAGCGTTGGGGTTGTCGTAGACGGCTTGCGCCTCACTGACATCGGCTCCCATCTCCTGGGCGTCGTGAATACGCGCCAACAACTCTGCCTTGAGATCGGCGGTGAGCGCCTGGATCAGTTGTGTGCGCACGGCGTCGGCATTGTAGGTGATGGCTGTGGCTGTCACCTTGAACTGGTCGCCAGCGTCAGGCACATTCCATCCGTTGAAGACGAAGGAACTACCGTTGTCGTTGATGTTGAGGTCTCGCTTGTCTTGGGTGAACGAGAAGAAGGTGTGGTAGTCATCGGTGCTGCCACTGTTGAAGATATACACAACGTCACCCTTGGCCGTCAGCGACACATCCTTGCTCAGGAATTTCTTCTGTTTGACGCTGTAGATGTAATTGTTGTCTTCAAACGAGACAAAACCAAACACGGCGGCACTGTCTGTCGGATCAAACTGCTCATTGGTGAGCCCTGCGTCGTGAGATGTGACAAGCCGGTTGGCATTGGAGTACCAGAAACTGCGACCATTGGTCTGCAACGTGTACCCCACTCCCTCTTGAAGCCCTGCTTCAGGAAGGCTCAGGTAGCCTTTCGACTGATCTTGTGCCCACAACGAGGTCGTGAGGCTCAAGGATGCGGTCAGGCATACCATTGTTTGTAATAGGCGTTTCATAAAATGGTTTTAAGTTTAAAAATTGAAAAGGATTATCTTATTTTGCATGAAATGTCATGATGATGACTGCAAAGTTAATGCATGATGGCGGTTTGTGATGTTGCGTTTTCTGCAACGATGTTCGCTTTTTAACAGGTCTGGCGCATTTGTCACACTTTTACACATCTTTGTCGCCATTCTCATCATGCTACCTCCCTACTCGATCACGGCGGCCCAGCCACCGTTACGGGCCAGGTGGATGTCGAGCGTCTCGGTAGCGGTGACGGTCTGCTCCACCTTATTATAATGCATGGCCTGATAGTCGGCGTTCTTGCCGTCGTGGAAGGCGGTGAGGTGGTGCTGACCGGCGGCGAGGAAGTTGAGTGGGAGCTTCAGGTCGCGTGGTGTGTTGTTGGTGATGCCGCCAACAAACCACTTGTTGCCCTTGCGCTTGGCCACGACGACATACTCGCCCGCCTCGGCGGCCAGGGCACGCGTCTCGTCCCACGTGGTGGGCACGCTGGCGATGTAGCGGGTGCAGTCATCGTTCTGGTAATAGCGGGTGGGGTTGTCGGCCATCATCTGCACGCCACTCTCGAGCACCACATAGAGGGCCATCTGGAAGGCGCGCGTGCCCATGGCGCCCGAGTTGGGACGGTCGGCGCGATAATGGTCGGGCTGCATGTTGTTCATGCCACCAGGGGTGAAGTCGGCGGCGCCCACGGCATTGCGGATGAAGGGCAGGAAGACCGTGTTCTCAGGACGGCAACCGCCCATCTGCTCCAGGCCACGCACACCCTCATAGCTCATCAGGTTGGGATATTCCTGTTCCAGGCCGGCAGGGGTGAACGAGCCGTGCCAGTCGATCATGATGTGATACTTGGCCGCCTCGGCGGTGACCCGCTTGTAGAAGTTGACCATCCACTGGTCGGCATGGTCCATGAAGTCGATCTTCACCGCAGGGATGCCCCATTCGGCATAAGTCTTGAAGAGTGTCGGCAGGTTTTGCTCCACCGTCAGCCAGGGCAACCACAGCACGACGCCCACGCCCTTGGCCTTGCAATACTGGATGAGCTCGGGCAAGCGGAGGTTGTCGTTGCCATGGAATGGGTCGCGTGTGCTCTTGGCCCAGCCCTCGTCGAGGAGGATGTAACCGACGCCATACTTCGCCGCGAAGTCGGCGAAATAGCAATAGGTGTCGTAGTTGCAGCCTGCCTTGAAATCCACATCGGGCCCATAGGGCGTTGCACCGTTCCACCACTCCCAAGAGAACTTGCCAGGACGGATCCAACTGACGTCCTTGAGCACGTTGCGCCGGGCCAGCTGCACGGGCACGGTCTGCTCGATGATGCCCTTGGAGTCGGTCACCACCACGAAGCGCCAGGGGAACGTCCGGCTGCCACTGGTCTTGGCGATGTAGTCGGCCTCGCGAGTGATCTTCTCGCCGCGGTCACCCCAGGGCTCCCAGGCCAGCGGGGCCTTGGGGAAGGCGGTGGTGATGCCCTTGTCGCCAGGGCGCAGGAAGAGACGGGGATAGTCGTCGACATCGCTCTCGCCGATGAGCAACTGGGTGTCATGGGCGCCCGAGAGCAGGGCGGGCACGGTGGCCAACTTGCCGTCGGCCTGCCAGTCGGCGAGGCTCTTGTTTTGGTAAGCCTCCTCATAGGAGGTGTTGAACGAACCACAGTTTTGCACGTGGGCCGTGAAGCCATCGGCAGGACGGATGACGAACTGCTCGTCCTGCACCTCCACCTGCCCCTTCTGTCGGGTCACGAAGCGATGGGCCACCGCGTTGTTCATCACGCGCACCAACACCTGGTAGGAGCCATAGTCGATGGTGACCTGCTTGTAGGCGTCGCGGATGGTCGACGCCTTCAGGGGCACCACGGGTTTGAGGGTCTGGTCGACGGTCGCCGTGCTGATGCGACGGGGCTTGGCGGTGGCGCCCAGTGTCTTGCCGCCGACCGTCAGCGAGACGGCCGACTCGGTGTAGACGGTCTGGCCGTTGCGGCTCACGGTCCAGCCAAGGCCCGCCTTGCCCGTCTGCAGGTCCACGGTGATGGAACCGTCGGGCGAGGTGATCTTGTCGCCGGCCCACACGGACGTTGCCGTGAGGACACAGGCCAGCAGGGCCACGATTGTCTTGGATAGTGTGTGTGTCATGGTGGGATAAGTATTCGTTAATGGTTGTTGTTCACGTTTGTCTTTTGGATGCTGTTGAGCAGGTCTTGCTTGCCGTCGTCGAGGAGCTTGAGGATGAGTTCGCCGAAGAGCGTGTTCTGCCAGGCAAACCAGGGACGGGTGTAGCGAGCGGCGTTGTCCTTGTTGAACGACTCATGGATGAAGCCCGTGCCATTGTCGGTGTCGACAAGCATCTGCAAGCACTGGCGGATCTCCTGGTCGTCGGTGGAGGTGAAGGCGCGCATCATGATCGACATCGGCCACACCATGTCGTAGCCCACATGAGGACCACCGATGCCCTCGCCCGCCTTGCCGCGGAAGAAGTAGGGGTTGTCGTCGCTCCACACGAAGCGGCGCGTGTTCTGGTAGATGGGGTCGTCGACGGGCACGTCGCCCAGGTAGGGCATGGCCAGCAGACTGGGCACGTTGGCATCGTCCATGAACAACTGGTTGCCGAAACCGTCGACCTCATAGGCGTAGATCTTGCCATACTTCGGATGGTCGTAGACAGCATATCGTTTGAGCGCCGTCGCCACCTCGTCGGCCAACTGGCGGCAGGAGGAGGCGGTGGCCTGGTCCTGGTTGACCTGAGTCAGGATGTCGGCGGCTTTGCGCAACGAACTCACTGCGAAGAAGTTGGAGGGCACGAGGAAGAGCATCACCGTGGCGTCGTCGCTGGGACGGAAGGCCGAGGCGATGAGGCCTACGGGCTTCACGGGGTTACCATAGCCATCGTGGCTCATGGTGTCGTATTGTGCGGCCGTGCGGCGCTGGAAGTGGTAAGGACCGTGACCGTCCTTGCGCTGCTGCTCGCGGAAGGTCTTCAGCACGAGGCGGATGGCCTGCTGCCAGGCGTCGCCGAAGATGGAGGCGTCGCCCGTCACCTGCCAGTAGTAATAGGCCAGGCGGATGGGATAGCACAGCGAGTCGATCTCATACTTGCGCTCATGCAACCAGGGGTTCATGTCGGTCAGGTCGCTCGCCCAGCCACTGCCCGTGGGCTGCATGTTGAAGGCATTGGCATAAGGGTCTATAGCGATGCACTTGAGCTGGCGGAGGATGGTGCCGCGCACCATCTTGCGGATGGCCTTGTCTTTCTTGGCAAAGCGCACGTAGGGCCACACCTGGGCACCAGAATCGCGGAGCCACATGGCGTGGATGTCGCCGGTGTAGACAAAGGTGTCGTCGTCGCCACTCTCATCGGAGTAGTGCACGGTGGTGTCGAGGGTGTTAGGGAAACAGTTCTCAAACATCCATGCCAGGTAAGGCGCGCCGGCGAGTTGCTTCTTCACCTTGTCGATGATCTTCTCGATGGTGTCGGAGCGGAAGAGGCGCTTGTCGGCGTCGGGCCGGCGAGTCACCTTGATATTGTCGGCGGGTGCAGCAATCTGTTCGGCAAACGATTTCTGGTGGTCGTCCTGGCGGTCGAGACCCAGCTCGTGGTCGATGACGGCCTTCACCAGGGGTTCCATGACCTCATAGCCAGCGTCGGTGGGATGGACGCCATCCTTCGTGTAGGCCGGGTTGAGGGCGCGGTCGGCGCCATGCACCATCTGACTGTAGTAGTCGACAAAGGCCAGATGGTTCTTCTCAGCATACTGGCGGATGCGCTCATTGAGGTGGGCAATCTTCTCGGCGCCGTCCTTGATGCGCGGGTTCCAACCGAAACGGGCCGCAGGGAGCGTGGTGGTCAGGATGACCTTGATGTTGTGGGCGCGGGCCAGGTCGACCATCGTCTCGATGTTGGCGAAGGTGCGGTCTTCGTTATAAGGGTGGGTGTTCTCAGCCACATCGTTGGTGGCGGTGTTGATGACCACCACGGCAGGGTTGAGACTCAGCACATCTTGGCGGAAGCGCACCACAAACTGATACGACGACTGGCCGGAGATGCCGCGGCCCAAATAACCATTGCGCTTGAAGAAGTCGGGCCGCATGCTGGCCCAGTTGTCGGTGATGGAGTTGCCGAGGAACACCACGAGCCGTTGCTCTCGTGGCAACTGCCGGTCGATGGAGTCTTGCCGCGCGTAGCGGTTTTGTCCAGCCCAGTCGCGACCGCCGTCGGCCCAGGTGGGCTGTGCGGCCATGAGGGCCAAAGAGAGAAGGAGAAGTTTTACGGGTTTCATGATTACGATTATTTATATATAGGTAAGTTGCATCACGAGCTGACTTCATCTCGTCGCCGACAAATGCAAGCCTTCCTTTAGTTTTGTTTCTGCGACAAAGTTAGCAAATAACAACGTTCGTTTTGTATGTTTCTGTGCAAAAAGAGTGTCATCGAAGCGTAATTTGCTAATTTTTATCGCCCAAAAGGGCATTTTGTCTCGATTTGTGCCACTTATGTCCCAAATGCGGAATTATCACTTTCCTGTCATGATTGAAGACAGGGAAATAGATAATAACACTTATATTTGCACCAGAAACCAAAACCTTTTCAAGATGCTAACTCACTATTTGACAAAAGACAGAAATATCAAAAGAGGACTTTCCCTCGCGATGTTGGCCTTAGTCCTATGGCCTGCTCATGCCGACACGCCCGACAGTCTGACGGTCGTTTCACCCGACGGACACCTCAGCGTGGAACTTGGACTGAACCAAGGCCAAGCTGTCTTTCGGGTGAAACGAGACATGAAATCCATTGTCAACGACTCACGTCTTGGCTTCGCTGATCGCACAACATTTGCAGGCGGCATCGTCAGTTCCAAGAAGTCATCCTTCGATGAGACCTATCACCTGCCCCATGGCAAGGTGTCGACCTACGTCAACCGTTACAATGCCATACAGACGAGTTACGATGTCGGCACAGGCAAGACCATGACAGTGGAATTTCGCGTCTATGATGATGCCGTAGCCTTCCGCTACATACTGCCTCGCAACGAGGGGGCCGCCACGTTCTCGTCGGAAGAGACCACGCTTAATTTTGCCTCGTTCAACAGTGGACTGGCTATGGACTTCACCAACGACTATTCCACCTACTACAATAGTCATGCATGGGCTGACCTCACCAACAACGGTGGCTACAGTGAGCCGATGCTCATCGACATGGGCGCTGACGGCTACTGCCTGCTCACCGAGGCCAACCAAGACGAGCGCACGACCAGCTGCCGCATCATGAAGGGCGACAGCGACGGACAACTGCGGATGCAACTCTATGCGCCGACCACCATCACGAGTTATCCTTTTCAGTCGCCATGGCGCACGCTGATCCTCGGCGACATCCACACCATCGTCGAGTCGTATGCCGTGGACAACCTGGCCGAAGCCAGCAAGGTGAGCGACACAAGCTGGATTGAGGCGGGATGCGCCGCATGGAACTGGGGCGGACAAGACATGGACGGAACGGCAACGGAAAGCGTATGGAAACGCTATGTGGACCTCGCCGCCCATCTGGGCTGGCGCTACTGTCTGATGGACGAGGGCTGGAAGAACAGCATGGACGTGTCGGCATTTGTCAGTTATTGTCACGAGAAAAACGTGCAGCCCATCCTGTGGCTCAGGCAAGGCAACTTCTCGACCGACTACAACAATATCTACAACACCATGCGACAGTATGCCCAGCAAGGCATCAAGGGACTGAAGATTGACTTCTTCGACGGCGACTCACAGGACATGATGCGCAAGTACATGAACATGCTCAAGGCCAGCGCCCAACTGAAGATGGTGCTCGACCTGCATGGTTGCACACGCCCCACAGGATGGGAGCGCACCTATCCACAACTGCTCACCATGGAGGCCGTCTACGGTGGCGAGATGAACCTCGACTGGCACCACATGATACCGGCCAGTCACCAGGCTAACCTTGCGGTCACGCGCAACGTCATCGGGTCGATGGACTTCACGCCGGGTAAGATCGCCATGAAAGACGGGCGCATCTTCACCTATAACACATGGCTTAACGACATGGCCACCATGGTTCTCTTCGAGTCGGGACTGCAATGCCTCACCGACTGTCCCGAAAACATTGTCTACAGTGTCACCGACCCGCTCTACCGCCAGTTGCCAGCCGCCTGGGATGGCATCAAGAGTTTGGAGGCAGCACCGGGCCGATATGCCACGATCGCCCGTCGCAAGGGAGGCAACTGGTATGTGGCAGGCGTCACATCATCCCCGCGCACAGCGCAGATCGACCTGTCATTCCTCAGCCCCGACTCCAGCTATTATGCCTATATCTATCGAGAAGGCGACTGTCGCTACAATGTCGACTTCGAACTTCGCGAGGGCATGCGCTCCACAGACAAACTGACCATCGCGGAAGGCCAGAATGGTGGTTTCGTCGTGGTGCTGAGCACCCATGACACGCTGCCCAAACCCGAGTGGACGACCTACGAAGCAGAGAACTACACACTGGTCGGAGGAACAAAGAAATCGACCAACGATTGTTCGGCTGGTGCTTACCTCACAGGCATAGGCAACAAGACGCGCGCAGCCATCACACGCGTCAACGCCGAGGCCGACGGCGAATATGCCATCACCTTATATTATAAGCTGGGCTCATCCAACAGTGCCTATCTCCAAGTGGGCAACAATGGCGACAAGAACTATTACTCCTTCGAGACCCACGCTGACAAGGACAACAGCCACGGATACACTTGGGCCATGAAGACCGTCTACGTGACGCTACAGAAAGGCCGCAACATTCTCTATTACGGCAACGACAATGGTGCAGCACCCGACCTGGACAAGATTATCGTCACGCCTACGCTCCAGACACAGCAAACCATCACGGGCATCGGCCTGCCGTCTGCCACCACCGCCAATCTCAACAAGGACGTGCTACAGAAAAGCGGCAAGAGCCTTGTGACCCACCTCCTGCAACCCGGCCGACTCAACGTCTACTCGCTTGCAGGACAACGTCTCCACACCACCAAGGTGCCAGCAGGCACAGCCACAACCACCTTGCCCGTAACAGGAACGGTTATCGTCAGCATCGACTGCGGACAACAAGGCTACGCCCGCAAGATGACGTTCTAAAACTGAAAGTCCATCAAAAATGTAAAGCCTCACAACAAGAAATCGAAAACACAATTTATGAATACTCATCAAATGTCAATTTACAAAAATAAAAAGTCATGAAAAGAAATCATAAGAGATGGATGGGGGCCTTATTGCTCATGGCCGCCTGTTCGGCCCATGCGGCCATCGAGGATGGTAAGGTCTATGCCATTGTGCCCGTCACGGACACCACCAAGGCGCTGTTTGTGGCCAATGCGGCTGCGAAGGCGGGAACGCCCATCAATATCTGGACCAACACCCACGTGCCAGCACAGCAATGGCGGGCGGTGAAGAGCGCCAACGGCAACACCTACTCCTTCCGCAACCTCTATTCGGGCAAGTACCTGTCTTACACCGCGCAGCGCGCGCAGGGGTCCAGCATGAGCCAAGAGGCAGCGCTGTCTGACCGCACACGTTTTCTGATGCGGGCGGTTGATGCCGACAACAACGTCTACCGCATGCGCCTGGCCAACAACACGTTGCAGGCGCCTGGTACAGCGGATGGCTCCTTGCCCGTGCTGGCCTCCAACGACGCTGACAACAACATGCAGGAGTGGCGCCTCGTCGAGGTGGACCACTACTACACCGACTTCTGTCCCGAGGCGCGCAACGAGATGATGGGCGCCTTCCTCAAGCAGTTCATCCAGGTGCACGGCGGCAACCTCCTCTCGCTCTCCAAGGGTGGCTGGGGCGAAGCCGAGATGATGGAGGTGCTCCTCGACGCCTATGAGGAAACACACAACGACACCTACAAGACGCTCTTCGAGAAGATCTACGCCTACTTCAAGCAGGGCGTGGGCGACTACTGGGACAAGGGTGGCCAGAACGGGTACGACTGGTTTGGCTACGACTTCAACGACGACGTGGCCTGGATGATCATCGCCGCCGCTCGCGCCGGCCATCTCTTCGGCGACCAAGTGTACATCGACGACTCCAAGCGCAACTTCGACATCATCTACCGCCGTTGCTATGTGCCCCAACAGGGGTTGCTCCGCTGGGCCGAGAAGAGCGGCGTCAAGGACGACGGCTCGTTCACCATCAACTCGTGTGTCAACGGTCCCATGGAGGTGGCCGCCTGCTACATCGCCATGAACACGGGCGACGAGAGCTACTATGAGAAGGCACGCGACCTGTATGCGCAGCAGCGCGCAAAGTTGGCCAACATCAGCACCGGCCAGGTCTACGACTGCTTCCGCGTCAACAGCGACGGCACCGCCAACGGTGAGGGCAACCACTGGGCGTCGACCTACAACCAAGGCACGATGATGGGTGCCGCCGTGCTGCTCTATGACCACTACAAGGACGCCACCTACAAGCAAGACGCCGAACAGATCATGAGCTACACCGCCAACAACATGTGCGACGACGGCATCATCCGCGTCTGCCAGACGGTCAAGGGCGACCTGTGTGGCTTCAAGGGCATTCTGATGCGTTATGTGCGACGCCTCATCGTCGACTGCGGCGCCACGCAATACACCAGTTGGATGAAGGCCAACGCCTGGCGCGCCTACAACAACCGCAATTCGGCAGGATACACCCACTCGGCATGGCTCACCAAGTCGGCTGAGAGCCTCACCTTCGGCTCCGACACCTACAACGACTCGCCCTTCGGCTGCTCCACCGCCATCTCGGCCGCGTTCAACACGCCGCTGGGCACCGATGCCGAGACCAGCGCCGACACGCTGCACGCCGTCTACGAGGCGGAGCTCTGCAAGCCGACGGGCGGTTGCACCATCTCCCGCGACGACCATGCGTCAATGGGAATGTACATGGGTTATGTGGGCAATGGCAACACGCTGTCGTTCGACTACTACGCTCCACAGGCTGGCACCTACAAGTTGGGCATCCACTACATGACAATCGAAGACCGCTCCATCACCGTCTCACTGAATGGTGCTCGTGTGAAAGCTTTGGCCTGTCCCGCCACAGGCGCATGGGACGCATCGCGGAAGGCCATGGTCGCCCTCGACCTCTCGCTCACCAAGGGACTGAACACCATCAGCGTGGGAAATGCCTCCGCATACTGTCCCAACATCGACTGCTTTGAGATCACGCCCGACGCCACGGTGACGGGCCTTGGATCTCTTACCGCCCTTGCGCAAAACCATGCCAACGAGAAGTGGTACACCCTTTCCGGGATGGCGGTCAACCCGTCGCAACGCCTCAAGGGCATCTACATCCACCAAGGTCGCAAAGTAACCATCAGATAGCACGAGGGAACGAGCACTCAGCAGGAGTTTCATCTCTCGTGGGGGATGTATTGCACTTTTTACGGACGCAAAGTTCATTTATTGTCGCCGTTTGCTTGTACGGCTTCGATAAATTGATTAACTTAGCATCCCGAAACGATATCATTAACCTCTGTCGGCGCCCAGCTTCACTGATGGCGCCGATGGCTAAACTTAAATACATGAAACAAATGCAAGTATGGTTCTTGTCAATGTTGCTACTTGTGCTCTACGTCGGTAGGGCGCAGGCGCAGGGCATTGACCCGAACGTCATCTACGAGATCCGAACGTCCAACGGACTGGTGCTCGACAACCAGGGCAGTCTCAACAACAACGCCCGCATCTTCCTTGACAAGCCCGACGCCGACAAGGCCAGCCAGGCATGGAAGTTTGTGAAGGTGGGCGAAGGCGTCTACAACATCGTGAACGCCTCGTCGTTCCTGTCGATCGACAACGGCAACGGCAGCCAGATGCAGCAAGTGCTGCAGTGGAGCACCGACATCAACAACGCCAACCAGCGGTGGGTGGCCAAGCGGCTGGCCGACGGCACCTACACCTTCACCTGCGAGGCCAGCCACATGAACCTCGGCCTGCGCGACGCCGCCCAGTTTGGCGAGCCCGTGTGGCAGGTGGCCCCCGACGCCTCGAAGGTCACACAGCACTGGACACTGGTGCGCTCGAAGGTCAAGGTGCAGATCGTGACGCCCAAGACCTCGAGCAAGGAGGACTGGGAGAATCCGCACATCTTCGGCATCAACAAGGAGCCAGGCAACGCCTACTTCATCCCCTACGCCAACACACAGGCCCTGTTGGCCGACCCCGCCAGCCGACAAATCTGGCGCGGCGTGCAGTCGGACCGCTACCTGCTGCTCAACGGCAAGTGGAAGTTCCACTGGTCCAAGCAGCCCTCGGAGCGCCCCGTCAACTTCTACAAGCCTGGCTACAACGTGAGCCAGTGGGCCGACATCGACGTGCCCTCATCATGGGAGATGCAGGGCTACGGCACGCCCATCTACACCAACGTGACCTACCCCTTCCTCAACAACCCACCCTTCATCCAGCCGCAGCGTGGCTACACCATCAACAATGAGGCCAATGCCGTGGGTTCCTATCGCCGCACCTTCGACATCCCCAAGGAATGGATCAGCACGGGCAAGGAGGTGTTCATCAACTTCGACGGTTGCTACAGCGCCTTCTATCTGTGGATCAACGGCAAGAAGGTGGGCTACAGCCAGGGAGCCAGCAACGTGGCGTCGTTCGACATCACTCGCTATGTGAAGGCCGGACAGAACCAGGTGGCCGTGGAGGTCTACCGCTGGTCTGACGGCAGCTATCTGGAGGACCAAGACATGTTCCGCCTCAGCGGCATCCACCGCGACGTCTATGTCACGGCGCGCCCGAAGGTGCGCCTGCGCGACATCGTGCTCACCACCTCGTTTGCCGATGCTTCGTATAAGGCCGCCACGCTCAACCTGCGCGCCCTGCTGCGCAACGCCGCCACCAAGGCCGCCAATGCCAATGTGCGCCTCAGCCTGCTCGACGCCGACGGACGCCAAGTGGCGACGGCAACGACCAGCACCCTGTCGGTCACCACGGGCAAGGACGGCGAGGCCAACACCAGCCTCAGCATTGCCAATCCCAAACTGTGGAGCGCTGAGAAGCCATACCTCTACACTGCCGTCATCGAACTGCTCGACGGCGCGGGTCAGGTGCTCGAGGCCACCTCGCAGCAGTATGGCTTCCGCGACATCTCTTATCGCAACAACAAGCTCTACATCAACGGCGTGCTCACCTACCTGAAGGGCGCCGACCGCCACGACATCCATCCCAAGTATGGCAAGGCATTGCCCGTGTCGACGATGATCGAGGACGTCCTGCTCTACAAGCGCAACAACATGAACACCGTGCGCACAAGCCACTATCCCAACGACCCGAAGATGATGGCGCTCTACGACTACTATGGTCTCTATGTCATGGATGAGGCCGACATGGAGTGCCACGGCAACCAGACGCTGTCTGACAACCCGGAGTGGACGGCGGCCTATGTCGACCGTGCCGAGCGCATGGTGCTGCGCGACCGCAACCACGCCTGCGTGGTGATCTGGTCGATGGGCAACGAGTCGGGACGCGGCCGCAACATCGTGGCCGAGCGCGACGCCACGAAGAAGCTCGACACGCGCCTGGTGCACTATGAGGGACAAAACGAGATTGCCGACCTCGACTCGCGCATGTATCCGTCGGTGGCGAGCATGGCCGAGACCGACCAAAACGGCAACAACAAGCCGTTCTTCCTCTGCGAATACGCCCACGCCATGGGCAACGCCGTGGGCAACCTGCGCGAATACTGGGACTACATCGAGAACCACTCGAAGCGCATGATCGGCGGTTGCATCTGGGACTTTGTCGACCAGGCGCTCAACAAGCCGGGCGAGCCCGAGAGCAACCTCTACTTCGGCGGTAGCTTCGGCGACGTGCCCAACGACAACGACTTCTGCTGCAACGGCCTGACCACCGCCGACCGTCGCCAGACGCCGAAGCTCGACGAGGTGAAGAAGATCTACCAGTACATCAAGATGTCGCTCACGCCTGCCGACGGCAAGCTTCACATCGACAACCGCTACACAAGCTACAACCTCAATGAGTTTGAGCTCGCCTACACCCTCCTCAAGAATGGCGAACAGGTGAAGAGCGGCACCCTGCCCTTGCTCGCTGTGGCTCCCGGCCAGGGATGCGACGTGACACTGCCCACCGCCGACGTGACGCCCGACGGCGAGTGCTTCGCCAACGTCTACGTGCGCCTGCGCAAGGCAGAGAACTGGGCCGACGCCGGCTTCGTGGTGGCCTCCGACCAGTTTAAGCTCTGCAACTACAAGGCAGCCATGCCCGTGGCCGACAACACCAAGGCCGAGCCGCTGAAGGTCTACAACGAGAAGGGTGGCTACCTACGCGTGGAGAACAAGGGCATGAAGGTGGCCTTCGACCAGAGCAATGGCCAAATCATCTCGCTCATGTACGACGGCAAGGAGATGATCCACGGCACCGAGGGTCCTGCCTTCGCCTGGTATCGCTCGATCAACAACGACGGTCGCGGATGGCAGAACACCAGTGTGAACCTGAAGGCGCTGGACATCAAGCTGTCGGCCGATGGCAAGACGCTGACCGTCACCACAGAACTCGTGGCCAAGGTGGGCAATGTGGAGGTGCCTCACACCATCACCTATACGATCAACGCCGACGGCAAGATCGACGTCAACGCCTCGTTCCACACGCCTGCCAACTTCAACCTGCCGCGCCTGGCCCTGCAGACCATGCTCACACCGGGCCTGGAGCAGGTGGCCTGGTATGGCCGTGGCCCGATGGAGAACTATCGTGACCGCAACGACGCCGCCTTCGTGGGCCGCTACGCCACCACCGTGGATGCCATGCGTGAATACTATGTGCGTGCCCAGACCATGGGCGAGCGCACCGACACACGCTGGCTCCAGTTCACCGACGGCGAGGGCCGCGGCCTGAAGATCGTGGCCGACGGCACCATCGACTTCTCCGCGCAGCACTACACCGACCGCGACCTCTGGCGTGTGAAGTATGGCCACGACCTCGACAAGATCCGTCGCGACGAGGTGGTGCTCACCCTCGACTGCATCCAGCGTGGTCTCGGCAACGCCAGTTGTGGCCCACAGCCGCTGAAGGAGTATGAGATCAAGAACAACGCCGACTACTCCATGCGCTTCATGATCATGCCCGTCAAGCGCTGAGCCCAGCGATAAGGCCCGCGCCTTGAAGCAAGGCCGGGCATAAAGAGAAACGGACAAATGCTTTTGTTCTCTTAACAAAGCATTTGTCCGTTTTTTGTATGTATGCCCACGGGACGCAGCGCCGTTGCGTGTGGGAGCAAGCCACAGACTATCACTCCAGCTTATCACTGTTGCCCGTCTCGGAATGTGAAAAATAGGCGTCGATGGCCGGTAGAGGCACATTCTCCATCCACTCCTGATTCACATAACCCTTCATGGAAAAGCGCAAGCCCTTCAACTGTGGGTTGTCCTTAACGAATTGCGCCAGCGAGCGGGCCCGCACATTTTCCTCGGCCTTCACTTCAATGGGTATCACACGGCTTCCTTCCTGTATGACAAAGTCGATCTCCGCTGGAGTCTTACTATTGCTCCAATAATAAGGTGAGAACCCCAAGACCTGTAACTGTTGCAAGACATACTGCTCTGTAAGGGCGCCCTTGAACTCTGTAAAGACATTGTCACCAATGAGCATTTGGTCAGCAGGAGTATCCGTCATGCATCCCAAGAGTCCACAATCCAACAAGAACAATTTAAACGCATCAAAATCCTCGTAGAACTTAAGGGGCAACTTGGGTTCCTTGATGCGATTGACCTTGTAGGCGATGCCAGCGTCTTGCAACCATTGAATAGCCGTTTCGAACTCTTTAGCTCGCCCACTCTTTTTGACTGCGCCATAAACAAACTTCTTGTTCTCCCTCGCAAGCTGAGCAGGTAAAGACTCCAACACCAGTCTAATCCTTGTTGACTCACTGGCGGTGGTGTGCTTAGAGATGTCTCGCTTATACGACTCCAATATTTCCTGTTGCAAAGTACGTACCTGCTTAAGGTCGGCATTTGCCACATACTTACTCACCACGCCTGGCATACCACCCACGAAGTAGTATTGCCGCAACTGTTCCACCATCTTGGGCATCATGGTATCAATTAGCGCCCAATATCCGGAGTGAAGCAACTCCACCCATTCGTGTTTTCCCATGGCATCCAGAAACTCCTCGTAGTCCATGGGATACATAGGCAACATGTCCACCTTTCCGACAGGGAAAGACTCCCCTTTGCCCAATGTGACGCCAAGGAGTGAACCTGCCACCATAACATGGTATTGCGGAGCTTTCTCGCAGAAGTATTTGAGACTATGCAATCCTCTTGGCGTTTCTTGTATCTCATCCAAGATAATGAGCGTATCGCCTGGCGTAATCTTGACGCCCGTAATCGCTTGCAAAGCTATGACAATCCGGGAGATGTCGTAATCCAATTCAAAAAGTTGCCTTATCCGTGGCTCATCGTCACAGTTCACATAGGCCACCTTCGCATACTCCTGTTTACCGAAATGTTGCATAATCCAAGTCTTTCCGACTTGTCGTGCGCCTAGGAGGATCAGGGGCTTTCTATCCTTATTCTCTTTCCAGCTCAACAGCTGGTCATATATCTTTCTTTTCATAAATACCTTTTGCTCAAATGTTTTTGCTGCAAAAATACACTTTTTCGATGATTAAAGCAAGGAAATATCACACTTTTTCGATGATAAAAACAAGCAAACTCTACACTTTTTCGATGATAAAAACAGCGAAGCACTACACTTTTTCGATGATACAAATGGGAAAACTCCACACTTTTTCGAGGATAAGCAGAGGGTAATTTATTCAAGCGGATTTGTCTTGACAGGCTCCTTTCGATTTGTCCAGTGCGGGCTGCACTCGCCCCCTAAATCCTAAACTTGAATAATTTAGCAAAAAGGACGAGCTGAAATGGCTTTTGGACATCAACAAAGTGGGGAGGCTGGCGCCATGCTGGATGGGCCTGCCTCCCCGAGAGTTGTTATCCTCCCCCTATGGGGTCGATGGGCGAAGGCTTTGATGGGCCGTTCGCCCTGTGTCTGTTCATTGTGTTACTTCACGCTCCACTCGTAGACGCCGGCTGAGAGACGCTCGTTGATCTTCACCTCGAGCTTCACGGCCGTGGTCTTCACCGGGTCGAAGTTGACGGTGCAGGCGGCACCCTTCTCCACGGGATAAGCGTCGGGATGGGCCACGGGCTGCCACTGTCCCTGTGCGTCCTTGTAGTAGATCTTCCAGCTGTCGGGCACGGTGCATCCGCCCCAGGGCTGGTCGTCGAACCAGTAGACGGTGGCACTCTGCACGGTGGCCGCCTCCGGGAAGGTGTAGCTGATCCACTCCGTGGTGTTGTTCTTCGGCCACCAGTGGGTGTAGGGGATGGAACGGTCGGTGGCGTCCTTCGGCACCAGTCGGTCGTTGATGCTCTGCAGCGAGGGCAGGCGCATGGACGACTCGATCTTGCTCTGGCTGGCCAGTGTGGCCGGCTGCGAGGGACTGGTGGCCTTCAGGTCTTGTGCGAGCCACACCTTCATGTCGCCATTGCCGCGGTGAGCCCAGGCATAGTAGGGGATGAGCGTCAGCGTGACGTCCTTGGTGGTGAGCTTGCCCGCCTTGTCGAAGGCCAGCGTCTGTGCGTCGGTGGTCAGCGTGGTGAGGGTCTGTCCGCGCCAGTCGGCGAGCTTCTGCTTGCTGGCCTCGGGGATGAAGGTGTCGAGCGTCTTGGTGCCGAGCTTGAAGGTCGGCTCCTGGTTGACGAGCACCTCCTTGATGTCGAAGTTGTTGTCGGGCCACTCAGCGCAGTAGACCAGCGGTCCGCGCTCCACCTCGATCATGCCGCGGTCGGCCTCCACCTTGTTGTTGGCACGCACGGTGCGTGGCTCCATGTCGAAGTGTACCTGCACCTTGTCGCCAGCCTTCCACTTGCGGTTGATGGTGTAGTAGCCATCGTCGGTGACAGAGGCGCTGACAGGCTTGCCGTTGACGAGCACCGTGTAGGAGAGGCGCTTGGTGTCAGAGTAGGTGTAGAGGTTGGAGGGCACGGGCTGGTTCTTGAGCCAACCAGGTATGCGGATCTTCATGCCAAAGGCGCCACTGCCCTTCGTCACCTGCACGTTGATGTTGCCATCATAGGGATAGCCCGTCTGCTGGCTGACGGTGACGCTCTTGCCACCCACCTTCATCGTTGCGGTGTTGGAGAGGAAGAGGTTCACGTAGAGGTTGTTGTCCTTCACGGCATAGACATAGCCCGGCAGTGAGGGGATGAAGCGGCAGATGTTGCTGGGGCAGCAGGCGCAGCCGAACCACGCCTGGCGCTGGTGCTGGCCCATCGACTGCAAGGGGTTGGGATAGAAGAAGCCGCCGCCGTCGAGGCTGACGCCGCTGATGAGGCCGTTGTAAAGGGTGCGCTCGAGCACGTCGTAATACTTGCTGTCACCATGGAGCAAGAACAAGCGGTAGTTGACGTAGACGTTGCCGATGGCGGCGCAGGTCTCACAGTAGGCGCTCATGTTGGGCAGGTAATAGTTGGGTCCGAAGGCCTCGCCCGACGCTGTGGCGCCGATGCCGCCCGTGATATAGAGTTTCTTGCTGACGATGTTGTCCCAGATGCGGTCGATGGCGTGTATGTAGGCCGTGTCACCCGTGAGGGCCGCCACGTCGGCCATGCCGGCATACATGTAGGCGGCGCGCACGGCGTGGCCCACAGCCTCGTCTTGCTCCACCACCGGCTTGTGGCTCTGCGAGTATTCCTGGCGGATCTCGGTCTTGCCGCGATAGTCGAGGAAGAACTTGGCCTCATCGAGGTATTTCTTGTTGCCTGTGGCCAGGTAGAGCTTGCAGAGGGCCATCTCGGCGATCTGGTGTCCGGGCACCACGCAGGCCTGTCCCTTTGCAGCGCCCACCTCCTTCACCACGCAGTCGGCGTAGCGGATGGCGATGTCGAGAAACTTGCGGCTGCCCGTGGCCTGCCAGTGTGCCACGGCGCCCTCGACCATGTGTCCGAGGTTGTAGAGCTCATGGCTGAGGTCCTCCTCCTTCGACCAGCGTGTGGCGCCAGCCCAGGGATGGGGGTGTGCGGGATTCTGCGTGCGGGCGGTGTAGAGATAGCCGTCGGGCTCCTGCGCGGGAGCGATGATGTTGAGCACCGAGTCGATGTAAGCCTTGAGCTTCTTGTCGGGATAGGTCTGGAGGATGTAGCTAGCACCCTCGATGGTCTTGTAGGGGTCGGTGTCGTCGAAGGAGTAAGGCATCACCTTCTGCACATCGACGTTGTTGGCGTGTGTCTTGAGGTTCTCGGCCGCACGCTCGAAGTTCTTGTAGCGGCCCTCACTCTCACACTTCGAGAAGGCGAGCGGAATGGTCACCTTGCGACTGGCCTCGAGGCGCTGGCCCCAGAAGCTCTGTGCCGGCACCTTCACCTGTGTGAAGGGCACGGGTGTGATGGGATAGCCCGCCGACGTGTTCTTCTTCTGTGCCGATGCGGGGACGGCAATCAGGGCGGCTGCCGCCAAGGTCATGATGATGGAATGTCTCATGTCTTTGTCTTTATGGTTTTGTTATTGTTAATCGTTGGTCCGGTGGCCTGTGAATCAGCGTGTGGCTGGCTGCAAGACCACCACGAAACCACCACCCGACGCCATGTGGATGGGCAGGCTGTCGGCGGCCGTCACCTGGCGTGAGTCCAACCGGTAGTCTTCGGCGTTGCGGTCGGCGTTGATGCCGTCGGTGAGCAGTGTGGCCTTGTAGGTCGTGCCCTTGGGCAGGAAGGAGAGTGCCACGCTGACGTCGCGCTCGTCCCAGCAGGTCATGCCGCCAAGATAGAACACGTCGCCCTTCTGTCGGAGTGTGACGATGTGGCTGCCGATCTGTCCGTCGACGACCGTCGTCTTGTCGAACACGGTGGGCAGGCTGGCCAGGAAGGCGGTGTACTGCGGTTCGCTCTCATAGCTCGTCGGCACGTCGGCCAGCATGGTGAGCGGCGAGTCGTAGACCACATACTCGGCGGCCTGGTGGCAACGGGTGCCCTGGCTGATGGGCTTGGTGTAGGAGGCGAACCAGTCCTTGCGCGTGCCGTTGCGCAGGGCGCCCGGCGTGAAGTCGACACTGCCGGCCTGCATGCGGATGAAGGGGAAGGTGACGTCGTAGCGCGGGTGGTCGTTCTTGAGTGTGCCCCACTTCACCTCTTCCATGCCAAACACGCTCTCGAAGTTGAGGATGTTGGGATAGGTGCGGTTGAGGCCCGTGGGTGTGTAGATGCCGTGGAGGTCGAGCACGAGGTGGTGGCGCGCGCAACAGTCGGCCAGGCGCTCCACCATCTCGAAGGCGGTCTGGTCGTTGCGGTCCATGAAGTCGACCTTGAAGCCCTTGACGCCCATCTGTGCATAGTGGCTGCAGGCCTCCTCGAGGTGCTCGTCGATGACGTTGAACACGGCCCAGAGGATGATGCCCACGTGGCGCTCATTGGCATAGCTGACGAGGCGCGGCAGGTCAACGTCGTCAATGGGGTGCATGATGTCGCCCTTGTTGGAGTCGTACCAGCCCTCATCGAGGATGATGTACTCCAGTCCGTGCTTGGCGGCGAAGTCTATATAATAAAGATAGGTGTCGGTGTTGATGCCCGCGCGGAAGTCTACGCCCTTGAGGTTCCAGTCGCTCCACCAGTCCCAGCTCACCTTGCCGGGCTTGATCCACGACGTGTCGCCGATGCGGTTGGGCTCAGCCAGGGCATACACCATGTTGGCCGTGGGCATGTCGGTGTCTTTCTCGCTGACCTCGATGACGCGCCAGGGATAGGTGCGCGCCCCTGTCGACTGGGCGATGAAGGGCTCAGTGGCACCCACATAGGTCATGTGTCGCCAGGGATGATAGTCCATGCGCTTGGGATAGGGTGCGAAGAGGGCGTGTAGCGATCCCTTGCCGTCGGCCTTGACCCACATGCCGGGATAGGCATGGGCGTCGCTCTCGAGGAGTGTCACCTTGGCCGCCCCGCAGTCGACGGTGGCGGGCAGGAAGGCGGGCAGGGCGCTGAGCGAGTCGACGGTGTCGAGCGTGGTGTCGTGATAGATGTTCTGGAAGGCCATTTGGAAGGGGTTCTTCGCGTTGGTCGTGGGCGAGAGCCAGGCGCGGTGGGCGGCGCCGAAGTGATAGTCGGCCTGCTCATCGGCGATGACGGTCTTTCCCGTACGCGTGGTATAGAAACGGTAGGCCACGCCCTCGTTGGAGGCCACCACGCGGAGGCCGAAGCCGCTGGGTGCGAGCAGGTCGAGCTCGTTGGCCTCGAAACGTATCTGTCGCTGGCGGTAGAAGGGGGCGTCGATGGTCTGGTTGGTCTTGGTGCGCTTGGTCTTGAGGCCGCGGTCGCCCATGAGGGCTTTCTGGCCGTCGGCCAGGGTGAGGTTGATGTCGCGTGCCGTGAGCAGCGTGTGGCCGTCGAGGCTGACGGCGATGGTGGCGCCCTGGCCGAGGGTGACGGCGGCGGCCACGCGTCCGGAGGGCGACTTCACGAGATAGCTCTTGGCCCGTGTGGTGAGGGGCAGTGCTGCAAGGAGCAACAAGAGGGTTGTTTTCAGAATATGGCGCATAGGCTATGCTAATGATTGTTTACTGGTTAGTGGCAGGTGGTCTTCGTGGCCTTGCCTTTACGCTTACAAAGATACGCAGAAATATGGGTAAGTGGCGATAAAATCCGTCCAAATGTTGCAAAAATCGTCCAGCCTGCCATCATTTTGCCATTCTTGTGGATAATCTTGCGAGTCGTTGCGGTGGAGATTGACTATATTTGCAGCATCAAAAGCTAAATTTGGTTCATTTATTAGGTAGTACGTTGCTTATAACATTTAGGTAGAAAGCCCGGTGCAGAAGCGTCTGCATCGGGTTTTTCCTTGGTGAAGCGAAACAAGTATTAATATTTTCTAATAATTACGCGTAACCCATCATATAATGAATACTATTTCCTATATTTGCAAATTATAATTAAAGTTACAGAAACGTGACGAAAAGAACGATGGCCACAAGACTTCCCAGGAAGTTGGCACAGAAGATGGAGATTGTGGGCGAGCAAATCAAACTCGCTCGCCTGCGACGCAACCTCAGTATGGCCCAGGTTGCTGAGAGGGCATCATGCTCCGAGGTGACGCTCAACAAGGTGGAGAAGGGACTTCCCACAGTCTCTATCGGCATCTACCTACGGGTGCTCTACGCCCTCCAACTGGACGATGACATCTTGCTGATTGCCAAAGACGACCCGCTCGGAAGAACCATCCAAGACTTGGGCCTCAAAGTGCGCAAAAGGGCTTCGCAAAAAGAATAAGACATGGAGAGATTGATTGTTTTTGCCGACTTCGACTGGTTTGACAAACCTGAACGCGTGGGCGAGCTGTGCTACGAGAAATTGCGCGGTGCTGACAGCTACGCATTTAAGTATGACAAACATTGGCTCGCATCACATATGGACATCCAACTGTCAGACGACCTACACAACTACCCTGGCCTACAGTACACACAACCAGGGAAAGACATCTTCGGTTGCTTTTCTGACGCCTTGCCTGATCGGTGGGGAAGAACCTTACTCAAGAGAAGAGAACAATTGCTCTCTGAAGAGGAAAAGAGACCTCCACGCAACCTGTCTTCCTTCGACTATCTCATGGGGATTGACGATTTCTCAAGAATGGGCGGTTTTCGATTCAAGCAAGAAGAAGCTGGTGACTTCATCAATGTCTCGCCTATGCTCAAGATTCCTCCTCTAACAGCCATTCGAGACCTCATTTATGCCTCGCAAGAATTGGAAAAATCGGAAGAAGAAAACATTCTGCCTGATAAGAAATGGATAGCACAGCTCATTCAGCCCGGATCGTCATTGGGTGGCGCACGGCCAAAGGCTAGTGTGCTCGATGAACAGGGAAAACTGTGCATCGCCAAATTTCCTTCTCGCAAAGATGACTACGACGCTGCGCTTTGGGAACATTTTGCTCATCTCTTGGCTAAGGAGGCGGGCATTCATGTGGCTCAGACACGTGTGATGACAGGATTGGGTAAATACCACACACTTCTTTCCAAACGCTTTGACAGGACGGACGACGGACGACGGATACATTTTGCTTCAGCCATGTCATTGTTGGGATTGAGCGATGGCGACAATGCGCAAAGCGGGCATGGCTATCTCGACATTGTAGACTTCATCCTGCAAGGTTGTTGTGATGTAGAACAAAACATTCAGGAACTTTATCGCAGGGTGGCTTTCAACATCTGCATAGGCAATTCGGATGATCATTTTCGAAACCATGGTTTCTTATTGACGCCCAAAGGGTGGACACTATCACCAGCTTATGACATGAATCCGACTTTGAACGAATATCAGAGCCTGTTGATCAGCAAGACCAGCAACCATGCTGATTTGGAACTTTTGCTCGACGCTTGTGAAGACTACATGCTCAGCACCGATGTGGCACAATCAATCATCAGCGAAGTCAAAAAGGTAGTGAGCGGTTGGCAAACAACGGCCACTCGTTTGCGAATTCCCTTGCGCGAGCAAGCTTTGTTCCATGATCGGTTATGCATGCTTACCCATCATAGGCTCGACATGCATTATCGTAACACACATGATCGTGAAGGTTACTAATCGACAGCAGTAAGGAGCTAGGCGCAACACATAAACTTCGCAAGGGGCAGACTGGCCCATACAGGAGAAACAATTGATCATAGGTGGGGACTATCATTTATGATGTAATTAGCCGAACTCGCATATCAAATATTCTAACAAAAAGTCTTCTGAGAATCGCTTGAAATCAATCACGAGTCCTTTTGCTCGCAAATACGCGATTCTGAGAGGGTTTTACGCAAATTACTGATACTCAGAGCAATAAGAGAAAATATGCCTTGCGGAAAACTCTGCGCATGCTCAGGGTTTTGCGATAGATATCTTATCGAGTCTCCGTTAAGCATCTATCGAGTCTCGATAAGATATCTATCGAGTCTCGATTCGATATCTATCGCAACTCGATTAGGCCACTTT